>NZ_AUKV01000018.1:0-228216 GCF_000424945.1 Streptomyces sp. 142MFCol3.1
GGCTGTCGGGCCGTTTCGCCGTCTGTCCGGTGGGTGGGTCGGGTCCGTGCCGGTGATCCGCCCGTTGCAGCCGTCGTGTGGTCCGGTGTGTCGGTGCGGTGGGTTCGTGTCGCCGTCCGCAACGGGCATGTGATTCACCGGCACGGCCCCTTCCGTGAGAGGGCGGGTGCGGGTGTGGGTGGGGTGCGGATACGGATACGGGTGCGGGTGGGTGCGGATACGGGTGCGGGTGCGGGTGCGAGTGGGGTGAGGGGCCGGTCATGGCCCGTCCCGACGGCAGTTCCCGCGTCGTCCGGCGGTACGTCCCGTGCCGTCCGGCATTCCTCGGCCCGTCCGGCGGCGGTTCCCGTCCCGTCCCGCCTTGAGGGCAGAGAGCCACCTCTCAGCCCGTCCGGCGTTTGAGGACGAGGCCGTCCAGGCCGATCGGGGCCGGGGGCGTACAGACGGCGAGGAACGCGGGGGCATGGTCCGGAGGGAACGGGGCAGGCGTCCCGTACCCCACGGGATCCGGCGTCGTCCGGGAGGGCAACCCTCCCGGACACCGCCCCGGTGACCCCGATGGCGGCCGCCGCGTCCCCCTCTCCCGGACCGGCGGCCGCCACCGCTCGGAAGGTCTGTGGGGTGGGCCACACGAACCCGGACGTCCGGGATGCTGGAGGCGCGATAGCCTGACGGGCGGATCTCTCTTGACGCCGAGAGATCGATCATCGGAACCTTTGATCGATCATTGCGGCGGTTGCCAGGGACGATCCTGCACCCGGGGCAGGGACGCCCCACCGCCAGCTGTCATACGGAGAACGCCATGACCCGCACTCCCGTGAACGTCACCGTCACCGGCGCGGCCGGCCAGATCGGTTACGCCCTGCTCTTCCGCATCGCCTCCGGCCAGCTGCTCGGCGCGGACGTGCCGGTCAAACTGCGCCTCCTGGAGATCACGCCGGCCCTGAAGGCCGCCGAGGGCACCGCCATGGAGCTCGACGACTGCGCCTTCCCGCTCCTTCAGGGCATCGACATCACGGACGACCCGAACGTCGCCTTCGACGGCACCAACGTCGGTCTGCTCGTCGGCGCCCGCCCGCGTACCAAGGGCATGGAGCGCGGTGACCTCCTGGAGGCCAACGGCGGTATCTTCAAGCCGCAGGGCAAGGCCATCAACGACCACGCCGCGGACGACGTCAAGATCCTGGTCGTCGGCAACCCGGCGAACACCAACGCGCTCATCGCGCAGGCCGCCGCCCCGGACGTACCGGTCGAGCGCTTCACGGCCATGACCCGCCTGGACCACAACCGCGCGCTGACCCAGCTCGCGAAGAAGACGGGCAGCACGGTCGCCGACATCAAGCGTCTGACCATCTGGGGCAACCACTCCGCCACCCAGTACCCCGACATCTTCCACGCCACGGTCGCCGGCAAGAACGCCGCCGAGGTCGTGGGCGACGAGAAGTGGCTGGCCGAGGACTTCATCCCGACCGTCGCCAAGCGCGGTGCCGCGATCATCGAGGCCCGTGGCGCGTCCTCCGCCGCCTCGGCCGCCAACGCCGCCATCGACCACGTGTACACGTGGGTCAACGGCACCGCGGACGGCAACTGGACCTCGATGGGTATCCCGTCGGACGGTTCCTACGGTGTGCCGGAGGGTCTCATCTCCTCCTTCCCCGTCACCACCAAGGACGGCCAGTACGAGATCGTCCAGGGCCTGGACATCAACGAGTTCTCCCGCGCCCGCATCGACGCGTCGGTGAAGGAGCTGGAGGAGGAGCGCGAGGCCGTTCGCGCCCTCGGCCTCATCTGAGCCACCCACACCTGCGTCGGCCCCCGCCCGGAAGCGATTCCGGGCGGGGGCCGACGTGTGCGTAGGGAAAGTACGTATCGAACATGCGCGCTTTGTCGCCATAAAGAAGGGTGCGGCAGGGGCAGACCTCACTATCGTCGTGACGTGCGAGCCGCCCAGGGAACCGGGGCGGCCGGGGGAAACACGGCGGGGGTGGTCCCAGTGACGGGATCCGGGCGACAGTACGCGCACAGCGAGGCCACTCGGCCGCCGTGCGCCGGGGCCCATCTTGACCCGGCCTTCGGGGCCAGGGTGATCGACGAACTCGTCGGGCACGAGGAGCATCCCGCGGCACCGTCCCTCGGTGCGGACGCCGACGCCGTACGCCCACGCGTTACGGGCGCGCCGACGGGAGGCCTCGACCGGGGTCGCGCTGCTCGTGAACCGGGGCTTGTTCCTCGTCGCGGAGACGTCGGTGGCGGACCCCGGGGGCATCGCGATGCTGTCCGGCTCCGTCGCGGTGCCGTACTACGCGTCGGTCTGCGTGCTCCTCTGGCTCGCGCGGGCCGCCTCCGGCCGGGGCACGACGATGCTCCCGGAGGCGGTGCGCACCCTGCGGGACCGGCTGCGGCTGCTCACCGCGAGGGACGACATGGCCGGGCTCGACAGCGAACTCGCCGTGGTGCAGGGGAAGATCGAGCGCACGGGCCGCGGGGATCCGGCGCGGCCCGGACGGCTGCGCGTGCGGCTGGAGACCGCCGCGGCGGCGGTCGCGGGGCCGGCCGCGACGGCCGCCGTCGTGCAGGTGATCGCACAGCTCGCGGAACAGCGGCAGCGGTCCGGGAGGAACGGGGGGTGACGAGATGACACAGCGGTGGGACGCGGACCGTCAGCGGTGGATCGACGACGACGGCACCGGCGTGCGCGACGGGAGCGCCGCCGCGGGCGGATCCGGTGCCGCGGGGGCGCCGCCGGACGCGCAGGCGCAGTGGTGGGCGTCCGCGCCGACCCAGGCGGGGACCCTGCGCCCGGACGGGTATCCGCCCGCGGTTCCTCCCCCGCCGCCACAGCTGCCGCAGCAGGCGCCGTATCCGTTTCCGCAGCCGCCCGTGCTCGGTCCGGCTCCCGCCGGAGGCCGCCCGCCCTCCGGTGGGGCGGACTCGCGCCGGCTGCTCGTGGTGATCGTGGCGGTGGCCGTCCTCGCGGGCGGGTTGGGTGGCGGAGTGTGGGCGCTGACCAGGGACGACAGGGGAGGCCGTACGGACGCCGGCGCGTCGTCGCCGGCGGTGACCGTCACGGCCACGCAGACGGCGCCCCCGCAGGAGACCGGGCAGGCCTCCGGCAGCGACGACACCTTCGCCGACTCGGCGCAGCCCACCGTCGCGGCACCCGCGCCCGGATACAGCCGGGCGGTGGACCCGGTCGGCTACACGGTGGACGTGCCGGACGGGTGGGCGCGCAAGGAGGAGCGGGGCAAGCTGGCGCAGGTCGTCACGTACACGTCCCCCGGTGGTGACCGCAGGCTGATGCTGTTCGAGGTCAAGGAGAACTCCCTGGCCGAGTCGATGGACAAGGCCGAGACGATCTGGGGGAAACTGAACGGCTACCGGTTCCTGGGACGGCAGTCGGGATCCGACTGGATCGAGGTGACCTACCGCTACGACAGCAAGGACAACGGACCCACGCACGTCGTCGACCACCGCTTCCGGGCCGCCGACGGCACGCTGTACGCGATCAACGCGAGCGGCCCCGAGGGCGGTGACATGACCGGTGACCTGACGACGGCCGTGAACTCCTTCTGCCCCACCGGCGCCGACTGCGCGAACGGTTCCTAGGGCCTTGCTACGGGGGGCAACCGCTTCTCGAACCAGTGGGCCGCGTACACGTTGTCGTCGTACCGCGGGATCTCCGTGTATCCGCACGCCCGGTACATGGCCTGCGCCTCGGTGAGCACGGCGTGCGTGTCGAGTCGGACGACGGTGCAGCCGAGTGCGGCGGCGTGCTCCTCGAGGCCGCGCAGGACGCGCCGCGCGAGGCCGAGGCGGCGGGCGTCGGGGTGGACCCACACGTGCCGGATCTCACCCACTCCCGGTTCCAGTCGGCGCAGTGCCCCGCAGGCCACGGGCCGTCCCTCCTCGTAGGCGACGAGGAAGGCGCCCGCGTCCCCCGACACCTCGTGGGGCCGGACGAGGGCGGCGGTGTCGAAGCCCTCGGGGAAGCGGGCGTCGATGTCGGCGGCGTAGGCGGCGAGGCAGTCGCGGGCGTCGCGCGAGGCGCCGTCGACGCGTACGACCGTGATCGCGGCGAGCCGCAGGAGCCGCTGGGCGGCGCCGAGTGCGGCGGTCAGCTCGTCGCGCTGCCGTCCGCCGAGTCCGGCGAGCAGTCCTTCCGCCAGTTCGTCGGCCAGCCGGTTCTGCTCGGTCACCTCGGCCCGTCCGGTCGCGGTGAGTTCGGCGACCCGCAGCCGGTTGTCGTGCGGGTGAACCGTCACCCGGACGAGCCCCTGTGTCTCCAGGGCTCGCACCGTGCGGCTCAAGTACCCGGCGTCCAGGCCGAGTCGGCTCCTCAGGTCCCGCAGCGAGGCGCCCTCGGCGCCGATCTCGAACAGCAGCCGGGCCTCGCCGAGCGGGCGGTCCTGGCCGAGGTAGTGGTCGTCGAGCGCGCCGATGCGGCGGGTGAAGTAGCGGTTGAAGCGACGCAGCGCACGCACGTGGTGGGCCGGCGGGTGCGCTGACGGGTTCGCTGACACGGGCCTCATATTTCTTTGACTTTAGTCAAAGGAAAGTCCGGCGTCCACGGGGTGGCGGGCCGGAGTCCGGTACCCGTACCCAGGGTTGTCGGGCTCGCGCGGGCCGCGCTCCTGGCTTCCGGTCACTCTCGGTAGAAGATTTCAGCCGTTGTGGTCCTATTTCGTGGGATTTTTCAGTGACCCGGCGCACTTTTGGTGACCGGTTGTGCATGCATCCGGGGTCGGGGGGGCAGGTGCTCCCGGTCCCCAAGGGCGACATGCGTGTGACCCGGGGCGCGGAACAGGAACGGAAGGCATCACCGATCATGGCCGGACAGCAGGCAGAACAGACCATCCACGTGGGCGGCGAATGGCGCGACGCCGTCTCCCGCGCCACCCGCGAGATCCTCGATCCCGCCGATGCCAAGCCGTTCGCCGTGGTCGCGGAGGGTGACGAGCGGGATGCGGACGCGGCCGTCGAGGCGGCCCGCCGTGCCTTCGACGAGGGCCCCTGGCCCCGCACCCCCACCGCCGACCGGGCCGCCCTGCTCCGTCGCGTCGCCGACCTCCTGGTGCGCGACCGCGAGGAACTCGGGCTGCTCGAGAGCCGTGACGCGGGCAAGACCGTCGAGGAGGGCCGCGTCGACATCGACTGCGTCGCCGACGCCTTCCGCCACTTCGCCGATCTCGTCGTGGGCGAGGGCGGCGGGCGGGTCGTGGACGCCGGCACCGACGAGGTCCACAGCGTCGTCGTGCACGAGCCGGTCGGCGTGTGCACGATGATCACCCCCTGGAACTACCCGCTACTCCAGGCCAGTTGGAAGATCGCTCCCGCGCTCGCCGCCGGGAACACCTTCGTCGTCAAGCCGAGCGAGATCACCCCGCTGACGACCGTCGCCCTGATCCGGCTGCTCGCCGAGGCCGGACTTCCGGCCGGCGTCGCCAACATCGTCACCGGGCCCGGCCAGAGCGTCGGCGCGCGCCTCGCCGAGCATCCCGGCGTCGACCTCGTCTCCTTCACCGGCGGGCTCGTCAGCGGGACCAAGGTCGGCCAGGCCGCCATGGCGGGCGTCAAGAAGGTCGCCCTGGAGCTGGGCGGCAAGAACCCGAACGTCGTCTTCGCCGACGCCTGCGCGACCGAGGAGGGCTTCGACACCGCGGTCGACCAGGCCCTCAACGCCGCCTTCATCCACAGCGGCCAGGTCTGCTCGGCCGGTTCGCGGCTCATCGTCGAGGAATCGGTCCGCGAGCGGTTCGTCGCCGAACTCGCCCGCAGGGCCGCCCGGATCAGGCTCGGCCGCGGCACCGAGGACGGCGTCGAGTGCGGCCCGCTCGTCTCCGAGCAGCAGCGCGAGAAGACGGAGGCGTACGTCGCCTCCGCGCTCGCCGAGGGGGCGGTGCTGCGGTCCGGCGGCAAGCGGCCCGAGCCGTCCGACGTGCGGCCCGCCACCGGCTACTTCTACGAGCCGACCGTCCTCGACCAGTGCCACCGCGAGATGAAGGTCGTCCGCGAGGAGGTGTTCGGACCCGTCCTGACGGTGGAGACCTTCCGCACCGAGGACGAGGCCGTCGCCCTCGCCAACGACACCGAGTACGGGCTGGCCGGCGCCGTCTGGACCGCCGACGCGGGCCGCGCCCGGCGCGTCGCCGGACGGCTGCGGCACGGCACCGTCTGGATCAACGACTTCCACCCCTACCTCCCGCAGGCGGAGTGGGGCGGTTTCGGAAAGAGCGGTGTGGGGCGCGAACTCGGCCCGGCCGGTCTCGCCGAGTACCGCGAGACCAAGCACGTGTACCAGAACCTGGCGCCCAAGCCGGTCCGCTGGTTCGCGGGCTGACACCGGTCCCCGCCCGGCCGGCCGCGGTCCGGCCCCGGCCAACCCCCACCACCCGCACCTTGGAGCACGACCACATGCACGAGAACACGTACGACTACGTCGTCATCGGCGGCGGCACGGCGGGCTCCGTGATCGCCTCCCGCCTCACCGAGAACCCCGACGTCACCGTCGCCGTCATCGAAGGCGGCCCCAGTGACGTGGACCGCGACGACGTCCTCACCCTGCGCCGCTGGATGGGCCTGCTCGGCGGCGAACTCGACTACGACTACCCGACGACCCCGCAGCCGCGCGGCAACTCGCACATCCGGCACAGCCGCGCCCGGGTGCTCGGCGGCTGCTCGTCCCACAACACGCTGATCGCGTTCAAGCCGCTGCCGTCCGACTGGGACGAGTGGGAGGCGTCGGGAGCCGAGGGCTGGGGCGCGGTGCCGATGGAGGCGTACTACGCGCGCCTGCTCAACAACATCGTCCCGGTCGACGAGAAGGACCGGAACGCCATCGCCCGCGACTTCGTCGACGCCGCCCGGACCGCGCTCGGCGTGCCGCGCGTCGAGGGCTTCAACGAGAAGCCGTTCACCGAAGGCGTCGGCTTCTTCGACCTCGCCTACCACCCCGAGAACAACAAGAGGTCGAGCGCGTCCGTGGCGTACCTGCACCCCGTCATGGACCAGCGGCCCAATCTGACGATCCTGCTGGAGACCTGGGCGTACCGGCTGGAGCTGGACGGGACCCGCGCGAGGGGCGTGCACGTGCGCACCAAGGACGGCGAGGAGATCCTCGTGAGCGCGCGGAACGAGGTCGTGCTGTGCGCGGGCGCCGTCGACTCGCCGCGGCTGCTGATGCACTCCGGCATCGGGCCGAAGGAGGACCTGGAGCGGCTCGGCATACCCGTCGCCCACGACCTGCCCGGGGTCGGCGAGAACCTGCTCGACCACCCCGAGTCGGTCATCGTGTGGGAGACCGACGGCCCGATCCCCGAGAACTCCGCGATGGACTCCGACGCGGGCCTGTTCGTCCGCCGGGACCCGGAGCACCAGGGACCCGACCTGATGTTCCACTTCTACCAGGTCCCCTTCACGGACAACCCCGAGCGACTGGGCTACGAACGCCCGGCGCACGGCGTCTCGATGACCCCGAACATCCCCAAGCCGCGCAGCCGCGGCCGGCTGTACCTCACCAGCGCCGATCCGTCCGTCAAACCCGCCCTGGACTTCCGCTACTTCACGGACGAGGACGACTACGACGGGCGCACCCTCGTCGACGGCATCAAGATCGCCCGAGAGATCGCCAAGTCCGAGCCGCTGGCCGGCTGGCTCAAGCGGGAGGTGTGCCCCGGCCCCGGCATCACGGACGACGAGGAGCTCAGCGCCTACGCCCGCCAGGTCGCGCACACCGTCTACCACCCCGCGGGCACCTGCCGCATGGGTGACCCGGCCGACGAACTCGCCGTCGTGGACCCCGAGCTGCGCATCCGCGGGCTCGACGGGATCCGGATCGCCGACGCGTCCGTCTTCCCGACCATGCCCGCCGTGAACCCGATGATCGGGGTGCTCATGGTCGGGGAGAAGTGCGTCGATCTGATCGGTGGTGGTGAGTGATGAGTACGGCAACCCTCCAGGAGAACAAGGCCGTCGAGCCCGTCTTCTCCGTGCACAACCTGTGGAAGGTGTTCGGCCCGAAGGCCGAGCGCGTCCCGGCGGACCCCGAACTCGCCGCGCTCGCCCCCGCCGAGCTGCGCTCGCGCACCGGCTGCACGGCCGCCGTCCGCGACGTCGGCTTCGACGTGCGCAAGGGCGAGGTCTTCGTCGTCATGGGCCTGTCCGGCTCCGGCAAGTCCACCCTGGTCCGGTGTCTGACGCGGCTCATCGAACCGACGTCCGGCAGCCTCGCCATCGATGGCGAGGACGTTCTCGCCATGGACCGGACCCGGCTGCGCGAACTCCGCCGCCACCGCGCCGCGATGGTCTTCCAGCACTTCGGCCTGCTGCCGCACCGCACGGTCCTCGACAACGTCGCCTACGGTCTGGAGATCCAGGGCGTCGGCAAGGAGGAGCGCCGCGCCAGGGCCGCGGAGATCGTCACCAAGGTCGGCCTGGAGGGCCTGGAGCAGCGCAGGCCGGGCCAGCTCTCCGGCGGTCAGCAGCAGCGCGTCGGACTGGCCCGCGCCCTCGCGGTGGACCCGGAGGTCCTGCTGTTCGACGAGCCGTTCAGCGCGCTCGACCCGCTGATCCGGCGCGACATGCAGGAGGAGGTCGTCCGGCTGCACCGCGAGGAGGGCCGCACGATGGTCTTCATCACCCACGACCTGAACGAGGCCCTGCGCCTGGGCGACCGGATCGCCCTGATGCGCGACGGCAGGATCGTCCAGCTCGGCACCCCCGAGGAGATCGTCGGCTCGCCCGCCGACGACTACGTACGGGAGTTCGTCCGGGACGTCCCGCGCGAGCAGGTCGTGACCGTCCGTACCGCGATGCGGGCGGCGTCCGCGCACGAGGCGGCCGGCGGTCCGGCCCTGACGCCCGACGCGACCGTGTCCCAGGCGATCGAGGCGGTGGCCCGGACCGGCGCCCCCGCCCGTGTCATGGACGGCGGCCGCTGTCTCGGAGTCGTCGACCACGAGCGCCTGCTCGGCGTCGTCGCCGGGACGCAGTCCGGTGCGGGTGACACGGCACAGGCCCAGTCCGGTCCTGGTGACGCCGCCGGGTCCGGCTCCGGCGGGGAGAGCGCGGCCGGAAGCGGGTCCGACCTCGGCGCCGCCGCCGGAACGGAGCAGGACAAGGAGGTGGTCTGATGGCCACCGTCACCGCGCCGCTCGCCCCCTCCCGGATCGGCGGACTGCTCAGACACCGGGCCGTCGGCAAGCTCCTGATGCTCGCCGTCGCCGCGGCCGTCGTCGTGCCCGTCCTCGACTCCCGCTGGGCCAGCGGCACCTGGCCGCACGCCCTCACCGTCGACCTCGGCGGGCCGCTCGGCCGGACCAGCGACTGGATCATCGACAACCGCGACAGCCACCCGCTGTTCCTGTACTTCTTCGGGTACGTCAGCAACGCCGTCGTCCTGGCCGTGCGCGCCGTCTACCTCGTGCTGCTCGCCGCCGGCTGGGCCGGCGTGACGGCCGTGGCGGCACTCGTCGCCTGGCGGACCGCCGGCGTACGGCTGGCACTCGGCACGGCCGCGGCTTTCCTCGCCTGCGGCGTGCTCGGCATGTGGGTGCCCACCATGCAGACACTGGCGCTCATGGTGGTCGCCGTCCTCGCGTCCGTCGTCCTGGGCGCACTGCTCGGCCTGGCCGCGGGCCTGTCCGACCGCACGTATCGCGCGCTGCGGCCCGTCCTGGACACCATGCAGGTCCTGCCCGCCTTCGCCTACCTGCTCCCCGTCGTGCTGGTCTTCGGCATCGGCGTCCCCGCGGCCGTGCTCGCCACCGTCGTCTACGCCGCCCCGCCCATGGCCCGCCTCACCGCGCTCGGCCTGCGCGACGCGGACACCGGCGTGATGGAGGCGGTCGCCTCGCTGGGCGCCACCGCCCGTCAGCGGCTCACCACAGCCCGGCTCCCGCTGGCCCGCAAGGAGCTCCTGCTCGGCCTCAACCAGACGATCATGATGGCGCTGTCCATGGCCGTCATCGCGTCCGTGATCGGTGCGGGCGGCCTCGGCGACCGCGTCTACCAGGCACTCGCCTCCGTCGACGTGGGCGCCGCGCTCGCCGCCGGCGTCCCCATCGTGCTGCTCGCCGTCGTCCTGGACCGGGTCACCGCCTCCGCGGGGGAGCGGCTCGGCGAGTCGGAACGCGCCCTCGCACCCTGGGCGTACGCCGCGGCCGCCGCCGTGGCCGTCGCGGTCGCCGGACGCCTCACCGGCCGTCTCGACTGGCCCGGCTCGTGGGTGGTGGGCATCGCCGAGCCCGTGAACCGGGTCGTCGACTGGATGACGAACCACCTCTACTCCGGCGTCCCCGTCATCGGGGGCACCGCCGACTGGGCGGGCCACTTCACGACCTGGGTCCTCGACCCGCTCCGGGACTGCCTGCTGTGGCTGTCCTGGTGGTCGGTCCTGCTGATCGTGGCCGCTCTGGCCTGGCTGATCGGCACCTGGCGCACCGCGCTCACCGCCGTCCTCGCCATGGCCGCGATCGGCGTGCTGGGTGTGTGGAAGCCGTCCCTGGACACGCTCTCGCAGGTCCTCGCGGCCGTCGCGGTGACCCTGGTGCTGGGCTTCGCCACCGGTATCGCGGCGGCGCGCAGCGAGCGCGTCGAACGGCTGCTGCGGCCCGTGCTGGACGTCTTCCAGACCATGCCGCAGTTCGTCTACCTGATCCCGGTGGTGGCGCTGTTCGGCGTGGGCCGCGCGCCCGCCGTCGCCGCGGCCGTCGTCTACGCGCTGCCCGCCGTGGTCCGCATCACCACCCAGGGGCTGCGCGCGGTGGACCCCGCCGCGTTGGAGGCGGCCCGCTCGATGGGCGCGACCAGCGGGCAGCAGCTGCGCCAGGTCCAGCTGCCGCTGGCCCGGCCGGCCCTGCTGCTCGCTGTCAACCAGGGCGTCGTGCTCGTCCTCGCCGTGGTCATCATCGGCGGTCTCGTCGGCGGTGGAGCGCTCGGCTACGACGTCGTCTTCGGTCTGGCGCAGGGCGACCTGGCGACCGGGCTGGTCGCCGGCGCCGCGATCGTCTGCCTCGGCCTGATGCTCGACCGGGTGACCCAGCCCACCGAACGCCGTGCGAAGAAGGGAGCGTGACATGCGATTTCGTACCACCGCCGTGGTGGCGGGCGGATCGGCGCTCCTGCTGCTGACCGGCTGCGGCGCCGCCGACATGACCAAGCAGGCCTCGCCGTTCGCGAACGCCCAGGGCGCGAAGACGGTCACCCTGTCCGTGCAGTCCTGGGTGGGCGCGCAGGCCAACGTGGCCGTCGCCCAGTACCTGCTGGAGCACGAGATGGGCTACCGCGTCGACACCGTCCAGGTCGACGAGGTCCCCGCCTGGGACGCGCTCAGCCAGGGCCGCGTCGACGCGATCCTGGAGGACTGGGGTCACCCCGACCAGGAGAAGCGGTACGTCGACGACAAGAAGACGATCACGAAGGGTGGGCAGCTCGGGGTGACCGGGCACATCGGCTGGTACGTCCCGACGTACTTCGCCGAGCAGCACCCGGACGTGACCGACTGGAAGAACCTCGACAAGTACGCCGACCGGTTGCGCACGGCCGAGAGCGGCGGCAAGGGCCAGCTCCTGGACGGCTCCCCGTCCTACGTCACCAACGACAAGGCGCTGGTGAACAACCTGAAGCTGAACTACCAGGTGGTGTTCGCGGGTTCCGAGGCGGCGCAGATCACCCAGATCAAGCAGTTCGCCAAGGCGAAGAAGCCCTTCCTCACCTACTGGTACTCCCCGCAGTGGCTCTTCGAGAAGGTCCCGATGACGGAGGTGAGACTCCCCGCCTACAAGGAGGGCTGCGACGCCGACGCCGCGAAGGTCGCCTGCGCCTACCCGCACACCCCGCTCCAGAAGTACCTCAACACGGACTTCGCGAAGAGCGGCGGCAAGGCGGCGGACTTCCTGAAGAAGTTCAAGTGGACGACCGAGGACCAGAACGAGGTCTCCCTGATGATCGCCAACGACAAGCTGACGCCCGAGGAGGCGGCGAAGAAGTGGGTGGGCAGCCACGAGTCGACGTGGCGGGCGTGGCTGCCCTGACCCTGCCTGCTTCCGCGGGCCCCCGCCGGAGTCCCGCCGGCGGGGGCCCCGCTCACCGCCGGAGTCCCGCCGGCGGTGGGGGCCTGCCTACCGCCGGAGTTCCGCGGCGATCTCCCCCAGGGCCTGAGCGGTCCGGCGCTGCAGCCCCGGCCCGAACGTGACGCGGGTGGCGCCCCGTTCGCCCAGCTCCGTGAGGTGCTCGTCGAGCCGGGCGTCGCCGGTCCTGGCGAACACGTTGACCGGCCCCTCGATCCCGGCGCGCAGCTGGGGGAGTACGTCGACGGGAGCGCCGATGGGGTACACGCAGTCGGCGCCTGCGGCGACGTACAGCGCGGCCCGCTCGATCGCCCGTTCCGGGTCCGGGTCCCCGTACGCGAACGTGTCGATGCGGGCGTTGACGAAGAGCCGGTCCCCGGCGGCGGCCCGCACCTCGGCCAGCCAGTCGGCGTGCCGGGCGGGGTCCTTGAGGACGCCTCCCACCGAGTCCTCCAGATTGCAGCCGACCGCCCCCGTCCCCAGGAGCCGCTCCACCAGTTCCCCGGGCGGGAGCCCGTAGCCGTCCTCGACGTCCGCGGACACGGGCACGTCCACCGCGCGGACGATCCGCGCGACCGCCGCGAACATCTCCTCGGCGGGCGTCGCCCCGTCCTCGTACCCGAGGGAGGCGGCGACCCCGGCGCTCGGTGTGGCGAGCGCCGGGAACCCGGCGTCCACGAACACCCGCGCGCTGGCCGCGTCCCACGGGCCCGGCAGCACCAGCGGGTCACCCGGCGGGCGGCCCCGGTGCAGTGCCCGGAACGTCTCGGCCCTGTCCGTGCCGTGACTCACCACGCGGTGGCGCCCGGTGCGATGCGCCGGGTCACCATCAGCCGGTTCCAGCTGTTGATGGCGGTGATCAGCCCGATGAGATGCGCGATCCCCGCCTCGTCGAAATGCTCGGCGGCGCGCTCGTAGACCTCGTCCGGCACGAAACCGTCCGTCAGGACCGTGACCGCGTCGGTCAGGGCGAGCGCCGCCCGTTCGCGTTCGCTGAACGCCTCCTCGGCCTCCTCCCAGGCGTTGAGGAGCTGGATGCGGTCGTCGTCGACTCCGTGCTTGCGGGCGAGCTTCACATGCATGTCGAGACAGAACGCGCAGTGGTTTGTCTGCGAGGCGCGGATCATGACCATCTCCGCCAGCGCCGGGTCCCCGAGACCCTTCTTCGCGGCGGCGCTGAACGCCTGCATCGCGGTACGCACCTCGGCGTCGAGGAGGCTCGTACGGGTGCTCCCGTCCGAGCCCGTCACTTGTACTGACCCGCTCGGTAGTGCCCGGCCACCAGCCGGCAGGCCACGCCGAACCGGTTCCAGGCGTTGATCACCGTGATCGCGGCGATCAGCTGGGCCAGTTCGGCCTCCTCGAAGTGCTTGGCGGCCTGCTCGTACACCTCGTCGGGCACGAATCCGTCCGTCAGGACCGTGACCGCCTCGGTCAGTTCGAGCGCCGCGACCTCCTTCTGCGTGTAGAAGTGCTTCGACTCCTCCCACGCGCCGAGCTGGATGATCCGCTCGACGCTCTCACCGGCGGCGATCGCGTCCTTGGTGTGCATGTCCAGGCAGAAGGCGCAGTGGTTGAGCTGCGAGGCGCGGATCTTCACCAGTTCCAGGATCACGGGGTCCAGACCCTTCCGGGCCGCCGCGTCGAGCTTGATCATCGCCTTGTACACGTCGGGGGCGAGCATGGCCCAGTCCAGGCGGGGGGTGTGCTCGGGAACGTATTCGGTGGAGCGGCCGGTGGTCGTGGTGTCGTCATGCGTCGTCATGGGTCCCGACACTACGGGCGGAGTAGCCCAGGAGTATGGTCCATTTCCATGGCAGAGTCACGGGCCACTTTGGGAGGCGAGGGATTCGACCTCCATGTCGAGCCGACCGGGTCCGGGGTGCGCAAAGGGCTGACGGACGCGCTGCGCGAGGCCGTCCGCAGCGGCCGGCTCGCACCCGGCACCCGGCTCCCCTCCTCCCGGTCGCTCGCCGTCGACCTGGGCATCGCCCGCAACACGGTCGCCGACGCGTACGCCGACCTCGTCGCCGAGGGCTGGCTCACCGCACGCCAGGGCTCGGGCACCAGGGTGGCCGAGCGGACGGTCGTACCGCCGGCCCCGGAGACGGCGCCGCGCCACCGCGAGCAGGCGCGCCCCGCCTACGACCTCGCCCCCGGCAGCCCGGACCTCGCCTCCTTCCCACGCACCGCATGGCTCAGGGCCGCCCGCCGAGCGCTGAGCGCCGCGCCGCACGAAGCACTCGGGTACGGCGATCCGCGCGGCACCCCCGAACTGCGCACCGCCCTGTCCGGCTACCTCTCCCGCGCCCGCGGCGTGCGGGCCGATCCGGAGCGCATCGTGGTCTGCTCCGGATTCGCCGACGGCCTGACGCTGCTCGGCGCGGTCCTGCGACAGCGCGGCGTGCGCTCCGTGGCCGTCGAGGCCTACGGGCTCGAACTGCACTGGAACCTCCTGCACCGTTCGGGCCTGCGGACCGTCCCGCTGCCCCTGGACGGACTCGGCGCCCGCACCGACGACCTGGCCGGGGTCGGAGCCGTCCTGCTCACGCCCGCGCACCAGTTCCCCATGGGGGTGCCGCTCCATCCGGACCGCCGGGCCGCCGTCGTGGACTGGGCCCGCCGCACCGGCGGCCTGATCCTGGAGGACGACTACGACGGCGAGTTCCGCTACGACCGCCAGCCCGTCGGCGCCCTCCAGGGACTGGACCCCCGGCACGTCGTCCACCTGGGTACCGCGAGCAAGTCCCTGGCCCCCGCGCTGCGACTGGGCTGGCTGGTCCTGCCGCCGTCGCTCACGCCCGAGGTCACCGCGCTCAAGGACGGCGGGGGCTGGTCGACCGGGGCGCTGGACCAGCTCACCCTCGCTGAGTTCCTCACCTCCGGCGCCTACGACCGGCACGTCCGGGCGGCCCGGCTGCGCTACCGACGGCGCCGCGACGCGCTGGTCGCGGCCCTCGCCGATCGCGCCCCGACGGTCCACGCCACCGGAATCGCGGCCGGCCTGCACGCCGTCCTCAGGCTTCCCGCGGGCACCGAACAGTCGGTGGTCCGGGCGGCGGCCTGGCAGGGGCTGGCCGTCCACGGCCTGACGCGCTACCGCCACCCCGACGCGGTCACGGAACCGCAGGACGCGCTGGTGGTGGGGTACGGGACACCGCCGGACCACGCGTGGTCGGGGGCGCTCGACGCGCTGTGCCGGGCGCTGCCCTGACGCGACTCCCGGCTCCCTTTCCCCGGTTCGCGGCACGGGCTCCCGTTCCCCGGCTCCCGCTCCCTGGCTCGCGGCCCCGGCTCCGGCTCCCGTTCCCCGGCTCCTGCTCGCGGCTCCGGCTCCCGCTCCCTGGCTCGCGGCTCTGGCTCCCGCTCCCTGGCTCCCGGCTCCAGCTCCCTTTCCCCGGTTCGCGGCCCGGACTCCCGGTTGCCGCGGAGCCGGAGGGGACCGTCGCGCTCTCTGAAGCGAGGCCTCTGCCGAGGGGAGTCGGGAGCGGCTCCTGCACCTGGGTCGGGCGGACGTGGACCGCTGCCTGCCGAGCGGGCCGGGAGCGGCTGTGGCGTGCTTTGCCCCGGAGCCGTGACTAAGCGGGCCCGCTGCCCGCCGAGCGAGCCGGAGCGACTACGTCGATTCCCATCGGGGCCTCGCCGGAGCGACTACGTCGATTCCTGCACCGGGGCCCCGCCGGAGCCCTGCACCGGGGCCTCGCCGAAGCGGGCCAGCGCCAACGCGCCCGCCACCGCGACCGCGAAGCCGAGGACCGCCAGCCAGGCGAGCCCCTCCCGCGTGCGGTCGCCCAGCCACACCACGCCCACCAGGGCGGGCCCGATCGTCTCCCCGATCACCAGCCCGGCGGTCGCGGTCGTGACGGAGCCGCGCTGAAGGGCCGAGGTGAGCAGCAGGAACGCCGCGCCGCCGCCGATGAGCAGCGCGTACGCCGCCGGATCGGCCAGCAGCGCACCGGGGTCGAGGTCGTCGATGAGCCGCACCGACACCTCGACCACACCGAAGCCGAAGCCGGCGCCGAGACCGAGGACGAGCGGGCGCCCCCGATCGGGCAGCCGCCCGCTCACGAGGCCCAGCAGCAGCACCCCGACGGCCGTGCCCAGCATCGCGTACTTCAGGGCCGCCGACCCCGGGCGCTCGCCCTCGGTGCCGGACGCCGACCCCAGCATCGCGAGCCCCGCGCACACCAGTCCCACCGCGCCCCACTCGACCCGGTCCAGCCGTACCCGCAGCAGCCGTGAGGCCACGACCGCCGTCACGGCGAGGCTCGCGGCGAGCGCCGCCCCCACCGTGTAGATCGGAATCGACCGGAGCGCGGCGATCTGGAGCAGGAACCCGACCCCGTCGAGCGCGAGCCCGGCCAGATAGCGCCATTGCCGCAGTGCGCGGAGCAACAGTGCCGCGTCCCCGCCCGGCCCGGTGCCGGCGGCCGCGCGCGACGCCATCGCCTGGAGCACCGTCGCGGTTCCGAAGCAGACCGACGCACCAAGCGCGCACACCATTCCAAAGAGCACGAAGCGACTGTAGGGGAGCCCGCATCGCAGGGGGCCGTCGCACGCACGTACTGCGGTGCTCTCTACTCTGATCGTCGGACGTCCAAGAAGAATCACAAACGAAGCAAAGTCGAACCGAACGAAACAACGGGGGAACGGACATGGCTGACACACGTCGTCAACTGCGCTCGGGCACCGTCGTGCTCGGCGGCATGGGCCTCCTCGCCGCTGCACTCACGGCCTGCTCCTCGGAGCCGGACAAGCGCTGCGTCGACCGCGACAGCTACAACCTCGCCAAGGGCTACCGGGTCGTCGCCGACAAGAACTGCAAGTCCACCAAGGTGTCCGTAAACGGCAGTTGGTACTACGGCGGCAAGAAGAAGAGCGGCTGGGTCGACGGCGGCTCCTTCGTCAAGCCCGGCAAGGGCTCCGGTGGCTCCGGCGGCAGCCACAGCGGCGTCGACCGCGGCGGCTTCGGCAGCGGCAAGGGCAGCTCCGGCGGCTGAACAGGAGACACCCCGTGGAACGCCGCACCATCGCACCCCGCCCCGACTGGCAGCGGACCGTCGAGGAACAGGGCCTCATCTATCCGCTCACCCGCCACCCCGACGACTCCCTGCGCCCCTACTGGGACGAGAGCGCGTACTACGTCTTCTCGCTCCCCGAGGTCGAGGCGCTGGAGGAGGTCGTGGACGAACTGCACCGCATGTGCCTGGCCGCGGCCGAGCACATCGTCCGCACGGACCGCTTCGCCGACCTCGGCATCACCGACCCGCACGTCGTGCGGGCCGTCGCCGAGGCCTGGCGGCGGCGCGCCGAACTCCCCTCCGTCTACGGCCGTTTCGATCTGCGCTACGACGGCACGGGCCCCGCCAAGCTGCTGGAGTACAACGCCGACACGCCGACCTCCCTCGTCGAGGCCGCGAGCCCGCAGTGGTTCTGGATGGAGGACCGCTTCCCCGGCGCCGACCAGTGGAACTCGCTGCACGAACGCCTCGTCGCCGCCTGGAAGAAGCAGGCACCCCTCCTGCCGCCGGGCAGCCCGCTGCACTTCGCGCACTCCTCCGCCGACGAACTCGGCGAGGACCTGATGACGGTCGCCTACCTCAAGGAGACCGCGGAGCAGGCGGGCCTCGACACCGACTGGATCTCCATGGAGGAGATCGGCTGGGATCCCCTCTCCGGCCGCTTCGTCGACAACTCGCTCCGCTTCATCCGCAGCTGCTTCAAGCTCTACCCCTGGGAGTGGCTCACCGCCGACCGCTTCGCCGGACACGTCCTGGACACCCTCGACAACGGCGGCGGCACAGGGACGACGCTGTGGATCGAGCCGGCCTGGAAGATGCTCCTCTCCAACAAGGCCCTCCTCGCCGTCCTCTGGGAGCTCTACCCGGACCATCCGAACCTGCTCCCCGCCTACCTCGACGGCCCGCGTGAACTGGCCGCCGGCCGGGGCTACGTGGCCAAGCCGCTCCTCGGCCGCGAGGGCGCCGGCGTCACCGTGCACGAGCCGGGCGCCGCCCCGGCCGTACGGACCGACGAGCCCTGCGTCTACCAGGAGCTGGCTCCCCTCCCGTCCTTCGACGGCAACCGCGTCGTCCTGGGCGCCTGGGTCGTCGAGGACGAGTCGGCGGGCCTCGGCATCCGCGAGTCGTCCGGCCTGGTCACGGACGAGTACGCCCGCTTCCTGCCGCACGTGATCCTCTGACGGCCCGGCACGCGAACCCCACGCGGCCCCGGGCGCCCGGCGACACGGAGGCCGGGGCCGGGCCCGTGCCACGGCGGGCACCCGCGCCCCCGGACCCGGCGCCGCGCCTCGGCCGCCCCGGGCCACCCCGCGCCGGGACCCGGAGCAACCCGGAGACGACGGATCCCAGAGGTCGCGCCGGGTCCCGGCAGCTCCCGGACCCGGCCCTAGGCCCCCAGCACCTCGCGGAGCCGGCCGAGCCCCCAGTCGAGGTCCTCCTCGGAGATGACCAGCGGCGGGGCGATCCGGATCGTCACGCCGTGGGTGTCCTTCACCAGGACGCCCCGGTCCACCAGCTTCTCGGAGATCTCCCGGCCCGTGCCGTACTCCGCGGCGATGTCGACGCCCGCCCACAGCCCGCGCCCGCGGACCTGCGTGACATGACCTGAGTCCTTCAACCGGCCCAGCTCCTGGTGCAGATGAGCACCCAGCTCGGCCGCCCGCCGCTGGTACTCGCCCGACCGCAGCATCGCGATCACCTCCAACGCCACCGCGCAGGCCAGCGGATTGCCCCCGAACGTCGAACCGTGCTCCCCGGGCCGGAACACCCCCAGCACGTCGGCGCCCGCCACCACCGCCGACACGGGGACGACCCCGCCCCCGAGGGCCTTGCCCAGCACATACACGTCCGGCACGACCCCCTCGTGCTCGCACGCGAACGTCTTCCCCGTGCGGCCGAGACCCGACTGGACCTCGTCCGCGACGAACAGCACGTTCCGCTCGCGGGTCAGTTGCCGCACCCCCGGCAGGTAGCCCGGGGGCGGCACCAGCACCCCCGCCTCGCCCTGGATCGGTTCCAGCAGCACGGCGACCGTGTTCTCCGTCAGCGCCCCCCGCATCGCGGTCAGGTCCCCGTACGGCACGATCTCGAAGCCCGGTGTGTACGGCCCGAAGTCCGCCCGCGCCTCGGGGTCCGTGGAGAAACTGATGAGCGTGGTCGTACGGCCGTGGAAGTTGTTCCCCGCGACGACGATCTTCGCCCTCTCCGCGGGCACCCCCTTCACGCGGTACCCCCACTTCCGGGCCGTCTTCACCGCGGTCTCCACCGCCTCCGCGCCCGTATTCATCGGCAGCACCATCTCCATGCCGCACAGCGCCGCCAGTTCCCGGCAGAAGTCCGCGAACCGGTCGTGGTGGAACGCCCGCGACGTCAGCGTCACCCGCTCCAGCTGCGCCTTCGCCGCCTCGATCAGCCGCCGGTTTCCGTGCCCGAAGTTCAGCGCCGAGTATCCGGCCAGCATGTCGAGGTAACGGCGCCCCTCGACGTCCGTCATCCAGGCCCCGTCCGCCGTCGCCACGACGACCGGCAGCGGGTGGTAGTTGTGCGCGCTGTGCGCGTCGGCCGAGGCGATGAGCGCCTTCGTCGTCTCCGTTGCGGTCACGCGATCTCCGTTTCTTGACGAGCGGCACGGGGCGACGCGCGTGCCCGCGCACGGGCGGCACGGGCCGCCCGGACCGGGCGGCTCGCGCTTCCCGGACCACGGGCGGATACGTGCTCCCGGGCGGGAGACGGCGTGTCCTCCGGGCGGGGAGTGGCGCCCGCCGACGGTGGGCCCCGGCCTCCTTCCTACCGTCGCTCGCATGGTGGACCGGGGAAGCCGCAGATCCGGCGCGCCCGGTAGGCTGACCGGCGGGGCCGTGACTGGCGCGCTGGGATGGGACCGACCATCGGGGAGCGGCCCTCGAACCGTGTGCCGTGCGCCTGGGCCGACCCGTGAACGCTGAACACCACGTCCGGAGGCCGTCATGCCAGAGCCCCTTTCCACCGAGTCCACCGCGTTCCGCAGTGCCCTGGACGTGATCCGGGCCGTGGAGCCCCGCGTCGCCGACGCCATCCGCCAGGAGGTCGCCGACCAGCGCGACATGCTCAAGCTGATCGCGTCGGAGAACTACGCCTCCCCGGCCACGCTCCTCGCCATGGGCAACTGGTTCAGCGACAAGTACGCCGAGGGGACCGTCGGCCGACGCTTCTACGCCGGCTGCCGCAACGTCGACACCGTCGAGGCCCTCGCCGCCGAGCACGCCCGCGAACTCTTCGGCGCCGAGCACGCCTACGCCCAGCCGCACTCCGGCATCGACGCCAACCTCGTGGCCTTCTGGGCCGTCCTCGCCGCCCGCGTCGAGGCCCCCGCCCTGGAGCGCGCCGGCGTCCGCAACGTCAACGACCTCACCGAGGCCGACTGGGCCGAACTGCGCCACGCCTTCGGCAACCAGCGCATGCTCGGCATGTCCCTCGACGCCGGCGGCCACCTCACCCACGGCTTCCGCCCGAACATCTCCGGCAAGATGTTCGACCAGCGCTCCTACGGCACCGACCCCGCCACCGGCCTCATCGACTACGAGGCCCTGCGCACCGCCGCCCGCGAGTTCAAGCCGCTCATCATCGTCGCCGGCTACTCCGCCTACCCCCGCCTGGTGAACTTCCGGATCATGCGCGAGATCGCCGACGAGGTCGGCGCCACGCTCATGGTCGACATGGCGCACTTCGCGGGTCTCGTCGCCGGCAAGGTGCTCACCGGAGACTTCGACCCCGTCCCGCACGCCCAGATCGTCACGACCACCACGCACAAGTCGCTGCGCGGCCCGCGCGGCGGCATGGTGCTGTGCGACGAGAGCCTCGCCGAGCAGGTCGACCGCGGCTGCCCGATGGTCCTCGGCGGCCCCCTCCCGCACGTCATGGCGGCCAAAGCCGTCGCGCTCGCCGAGGCCCGCCGTCCCGAGTTCCGCGACTACGCACAGGCCGTCGTCGACAACTCCCGTGCCCTCGCCGAGGGACTGATGCGCCGCGGCGCCACGCTGGTCACCGGCGGCACCGACAACCACCTCAACCTGATCGACGTCGCCTCCTCCTACGGCCTCACCGGCCGTCAGGCCGAGTCCGCCCTGCTCGACTCGGGCATCGTCACCAACCGCAACGCCATCCCCGCCGACCCCAACGGCGCCTGGTACACCTCCGGCATCCGCATCGGCACGCCCGCGCTGACCACCCGGGGTCTGGGTACGGCCGAGATGGACGAGATCGCGGGCCTGATCGACCGCGTCCTGACCTCCGCCGAGCCCGGCACCACGGCCAAGGGCAGCCCGTCCAAGGCCCAGCACGTTTTGGACGCGAAGATCTCCGACGAGATCGCCCACCGCGCCACCGACCTGCTCGCCGGTTTCCCGCTCTACCCGGAGATCGACCTCGGCTGACGCGTCTCGCGCGGGCTACAGATCGATCAGCTCCTGTCGTGGTTCCCGCGGCGGTCCGGCAGCCTCACGCCGGGCCGCCGCGCGGCGTATCAGGACGGAGCCCCCCGCACCGAGGACCAGCCCCGCCGTCAGCCCGGGTACCGCCCACCTCACGCTGTCCGCCGCGTCCGGCTCCGCCACGCGCCCCGAGGCGCTTTTCGAGCCGAACAGGTCTCCCTCCTCGTCCAGTTGGTCGAACACCGCGCGCGGCGCCCGATGCCAGCGGATGTCGTCGTCCCGGACGTCGGGGGAAGGATCCGTCCGCACCCATGGAGTGCCGTCCGCAGCGACGAACACCTGGTCCTGACGCTCGATGGCGACATCGCCACCCGGTGCCCTGCTGGTCTGCGGCCAGCCCCCCACTCCTGTGAGCCCCCAGATCACGGTGACCCGCACTTCGGGGAATCGGCCCTCCGCCCATGCCTCGGGAACCCGCTCCGTCCCCGTGTACCGCGGGGAGAGCAGCCGCCACAGCCGTACGAAGTCCCGCTCCCCGGAGTGCAGCGAGGTCGCCCGCCCCGTGTCACCGGCGACGACCAGCGCCAGGTCGGGGGTGTCGGCCTTCGCCCGCGCCGAGTCGCGCGCCCGTTCGTGTGCCGAATCGTGTGCAGAGGCCCGAGCGCCCGGAGCGCCGAACGCGGCCGACGCCACGACGACCAGCAACAGAAGCCACACCCGCCTCCCCCCGGTCCCCGCCCGCCTCCCACCGGTCCAGAGCCTTGTGCCGGCCCTCGCTCGCGTCCCGCCGTGCCACGACGCAGCCCCGCCGGTCCACGGCCCGCTCCCGTCGAGCTGCGACGCCGGCGCGCCGAGCCGCTGCACCATCCCACGGGTCCACAGCCTCGTCCGGGCCGGCCGGCGTTCCGACCGGGCGGGGCGCCGTCTCCTCGTGCCGGGGCGCCACCCCCGCCGGGCGGCCCGGGACCTCTCCTGTCCGAACGGCGATCTCATCCGGCCCCCTCCTCCCCGTGCGTCCCTCTCACCGGTCTGCCCGCCTCCCCGCGGATCCTCACATGTCCAGCAACTCCTGGTGAGGTTCATCCCTGCGAGGCCGCCACAGCCGGGCCAGCAGCGCCCCGGCGGCCGCTCCGGGCAGAGCCCACCACCAGTCGGTGCCGTCGTCGGAGGCGGCCGCGGCCGGCCTCGTCGTCCCCGCGCGGACCTCACCGGACGGGGTCGGGGTCGCCGCGTCGACAGAGTCGTCCGCCGGCTCCCACGCGCCCGGGGGGATTCCCGCCGCCCCCTCGGGCGACGGCTTGCCCAGGACGCCGAGCTTCTTGAACAGCGCCCGTACCTGGGCGGGGTGCGCGGCCTTGTGCCAGTAGCCGTTCATGCTCCGGATGTCGGTGGCCGTGTGTATCCAGACCTCCTTGCCGCGCGGCGCGTCCGGATAGACACGGTCGACCCGCCACGGCGACACGTCGTGCGCCAGCCAGGTGACATTGAGCTGACGCCCGCTCGCCGCGCTCAGCCCCGGCGGCTCCTCACGGTCGCCCGCGTCGGGCTCGCCCAGCAGGCGCATCAACTCCCCGTACTCCTCGTCCGAGTAGTACAGCGAGGCGGTCTGCGCGCTCTCCGGCGAGACCACCAGCACGCTCGTCGGTCCACCGGCCGTCGCCGAGGGCGCCGCGATCAGCACCACCGCGAGTGTCACGATCAACACCCCCGTCACCGACGGCAGTTCACGAAGCCTGCGCATCCGAGCCCCCAACCAGCCGGTCGTCCCGCGTGCGGCCCGCCCGCACGCGATGTCTCACTTCTGGTACACCGCTCGACCCGCCGGGGTTCCCACCCGGCGCCGACGGATCCGCGGCGCTGCCTCACCGACCGGAAACACGTCCTATTTCAGCGACTTGGCGATCGCCACCGCCCGCTCCCTCGACGCGACGCCCTCCAGACGCAGGGTCACCTCACCACCGGAGTGCAGCCACAGCAGCGTGGGCCCCGCGGTCCGCACCGAGCGGGTGAAGCGGTCGCCGTCGTCGTCGACCAGCCAGAAACTCAGCAGATGCGGCTTCGCGAACCACAGGGCCTGGCGGCCGTAGTCCTCGGGGGCGCCGAGCGCCACCCATTCCGGGGGCCGGCGCACCGTCTTGGAGAAGCCGATGTCCAGCTGTGCGGGGTACTCGTCCAGCCGGACCGTGCGCCCGTGCTCCTGCCAGCACAGACTCATCAGCAGGCGCCCCTTCGGCTCACGTGTCACCGTCACCGCGTCGGGCACGCCGAGGGCGCCGGGCACGAGCGGGGTGAATCCGGCCCGCCGTCCGGCCTGCGCCAGGGTCAGCGAAGGCCCGCACCCCGGCACCCGCGCGCCGGGCGAGGGCACCGCCGACGGGTCGTACCTCACCTCGACCCCGCCGAAGCCGAACCAGTCGACGACCGCGGCGCGCACCGGAGGCGTGAGCACGAGAACCGTGAGCAGTCCGCACAGGCCCGCCGTCAGCCCGCGCCGGCGCGCCCGGGCCCAGCGCAGCACCGCCCGCATCCGGTCGCGGACGCCCGGCGGCTCGGCCACCGGGACCGGGATGTGCTCGGCGAGCATCTGCTCCAGCACCCGCTCGACCATCGACTCGCCGTCGGCCGCATCCGGCCGGTCCAGCGAGCGCCCGAGCGCCCGGAGCTCCTCCGGCAGCCGTGAGACGTCCTCGCCGCCCCGCCGCCTCCGGTCGCCGGGGGACCCGGCCGCACCGTCCCGCTCACGCATGCCCTTCACCCCCTTCCCGCTCCAGGGCCCCGAAGTCCGGCAGCAGTCGGCTCAGCTTGCGCAGCGCGCGGTTGAGCCGGGACTTCACCGTGCCGCGCGGCCAGCCCAGCGCCTGGGCCGTCTCGGGCTCGTCCATCTCCAGCAGATAGCGGTAGGTGACGACGAGGCGGTGTTCCTCGCTCAGCTGCTCCAGGGCGGCCAGCAGCGCCGTCCGGCGCTCTGTCTCCACCGCCGCGACCGCCGGATCCGCCGCCTCGGGTATCAGCGGTTCCGCCTCCACGAACGCGGCCTCCCGGCCCGCCAGGGTCCGCTGGCGCACCGCCGTCCGCACTGTGTTCCTCGTCTCATTGGCGACGATCGACAGCAGCCACGGCTTGAACGCCGCGCCGTCCCGAAAGCGCCCCAGCGAGCAGTACGCCTTGATGAAGGCCTGCTGCACCACGTCCTCCGCGTCCGCACCCGCCCCCAGCGCCCTGGCCGCCCTGATCGCGATGCCCGTGTGGGCACGGACCAGCTCCGCATACGCCTCCGGCTCACCGGCGCGTACGCGTGCGATCACCGCGGCCTCGTCGACGACGATGCGGCCCCCCTCCCGCGTCCTCACATTCTTGTTACACCGCTGGAGGCGGATCGGTTCCCACCTGTTCCCGAGCAATGAGAGTCACCTGAGAGAATGGGCCCCATGGCCTCAGATCGTCCTCGCGTCCTCTCCGGGATCCAGCCCACCGCGGGCTCGTTCCACCTCGGCAACTACCTGGGTGCGGTCCGCCAGTGGGTGGCCCTCCAGGAGTCCCACGACGCGTTCTACATGGTCGTCGACCTGCACGCGATCACCGTGCCGCAGGACCCCGCGGACCTGCGTGCCAACACCCGGCTCGCCGCCGCGCAGCTGCTCGCCGCCGGCCTCGACCCGGAGCGCTGCACGCTGTTCGTCCAGAGCCATGTCCCCGAGCACGCCCAGCTCGCCTGGATCATGAACTGCCTCACCGGCTTCGGCGAGGCGTCCCGCATGACCCAGTTCAAGGACAAGTCCGCCAAGCAGGGTGCAGACCGCGCCTCCGTCGGTCTGTTCACCTACCCGGTCCTCCAGGTCGCGGACATCCTGCTGTACCAGGCCAACGAGGTCCCGGTCGGCGAGGACCAGCGCCAGCACATCGAGCTCACCCGCGACCTCGCCGAGCGTTTCAACGGCCGTTTCGGCCAGACGTTCACGATCCCGAAGCCGTACATCCTCAAGGAGACGGCGAAGATCTTCGACCTCCAGGACCCGACGATCAAGATGAGCAAGTCGGCGTCGACGCCGAAGGGCCTCATCAATCTGCTCGACGATCCGAAGGCGACCGCCAAGAAGGTCAAGAGCGCGGTCACGGACACGGACACCGTCATCAGGTATGACGCGGACCTGAAGCCGGGTATCAGCAACCTGCTGACCATCTACTCGACCCTCACCGGCACCGGTATCGCGGAATTGGAGCAGAAGTACACCGGCAAGGGCTACGGTGCGCTCAAGACGGACCTCGCCGAGGTCATGGTCGACTTCGTGACGCCGTTCCGGGAGCGCACCCAGCAGTATCTGGACGACCCGGAGACGCTCGACTCGATCCTGGCCAAGGGCGCCGAGAAGGCGCGTGTCGTCGCCGCGGAGACGCTCTCCCAGGCGTACGACAGGGTCGGCTTCCTGCCCGCCAAACACTGACGGCCGACACCGCTGCCCCGGCAGCGGTGCGACCGCCGCTACCACAGCCCGTTCGGCAGTGCGTACGAGACGAGCGCGACACTCGTACGGCCGCCGCCGACGGGCCGTACCGCCGTACAGTCGATAGCCGGACCGGCCGAGCAGCAACCCCTGCCCGCGCCGGGGCGGCGGACCTCGAGACAACGACAGGAGACGACGTGGGGACCGTAACGATCGGCGTGTCGATCGCGGTCCCGGAGCCTCACGGCAGCCTGCTCCAGGAGCGGCGCCTGAGCTTCGGCGACGCCGCGGCTTCCGGCATCCCCACGCACGTCACCCTGCTGCCGCCGACGGAGGTCGACGACTCGGTGCTGCCCGCGGTCGAGGCGCACCTCACCGAGGTCGCCTCCGCCGGGCGCCCCTTCCCGATGCGGCTGTACGGCACGGGCACCTTCCGCCCCCTGTCGCCCGTCGTCTTCGTGCGGGTCGTCGAAGGGGCCGAGGCCTGCGCCCGGATCCAGATGCAGGTCCGGGACGCGTCCGGTCCCGTCGCCCGTGAGCTGCACTTCCCGTATCACCCGCACGTCACCGTGGCGCACGGCATCGACGACGCCGCGATGGACCGGGCCTTCGAGGAGCTGTCCGAGTACGAGGCCCAGTGGCCGTGCGCCGGATTCGCGCTCTACGAGCAGGGCGCCGACGGCATCTGGCGCAAACTGCGGGAGTTCCCCTTCGGCGGCACGCTGGTGCCGCCGCAGGCCGGGGCACCCGAGGTCGACAGCACGCTGCCGGCCCGCTGAGCGCCCGGCGCCCCCCCCGGAGCGCCCCTCGGGCCGTTGCCCGGAGCGACCCCGCGGGTGCGTCACCGGACTCCCGGCCGTCGCCCGCACCCGGCACCCACGCCATGCCCTGCGGGGTCCGCAGTCCCCGCGCCTCTCCAGGAGCCCGACCCGGCGCCCGCGCGTGTGTCAGATCGGCAGACGCCGGAACAGCGGGCGCGGCAGGTGCCGCAGTGCCGCCATCACGAACCGCAGCGCCCCCGGTACCCACACCGTCTCCGAGCGCCGCCGCAGACCCGTCTCGACCGCCGCCGCGACCGCCTCGGGAGTGGTGGCCATCGGCGCCTGCGGCAGCCCCGCCGTCATCTTCGTCCGCACGAATCCGGGCCGTACGACCATCACGTGCACGCCCGTGCCGTACAGCGCGTCGCCCAGGCCCTGCGAGAAGGCGTCGAGGCCCGCCTTGCTGGAGCCGTAGATGAAGTTGGAGCGGCGGGCGCGCTCGCCGGCGACCGAGGAGAGCACCACGAGGGAGCCGTGCCCCTGGGACTGGAGCGCCCGCGCCGCGATCAGGCCCGCGGACACCGCGCCCGTGTAGTTGGTCTGCGCGACCCGCGCCGCGGCCAACGGCTCCTTCTCGTCCCGTGCCTGGTCGCCGAGGACGCCGAAGGCGAGCAGCACCATGTCGATGTCGCCCTCCGCGAAGACCTTGCCGAGCACGGTCTCGTGGGAGGCGCTGTCGAGGGCGTCGAAGGCGACGGTACGGACGTCAGCGCCCATCCCGCGCAGCCGCCCGGCGGCCTGCTCCAGCTCCGGCGACGGGCGTCCGGCCAGCCACACGGTGCGGGTGCGCCGGACGATCAGACGCCGTGCGCTGGCCAGCGCGATCTCGGACGTACCGCCGAGGATCAGCAGGGACTGGGGGATGCCGAAGGCGTCCTTCATGGCAGCTCCTAAGGGCGAGAGAGGGCGGACTGCGGGACGTGCGCGGGCGACGGGGGCGGGGCCGCGAGGGGGCGTGCGGGAGCGGCGGCCGGCGCGCGGGACTAGAGATCGAGGCGTCGGGACAGGTCGGAGGTGAAGACCCGCGCCGGGTCCAGTTCCTGCCGCAGGGCACGGAACTCGGCGATCCGCGGATACATCCCGGCCAGCAGCTCGGGGCGCAGCCGCGCGTCCTTGGCCAGGTACACCCGGCCCCCGGCCGTGGCCACCTCCTCGTCCAGTTCGTCGAGGAAGGCGCCGAGTCCCGTCAGATTCGCGGGGACGTCCAGGGCGAGGGTCCAGCCGGGCACGGGGAACGACAGCCAGCCGGGATCGGCCTCTCCGAAGCGCTTGAGGACGGCGAGGAAGGACGGGCACCGGCGCTCGGAGATGCGCCGCACGATCCGGTGCAGGGCCTCCTCCTGTCCGTGTCCGACGACGAACTGGTACTGGACGAAGCCGCCGCGCCCGTAGACCCGGTTCCAGTGCGGAACGCCGTCGAGGGGGTGGAAGAAGGTCGAGATCTTCTGCAGTTCACCGGCACGCGCGCGTGGCGCCTTGCGGTACCAGAGCTCGTTGAACAGCCCCACCGTCGTACGTCCCAGAAGGCCCTCCGGTACGAACGAGGGGGCGCTGGGGAACTGCGCGGGCCGGAACACCAGAGGGTGCCGGCGCGCGCGGGGCGGCAGCGCGCCCAGCGGCGCGTGCTCGCCCCGGGTCAGTACCGAGCGCCCCAGGGAGCAGCCCCGGGCGAGCAGGTCGATCCAGGCGACCGAATACCGGTAGCGGTGGTCGGAGGCGGTGAGGCGGGCCATCAAGTCGTCAAGGTCCGCGGCGCGTTCGGTGTCGACGGACATCAGCGCGGTCTCGACGGGCTGGAGCCGGACGGTCGCCGTGAGGATCACACCGGTCAGGCCCATGCCGCCGGCCGTCGCGTCGAAGAGGGGGGTGCCGTGGCCGACCGTACGGATCCGGCCGTCGGCGGTGAGGAGTTCGAAGGAGAGGACGTGGCGGGCGAACGAGCCCGACACGTGGTGGTTCTTGCCGTGGATGTCCGCGCCGATCGCGCCGCCGACCGTCACATAGCGGGTTCCTGGGGTGACCGGCACGAACCAGCCGAGGGGCAGCAGGACTTCCATCAGCCGGTGCAGGGACACCCCGGCGTCGCACAGGACGGTGCCGCCGTCCGCGTCGATCGCGTGGATCCGGTCGAGGCCCGTCATGTCGAGCACGGCTCCGCCCGCGTTCTGCGCGGCGTCCCCGTACGCCCGTCCGAGGCCCCGGGCGATGCTGCCGCGTGCCCCGCACGCCCGGACCGCGGCCGCCGCCTCCTCGTACGTGCGCGGGCGGACCAGACGAGCGGTGGTCGGGGCGGTGCGGCCCCAACCCGTGACGGAGACGGTGTCGGCAGGCATGACCGTGACCGTAGCGCCGACAAGGGTGCATAACATCAGAATCATCCCCTACCTCACGGCTCCTCACCGAAATGGGTGATTAATGGGATGTCGTCCTAGATTGCCGTAATTCTGCGGCCACTCCCTAGAAGAGTGAGATCGCATGGACGACCTTGACGACCGGGACGACCGGGACGACGTGGACCGACGGCTCGACATGGACCACCGACGTGACGACGCGCACGGGCTCGGCGAGGACGTGGACCGTCGACTGCTGGCCGCGCTCCACGAGTGCGGTACGGAACATCCGCGGGTGGCGGCCGTCGCGCGCGCCCTGTCGTGGAGCGGGGAGCACGGCGCGCTGTGGCTCGCGGCGGGGCTCACCGGGGCCGCCGTCGACCGTGAGCGGCGGGCGGCGTGGCTGCGTGCGACGGCGCTCACCACGACCGCGCACCTCGCCAGCATGGGGGTGAAGCGGATCGTGCGCCGCCCGCGTCCGGCCCACCTGGTGCCACTGACGCGCACGGCCGGGCGCCACTCCTTCCCGAGCTCGCACGCCTCCTCGTCGGCGGCCGCGGCGGTCGCCTTCGGCGCGCTGGGCGCCCACGTGGCCACGCCGGTCGCCGCCGCGATGTGCCTCTCCCGGCTCGTCGTCGGCGTCCACTACCCCTCGGACGTCGCCGCGGGCGCCGCCCTGGGGGCCCTGACGGCCCGGCTGGGCGCCCGCTGGATCGGGGTCGGCCATGGCTGAGCGCACGGCGCTCCTGGAGCGCGCACCGGCCGCCGCGGCACCGGAGCGTGGGCCGGGTGGTCTGGCCCGCGGCCTGCTCAGGACCGCCCGCCCACGCCAGTGGGTGAAGAACGTGCTCGTCGTGGCCGCCCCGGCCGCCGCGGGGCGGCTCTTCTCCGAGCATGCGCTCGTCCAACTCGCTCTCGTGTTCGCGTTGTTCACCGCCTGCGCCGCCGCCGTGTACCTGATCAACGACGCCCGGGACGCCGACGCCGACCGTGCCCACCCGGTCAAGCGGCACCGGCCGGTCGCCGCGGGCCAGGTCCCCGTCCCGGTCGCGTACGCCGTCGGAGGCGCCCTCGCGGTCCTCGGTCCGGCCGCCGCGACCGTGCTCTGCTCACCGGCCGTCGCCGCGTTGCTGACCGCTTACATCGGCATGCAACTGGCTTACTGCGTCAGCCTGAAGCACGTCCTGGTGGTCGACCTCGTCGTCGTCACGACCGGGTTCCTGATGCGCGCGATGGTCGGCGGACTCGCCCTCGGCATCCCGCTCTCGCGCTGGTTCCTGATCACCACCGGCTTCGGGGCGCTGTTCATGGTCTCGGCGAAGCGTTACTCCGAGGCCGTGCAGATGGCCGGGAAAGCGGGCGCCACGCGCGCGTTGCTCACCGAGTACACCACCGGCTACCTGCGCTTCGTGTGGCAGCTGGCCGCCGGGGTCTCCGTCCTCGGCTACTGCCTCTGGGCCCTCGAGGAGGGCGGGGTGCCGAGCACCGGCCTGCTCCCGTGGCGGCAGCTGTCGATGGTGGCCTTCATCCTGGCGGTCCTGCGCTACGCCGTCTTCGCCGACCGCGGCACCGCGGGTGAGCCCGAGGACGTGGTCCTGCACGACCGTGCCCTCGCGCTCATCGGCCTGGTCTGGCTGGCGATGTACGGGCTCGCGGTGGCGAACTGGTGAGCGTCGCCCAGCGGGGGCTCGGCCAGGAGCTCCTCGGCTTCGCCACCGCCGGAATCCTCGCCTACGCCACCGACCTCGGCCTGTTCGTCTGGCTGCGCGGACCCGTGGGGCTGGACCCGCTGACCGCCAAGGCGCTGTCGTTCGTGGCGGGCTGCTCGGTCGCCTACGCGGGCAACGCGCTCGGCACCTACCGTCAGACGGCGGTGCGCGGCATGCGCCAGTACGCGGTCTTCTTCGCGGTGAACATCGCGGGCGCTCTCGTCCAGCTGCTCTGCATCGCCGTCAGTCACTACGGTCTCGGCTTCACCTCGCAGCGCGCGGACACCGTGGCGGGGGCCGGAATCGGCATGGCGATCGCCACTGTCCTGCGTTTTTGGGGTACTCGGACCTTGGTTTTCCGAGGTGAGGGCAGAGTCGGATCATGGACTGGCTGAAGAAGCTCCCCGGCGTGGGGCCGTTGGTCGCACGACTGACGGCCACGCACGCGTGGCGCTCGTACGAGCGTCTGGACCGGGTGAAGTGGACGCGGCTCGCCGCGGCCATGACGTTCATCAGCTTCGTGGCGCTGTTCCCGCTGCTGACGGTCGCCGCGGCGATCGCGGCGGCCGCCCTGAGCGCCCAGCAGCAGAAGGACCTCCAGGACAAGCTGGCCGAGCAGGTGCCCGGGATCTCCGACCAGCTGGACATCGACAGCCTCGTCCAGAACGCCGCCACGATCGGAGTGATCGCCGGCGCCGTCCTGCTGTTCACCGGCATCGGCTGGGTCGGCTCGATGCGGGAGTGCCTGCGGGCCGTCTGGGAGCTGCCGGACAGCGAGGAGAACCCGTTCCTGCGCAAGATCAAGGACGCCGGGGTGCTCGTCGGACTCGGCGGCGCGGTGCTCGTGACCGTCGCCGCCTCCACCATCGCGTCCACGACGGTGGGATGGACGGCTCGACGGCTGTCCGTCGACGAGAGCGGCTGGGGCGAGACCGTGCTCCGTCTCGCCGCGTTCGCCGTCGCGGTGCTCGCCGGGTTCCTGCTCCTGCTGTACGTGCTGACGCTGTTGCCCGGTGTCGAGCCGCCGCGCCGTCGGCTGATCGTCGCCGCGCTCATCGGCGCGGCCGGCTTCGAGCTGCTCAAGCTGCTGCTCAGCGGCTACATGCGGGGCGTCGCCTCGAAGAGCATGTACGGCGCCTTCGGCGTGCCGATCGCGCTGCTGCTGTGGATCAACTTCACCGCGAAACTGCTGCTGTTCTGCGCCGCCTGGACGGCGACACCGAGCGAGGAGGCACCGGCGGAGGAGGGCGCGCCGCCCCCGCGGGAGCCGGAGGCCCAGGGCGGGGGACCGGCGAGGGGCGGCGCGGCGCGTTCGCCGGTCAGCGGCGACGGCGCATCAGGTCGGGCAGCGGCCACCGGCGGTTGACCAGGAACACGCCCGCCGCGAGCAGGACGACGAAGCCGCCCGCCACCGCCAGCGCGATCCCGATGCCGCTCGAACCGCTCTGGGCGCCCGTGGCCGCCGCCACCGGCTTGCTGGACGCGCGGTCGTCCTCGGGGGTCCCGCCGGACGCCGTCGCGCCCGGCTGCGCGGTGGTGTCGACGCCCTTGGGCGGCACCAGTTCACCGACCGGCTGGACCTTGCCCGCGGCCTGGAAACCCCAGTCGAACAGCCGCGCGGTCTCCTTGTAGACCTCGTTGTGTTCGTTCTTCTCCGGGTTCATGACCGTGACGAGCAGCACCTTGCCGTCCCGCTCGGCGACACCGGTGAAGGTGGCTCCCGCGTTCGTGGTGTTGCCGTTCTTGACCCCGGCGATGCCCTGATAGGTGGAGATGTCGCTGTCGCCGGTCAGCAGACGGTTGGTGTTCTGGATCTCGAAGGACTCGCGGCTCTTCTTGCCCTTCTTGTTCTTCTTCGTCTCGCCCGGGAACTCGGCCCGCACCGTCGAGCAGTACTCGCGGAAGTCCTTCTTCTGCAGCCCCGAGCGGGCGAACAGCGTCAGGTCGTACGCGGAGGACACCTGCCCCTTGGCGTCGTAGCCGTCCGGGCTGACCACGTTCGTGTCGAGGGCCTGGAGTTCGGTGGCGTGCGCCTGCATGTCCTTGACCGTCCGCTCGACGCCGTTGTTCATCGCGGACAGCACGTGCACGGCGTCGTTGCCGGAGCGCAGGAAGACGCCGAGCCACAGGTCGTGGACCGTGTAGGTCTCGTTCTCCTTTATCCCCACCATGCTGGAGCCCGAGCCGATGCCCGCCAGGTCGGAGGGGACCACCTTGTGCTTGGTGGACTTCGGGAACTTCGGCAGCACCGTGTCGGCGAACAACATCTTCATGGTGCTCGCCGGGGGCAGCCGCCAGTGCGCGTTGTGCGCGGCCAGCACGTCACCGGACTCGGCGTCGGCGACGATCCAGGAGCGTGCGGTGAGGTCCTTGGGCAGGACGGGCGCGCCGCTGCCGAGATCCACCTGGGTGCCCGGCCTGCCGAGCCGTTCGCCGCCGACGACCGACATGTCCGCCGGGGGAGTGGCGCTCGGGCTGGTGCTCGGTGATGGTGACCCGTCGGCCAGGGCCGGGGCGGCCGTCAGGGAAAGGGACAACAGGGTGGCTGAAGTGACCAACAAGGATCGCTTGACGGTCTTTTTGGTGGCGGGCACGGTCGAGAAAGTACAGGGCTCCGGTCGGGAAGTCCCATCACCCTCCCCACCCCGACACCGGGTCCCGGCCGACGGCGGCGATACTGAACCCATGAAGCTCAGCCGCCCCGTGTCCTGGTTCCTGCTCGCCTTCGGGGTGTGGAGCTGGGTCATTTGGGTCACTTTCATCAAGAATCTGTACAAGGACGGCAGTGGGCTCGCGTTCGACGACGCGGGCGATCCGACGGCGTACTTCTGGGTGCACCTGACGCTCGCCGTCGTCTCCTTTGTCTTGGGGACGGTCGTCGGGGTCATCGGGTTGCGCGGGGTACGCGCTTTGCGCCGGACGTCATGACGGGGGATTCCGCGACGTGGTGATCGTGTTCGTACTGGTGGGTCTCGCGGTGCTGGCGGCCTTCGGCGCGCTGCACTGGTACGCCTGGCGGCGCCTCGTGCGGGACACCACGTCCGGGCCGGGGCTCGCGCGGCGTTCGGGCACCGTGCTCTTCGTCGCGGGACCGTTGCTGATGTTCGGCGCGGTCGCGAGCGAGCGCGCGAGGGCGCCGTTCCGGCTCCAGCAGGTGCTGGCGTGGCCCGGGTTCCTGTGGATGGCGCTGTCCCTCTACCTGCTGCTGGCGCTCCTGGTGGGGGAGGTCCTGCGGCCGCTCGCGCGATGGGGGCTCACCCGGCGGAGCGCCGCGGCCGGGCAGCCGTCCGCCGCCGAGGACGGGGCCGCCGTCGCCGGGGCACCGGCCGCGTTCGTCACGGCGGCGCGCGACGTGAGCGTCGGCCCGGCGCCGGGCCGCAGCGCGTCCGAAGGGGCCGGCACGGAGCCGGGTACTCGCGCCACGAGCCTCGCCGACGCGCCGTCCGCCGACGGCCCGGGCGACGGCTCGGCCCCTGCGGCGGGAGGATCCGCCCCGGACACGGCCGGAGCCACCGGGCCCTCGCGGCGGCTGTTCGTCTCGCGGGTGGTCGGTGGCGCAGCCGCCGCCGCGGCCGTGGGGACGGTCGGATACGGGACGTACGGGGTCCTGCGCGGGCCCGCGGTGAAGCGGGTCACCGTGCCGCTGGCCAAGCTGCCGCGTTCCGCGCACGGCTTCCGGATCGCGGTGGTCAGCGACATCCACCTCGGTCCGGTGCTCGGGCGGGGCTTCGCGCAGAAGGTCGTCGACACGATCAACTCCACGCAGCCCGATCTGATCGCCGTGGTCGGTGACCTGGTCGACGGCAGTGTGAAGGACCTCGGCCCCGCCGCCGCGCCCCTGGCCGGACTGCGGGCCCGCCACGGGGCCTTCTTCGTCACCGGGAACCACGAGTACTTCTCCGGCGCCGAGCAGTGGGTCAGGCAGGTGCGGGAGCTGGGCATCCACCCGCTGGAGAACGCGCGCACCGAGCTGGCCGGATTCGATCTCGCGGGCGTCAACGACGTGCAGGGCGAGAGCGAGGGCCAGGGGCCCGACTTCGGCAGGGCGCTCGGGGACAGGGACGCCTCGCGGGCCTGCGTGCTCCTCGCCCACCAGCCCGTACAGATCCACGAGGCCGTGCGCCACGGGGTCGACCTCCAGCTCTCCGGGCACACCCACGGAGGACAGTTGTGGCCCGGGAGCCTCGTCGCGGACGCCGCCAACCCGACGCTCGCCGGACTGGAGCGCTACGGGAACACCCAGCTCTACGTCTCCCGCGGCGCGGGAGCCTGGGGGCCGCCGACCCGGGTGGGCGCGCCCTCGGACATCACGGTCGTCGAACTGGCCTCCCGGCAGGCGTGAGAACCGGCCCCCGCCCGGAGTGTCCCCGGGCGGGCCGGCCGGCAGGGTGAGCGGCTGTGAGGGCCGTCGGGGCTGTCGGGGCTTTCAGGGGGACGGCGTGGAACCGTACGCCGTCAGGAAGCGGTCCCGGAACGAGCTCATCTTCCACACCGGGGCGTCATGTGCGGGCTGCAGCCCGTCCGACCAGCCCCAGCCGGCGATCCTGTCGAGGACCTTCGGGTCCTTGGCGACGATCGCGCAGGGAACGTCACGGCTGGCGTGGTTGCCGCTGACCCGGGCGATGGGCTGGTGGTCGCCGAGGAAGACCAGCACGGTGTCCTTGTCGCCGTACTTCACCAGGTGGTCGATGAGGCTGGTCACCGAGTACTGGATGGACTTCCCGTACTCCTGCTTCGACTTGGTGGAGTCGGTGATGATGTCCGAGGGCCTCTTGCCCGCCTTCTCGATGGCGTCGTAGACCGAGCCGTCGCCGACCTGGTCCTGCGGGACCGTCTTCGGGATCGGCGCCCACGGCTGGTGGCTGGAGGTCAGGATGATCTCCGACATCAGCGGCTTGTCGTGCTTCTTTCCGTGCACCAGGCGCTCGAACGCGGTCAGGGCGTACTGGTCGGGCATGGTCGACCAGCTGAACTTCGGCCCCCTGTAGCCGAGTTCACGGGAGTCGTAGACCTTGTCGAGGCCGTAGAACTTGGCCTCCGGCCAGGCCTTCTGGACGCCTGGCATGATGCCGACCGTGTCCCAGGCGCCCGTCTTGCGGAAGGCCTTGGTGAGGGTGAGGTGCTCGCCCGCGGTGACGGTGCGGTAGCGCTGCTGGTTGTTGATCCACAGGCCCGAGAGGAAGGTCGAGTGGCCCAGCCAGCTGCTTCCGCCGTACGTCGCCGAGGTGAGCCAGCCGCTCTTCGCCGCGAACCCGGCCTTGCGCAGTTTGTCGTTCTCGGCGGTCAGGGTCGCGTCGACACCGGGTGCGATGACCGGATCCTCGATGGCGCTGCGGCCGTAGCTCTCGATGAACGTGATCATCATGTCCTTGCCGCGCAGCCCGGTCAGCAGCCGGTCGGGCGGGGTGTCGGCGAAGTCGTCCTTCTTGGCGATCCGGGCGAACGCCGCCTCGTCCCGCAGCGTCTCCCGCACGCGATGGGCACGGTCCTGGACGACCGCGGCCGTGTGGTCGGCGGCGATCGGTACGTCGGCGACCTGCACGCCGAGCGCCGCGCAGGTGATCCAGACGGTTCCCAGCACCAGTGTCGTCCGTGTCGAGGTGACGGTGTGCCGGGCCAGGAGGTTGGCGAGCCGGACCACCGCCAGCGCGGTCAGGGCCAGCACGGCGATCACCAGGGCCACGACGGCGACGACGACGGCGAGCGCGCCCCTGCCGCCCATCGTGTCCCGCAGGTACGCCTCCGCGTCGCCGAACAGGCTCCAGTCGAGGACGACGTTGAAGCCCCGGCCCAGGTACTCGTTGAAGCCGATGTCGAGGAGGTTCAGGACCGTCAGCGCGCCCAGGCCGAGCCCGGCGAGCGCGGCCACGACGATCCGCGGTGTGCGCGGCAGGACGATCAGCACGGCGGCGCCGAAGATCGCCTCCACCGGGATGCGGGTGAACTCGGCGGGCCGGAAGTTGTCGACCTTGCTCGGCATCAGCAGCGCGAACAGCACGAGCGCGGCGGCCAGGAACGTCAGGGTCCACGCCAGGATGCGGGCCGCGACGGGGTACTTCTGCCTCCAGCCGCGCCCGCGCCGCAGCCGCCGGCGGGAGCGGACGGGCGCCGACGAGCCGTCGGAGGCTTCGCCGTCACCGGGGGCGGGGGCGGCCTCGGCCGAGTCGCTGTCGTCGGGGGTGGCGTCCGCCGAGTGGCTGTCGTCGGGGGTGGCGTCCCCCGAGTCGCCCTTCTCGGCAGTGGTGTCGGCCGAGTGGCTGTCGTCGGGGGTGGCGTCCGCCGTGGCGGGGTCTTCCACCGGGGCGGCTCCGGCCGGAGGGGCGCCGTCGCCCTCGGACGCGACAGCGCTCCCGGCGCTGCCACCGTCTTTGGGCGCGGCGGCGCCGTCGTCCTCGGACGCGGGGTCGCCGACGGTGTCACCCTCCCCCGACGCGGTGGCGTCCCCGGTGACGGTGTCCGCGGGCGGCTCCGGCGCCGGCCCCGTCGGCGGAGTCCCCTCGTCCGTGTGCGGTAGCTGTCGAGAACTCGTGTTGGACGACAACCCGGCGGTCCTTCCGTGCGAAGCCCGGTGATGGCGCGGCGGACCAGGCTGGAGACGTCAGGGCCGCCTTCACCTGTGTACGGCGTCGTGGCTGCCTGCGTTCAACCGTCCCGGTCAGCTTCTTCCCAAGTCCGTTCTAGCAGGTCATCGCGTCGGCGGCGGGAGCACGCGGGGCCGTCACCGCACCGGCAGTGTCACCGTCACCGCCAGCCCCCGGCCCGGTGCCGTCCGCACCGCCACCTCACCACCGTGCGCCGTCACCACACCCTGCACGATGGCCATGCCGAGCCCGCTGCCCGCCCCGCCCCCGGTCCGGAAGAACCGGTCGAATATGCGGGCGGCGTCCTCCTCCGGGAGCCCCGGTCCCTCGTCCGCCACGCACAGACGGACCACCCCGTCCTCGCGCTCCACACCGAGCCGCACCGGCACATCGACGGGCGTGTGGGTGCGTACGTTCCCCACGAGGTTGCCGAGCACCTGCCGCAGCCCCGACTCGTCGGCGTGCACGAGCAGTGTTCCGTCCGCGCCCACGGTCACCGGCCGCTCCGGCTGCTGGGCCCGCAGGTCCTCGGCGGCGTCCCGCACCAGCCGGCTCAGATCGATGTTCCGGAACCGCAGTTCGGGGCGCTGGTCGAGGCGGGCCAGGGTCAGCAGCTCGTCCACCAGCCGTCCCATGCGGTCGACTTCGGCGTTCATCCGGTCCCAGGCCCTGCGGCGCTCGACCGGATCCGTCAGCATCCCCTTGTCGTACAGCTGGAGGTAGCCGCGGATGGCGGCCAGCGGGGTGCGCAGCTCGTGCGAGGCGTCCCCGACGAAGCGGCGCAGCTGGGCCGCACTGCGCTCGCGCGTCCGGTACGCCGATTCCACCTGCTGGAGCATCGAGTTGAGGGCGACCCGCAGCTGCTCGACCTCCTGTGTCGGATGGTGGCTGGAGGGAACGCGCCGGGTGAGGTCCCCCTCGGCGATCGCCGACGAGGTCTCCACCATGTCCTCCAGCGGTCGCATCCGGCGGCTGACGCCGATCATCGTGAGCACCGCGAGGAGCGCCAGCAGCAGGGTGCCGACGGTCAGATCGAGCCGGAGCGCCTTCGCTATGCCTTTGTGCAGGCCCTCCGTCGACGTGGCGAGCAGGACGTACGTGCCGTCGGTGAGCCGGGCGGCGGTCGCCCGGTAGGCGTCCCCGCGCACGGTGACGTCGTGCGGTTCCTCGGCACGGGCGAGCGCGCCAGGGTCGCCCACGGCGTCCGCGAAGGCCTTCTGGGTGTCGGTCGGTTCGAAGCCGCCGAGGGAGACCGCCTTGCCCTGCCCGTCGACCCAGGCGAAGACCGAGTCCGGTTTCGGGGACTGCTCGGTGGCGGGGACGAGCCGGTCGCGGATGAAGGCGAGGGTGCTCAGCGAGTCGATCTCGCGCATGCTGAGCCGGGCGCTGCTCAGCGACTTCCGTGTCTGGTCGAGCTCCGCGTCGACCTGGTCGAGCAGATAGTGCCGCATGCCCATCAGGCTCACGGCGGTCGTCACGACGATGCCGAGGGCCAGCAGGGCCACGTTCGCGAGGGTCAGCTTGCCGCGCAGGGAGTGCAGACCGTGCCGGCAGCGGGGAAGCGGGATGTAGGGCGGGAGCCGGATCATCAGGCGAGTCCGTAGCCGACGCCCCGCCGGGTCTGGATCAACGGCGGACCCAGTGGTTCGAGCTTGCGCCGCAGATAGCTGATGTACGTCTCCACGACGGTCGACTCGGCGGAGTGCTCGTACTGCCATACATGGCGCAGGAGTTGCTCCTTGGGGACGATCCGCCCACCGTTGCGGACGAGGAAGCGCAGCAGGGCGTACTCGGTGGGGGTGAGCTCGACGGTGCGGCCCGAGCGGTGGACGCGGTACGTCGTCTCGTCCAGCTCCAGGTCGCCGTAGCGCAGCGGCGGACGCTGCGGCAGGACGTCGTCGGAGCGGGTGCGGCGCAGGACGGCGGTGATCCGGGCGACGACCTCGTCGATGTTGAACGGCTTGGTGATGTAGTCGTCGCCGAAGCCGAGCGCGCCCACGATCTCGGCGGGGGCGTCCCGCGCGGTGAGGAACACGATCGCCAGGTCCGGTCGCCGTCCGCGCAGTTCACGGCCGAGCGCCCGGCCGTCGCCGTCCGGCAGCATCACGTCGAGCAGGGCCGCGTCGGGCCGGGTGCGCTCGGCGAGCGCGAGCGCCTCACGGACGGTGCTGGCGGTCATCACCTCGAAGCGGTGGTAGCGCAGGGCGATGGCGAGGACGTCCGCGATGCTCGGCTCGTCCTCGACGACGAGGACGGTGGCTCCCTCGTGAGCGGTCATGCCCCCAGTATCCGTACGCCCGTCGTCCCGCGGGGCGGCTCCCCCTTTGGAGTTCCTTGAGAGTCATGGGCGTGTCGTGTCCCCGGGCGCGCCGCGACACGGAGGGTGGGTGCAGGACCTGGGGGACCGACGGACCGATTCCACTGACGAACAAGGAGCGTTGAGCGTGACGGCATTGGCACGGTGGTGCTATCGGCACCGGCTGGTGGTCCTGTTGCTTTGGCTGGGGGGACTGTTCGGACTGGGCTTCGCGGCGTCCACCGCGGGCACGGACTACGCGAATGTCTTCTCCCTTCCGAACACGGACTCCAAGCGCGCGTACGACCTGATGGAGAAGGCCTTCCCGGACAGCGCGGGAGACACCGACACGGTGGTGTGGAAGGTCGACGAGGGGACGGTCCGGGACCAGGACGTGCGGTCCCGGATCCAGCCCGCACTGGACGACATCGGCAGGATGAAGGGCGTCGGAGGGGTCGCGGGGCCGTACTCCGGCGCGCAGGGCGCGGCGCAGATCAGCTCCGACGGGAAGATCGCCTACGCGCAGATCACCTTCGCCGAGCAGGCCAACGCCGTACCCAAGAAGCTCGTGCAGGATGTCCTCGACACCGCGCAGGGCGCCGAACGTGGCGGCCTTCGGGTCGAGTTGGGCGGGCAGGCGATCCAGCGGGTGCAGGAGCCGCCCACCGGGCTCGCCGAGATGGTCGGCATCCTGGCCGCGGCCGTCGTGCTGTTCCTCGCGTTCGGCTCGCTGTTCGCGATGCTCCTCCCGATCGGCGTCGCGATCTTCGGCGTCGGCACCGGCCTGTTCTCCACCCAGCTGATCAGCCACGTCACCGACGTGCCCGACCTCGCCCCGCTGCTCGCCACCCTGATCGGGCTCGGTGTCGGCATCGACTACGCGCTGTTCATCGTCACCCGGCACCGGCGCGGCATCCTGCGCGGCGCGGACCCGGAGGAGTCCGCGGTCACCGCCCTCAACACCTCTGGGCGGGCCGTGCTGTTCGCGGGCGGCACGGTCTGCATCGCACTCGCCGGGATGCTCGTCACCAATCTCCGTTTCCTGGACGGTGTCGTCATCGGCACCTCGCTCACCGTCGTGTTGAGCGTGCTCGCCGCGGTCACCCTGCTGCCCGCGCTCCTCGGCGTGCTCGGCACCCGGGTGCTCAGCCGCCGCCAGCGGCGCAGGCTCGCCGCGACGGGTCCCGAGACGGAGCGCACGAGCGGCGCGGCTGCCCGCTGGTCGCAGACGGTGCAGCGGCGCCCCCGTACGATCGCCGTCCTCGCCGTGGCCGTCATGGCAGTGCTCGCGCTGCCGGTCCTCGGCCTGCGGCTCGGCGCCACCGACCAGGGCAACGACGACGCGTCGACGACGACCCGGAAGGCGTACGACCTGCTCGCCGAGGGCTTCGGTCCCGGCTTCAACGGCCCCTTGCAGGTGGTGGCGTCCAGCGGGGACACGGACACGCTGGTCAAGGACATCCGGGCGACCGACGGGGTCGCCAGGGCCGCCGCGCTGCCGCCGGCGAACGGCGTGACGGTGATCCAGGTGGTGCCCAGGACGTCGCCGCAGTCGGAGCGGACCGACGAGCTCATCGACACGCTGCGGGACCGGGTGATCCCGGAGGCGGGCGCACAGGCCCATGTGGGCGGGGTGACGGCCGTCTCCAAGGACTTCGCGACCATCACCGGCGACCGGCTGCCGTACTTCGTGGCCACGATCATCGGCCTGGGTTTCCTGCTCCTGCTGGTCGCCTTCCGCTCCCTCGTGGTGCCGCTGACCGCGGCGCTGATGAACCTGATCGCGGCCGCCGCGTCCTTCGGCGTCCTGGTGGCGATCTTCCAGTGGGGCTGGGGGCTGGAGCTGCTCGGCCTCGGCAAGGAGGGGCCGATCAACGCCTTCCTGCCGGTCATCATGCTGTCGCTGCTCTTCGGCCTGTCCATGGACTACCAGGTGTTCCTGGTGAGCCGGATGCACGAGGAGTGGGTGCACACGAAGGACAACGCGCGCGCCGTGCGCGTCGGCCTCGCGGAGACCAGCCGCGTCATCAACTCCGCGGCCCTGATCATGGTCTGTGTGTTCCTGGCCTTCGTGCTGAGCGGCGACTCGGGCGCGGCGATGGCGGGGGTGGGCCTGGCCGCGGCCGTGGCCCTCGACGCCTTCATCCTGCGTACGGCGCTGGTGCCGGCGGCGATGCATCTGCTCGGCAACGCCAACTGGTGGCTGCCCGCGGGGCTGGACAAGCGGCTGCCGCACCTGGCGGTGGAGCCGGCGGAGGAGCAGCCCGAGCCCACCGTCTCCGTGGCGGCGGGCAGCGCGTCGGTGGTGCACGGCTTCGTCCGCGACGCGGAGGGCGCGGCGGTCGACGGCGCGGTCCTCACGCTGCTGTCCAAGGGCGGACGTCAGCTGGACCGGGTGACGTCGCTGGCGGACGGCTCGTACATCGTCTCGGTACCGGCCCCGGGTACGTATCTGCTCTCGGCGACCGCTCCGTCGTACGGGGCGCGCGCGCACCACGTGGTGGTGTCCGACGAACCGCTCGTGCACGACGTGGAGCTGTTGCAGGGCGAGGTGGACGCGGTCAACTGAACGACCGCGGTCCGTGACGGCGACCGGCTCGTGCCCCCTGCTGCGGGCACGGGTTCGGTCGCTAGTCCTTCTTCTTCGACTTCGACGGGTCGGGCAGCGCCTTGGTCATGCCGGGCAGGAAGTCCGTGAACAGCTCGTGCACCTCGTGGACGAGCGGCCGCAGGACGCGGAAGCGGGCCAGGGAGACTCCGCGCGCGGTGAGGCGCGCGCCCCGCTCGGCGAGCCGGTAGCTGCGCTCGCGTCCTTCCGTGCGGTCGAACACCCAGTACAGGACGAGTCCCATCTGGGAGAGCCACAGCAACTCGGGCAGCACGTCCCGCAGTTCCTCCGGCACTTTGGTCTTCGCCCCGGCGAGCACTTCCCGGTGGACGCTGATGGCCTCCACGCGCGCGTGCTCCGACTCCGGGGAGAAGGGGCTGAGCGGGCTGTCGGGGTCGGCGGCGTTCTTGAAGAACTGCACCGCGAACTCGTGGTACGGGGTCGCGATGTCCAGCCAGGCCTTCAGCACGCCGCCGATCCGGGCCTCCAGGTCCGTCTCACGGTCCAGCACCTCCCGCACCGCCACCTGGTGCTCGGCCGCGATCCGGTCGTAGAAGCCCTGGATCAGGTGTTCTTTGCCGTCGAAGTAGTAGTACGCGTTCCCGACGGAGACCCCGGCCTCCTTCGCGATGGCCCGCATGGTGGTCTTGTCGTAGCCCCGCTCCTGGAACAGGCGCATCGCCGTCTCCAGGATCAGGGCGCGGGTCTGCTCGCTCTTCGCGGGGCTCTTGGCGGACCCCTTCTCGGCGCTCTCGTCGGGACCGGGGCGGTCTGTTGGTGCTGGCACGGGGACGAGCCTAACGAGTGGGCCCCGTGGAACAGGCCCCGCTGTCGCAGGCGGGCGGCTCGTACGTCCATCCCGAGCCCGGGTCGTAACGCCATCCGTCGCCCCAGTGATAGGCGCCCCCGCCCCACGGACCGTGGTCGGGGGAGCCGGTCCACTGCCCGTTCGCGTGGGCCCCGCGCCACTTCGCGGCGGCGAGGACCGCGCCCTTCGCCAGCAGGGAGCCGGCCGGTGTGCTCAGCCGGTGCGCGAGCGGCCGGTGCTCGCGCAGCGCCCAGAGGGTCACGATCCAGGCGGCGGACCCCTTGTAGACCTGTCCGCCGTCCCCGACCACGGTGATCTCGCCGAGGCTCGCCGCGTGATCGAGTCCCGGGAAGCGCTGCCGGGCCTCGTCCGAGGCGGCCGGGACGAACCGGAGGGGGACCAGACAGGGCTGGCGCGCCAGCCAGTCGCGGAGGAAGCCGCACAGTGGACACTGCGCGTCGTAGAGGACGGTGAGCCCGAGGACCGGGACGCGCACGGCGTCCCGGTCCCCGGTGGCGGCGGCGCCGGCCATCGGGGTCACGCCCCGGCCGTCGGCGCGATCCAGCCGGTGGGCGCGACGGGCGGCATCTGCTCCCGCTCCATCACGCCGCGGCGCCGGATCTTGTTGAGCACGTAGACGTTCCCCAGGTGCATGACCCCGAGGACGAGCAGGACGACGCCGAGCTTGGTCGACAGGGCCTCGAAGACCTCCCGGGCGTTGCCGATGGTCTCGTCCTGGTTCAGGTAGAGCGCGACGAAGCCGAGGTTGACCAGGTAGAAGCCGACCACCAGCAGGTGGTTGACGGCGTCGGCGAGCTTCTCGTTGCCGTGCAGCACGTCGGCCAGGAAGATCCGTCCGTTGCGGCTCAGGGTGCGTGCCACCCAGACGGTCAGCGCGATGCTGACCAGCAGGTAGATGACGTACGCGACGACTGTGAGGTCCATGTCCCCACCCCTTCTTGAACGCGTTCAAAACGCTGTCGGGAATGAATGTAGACCTCCTTTTGAACATGTTCAAGTCGAGTGGCGGGTGTGCGGTCGCCCGCGCCCGGCCGCCTGTGCCGGACCGCCCGCGCCCGGTCGCCCGCGTCGGGTCCTGCGGGTGCGACCACCCGTGCGGGACTCCCGTACGTCACCGCTACGTCCGTGCGGAGCGGGCCAGTTCGGGCCGCTTGTTGTAGTCCGTGAGGCCCACGACATTGCCCCAGGGGTCGGCGATCTCGACGGTCCATCCGGTGGCGACGGGGAAGGGTGCGTCCAGCGGCCGGATCCCCGCCGCGGCGAGAGCGCTCGCCGCGGCGCGGGCGTCCCGGACCTCCAGCCACACCCGCGGCACGGCCCAGGGCGGTGGCCGGTGGCTCAGCTCCTCGTCCAGTCGCAGCAGCACGCCCGGCGTCTCGCCGCCCACCTTCAACGCGGCGATCCCGGCCTCGTCGAGCCGGAACGCCACCGGGAACCCGGCCAGCTCGTAGAAGCGGACCGCCTCGTCGAGGTTCCCGACGGGCAGCAGTACGTTGTCGATTCCGAGCAGTTCGTATGACACGTCATCTGACATGTCATCAGGTTAGGGATCTCGGCCGGCCGCGGAGCACAGCCGACCGCGGGCCCGGCCGGCGATCACCCATTGGGATGAGGGACCTCCGGCCCGTCCGTTGTCAGTGGCGTCTCGTACGGTCTTCGGCATGGGAATGGTGACGTTCGTCGACGAGACGACGAGTGGGGGCCGGAGCGCCGGCTGGGGGGTCGAGATCGCCGAGGAGCGGCTCGCGTTGCGCGAGCTGATCCGGCGCAGGGTCTTCCAGGAGGTCGCCGAGTACAACGCGCGTGCGACGGGGGTGTTCCAGGGACTGGTGCAGCCCGAGGACACCGAGCGCGTGCTGAACGGATACGCGTTGCGCACGCCCCGGCGGATAGACCCGCAGGCGCAGACGGACCTGGCCCTCGCGGCCTTCGCGGGGAACGGCTTCCTGGTGCTCGTCGGGGACCGGCAGCTGACCGACCTCGACGAGGAGATCGACCTCGTCCTCGGCACCGAGGTCACCTTCCTGAAGCTCGTCGCACTGGTGGGGGGCTGACCATGACCGGCACGCGGTCCTACGAACAGCGCATCCGCAACCGGATCGCCGAGGGCAACATGGGCAAGGTCGCCGACCTGGCCCTCAAGGCCGCCCTGGAGAACAAGGGCTACTGGGGCGGCGGCTGGGCGACGCTGCTCGACCTGCTGCGCGAACTGCCCGTCGAGCGGCGGACGGTGCTCGCCGACGCCCTGGTGGCGCGCTACCACTCGGTCGGGGAGGAATCCGCCGCCAAGAGCAACGCGATGACGCTGATCGGCATCCTCGCCAGAGGCCTCCCCGGCGACCGGCTCGTCCCCGAACGCCTCAAGCAGCTCGACGAACTCGGCCGGCAGCACTCCTTCTGGTATGCGGCACGGCTCGACGTCCTGGCCGAGGCGGAGCTGGCCGCCGGACGCCCCCTCGCCCCCGCCGTCGTCGCGGTCTTCCGCCGCACCGCCATGGACGCGTACCGCTCCCACGAGCTGGGCGAGCTGGCGAAGAAGCTCACCGAACCGGTCCTCAACGTCGGGGAGGAGTGGGCCGAGACAGCCATGGAACACCTCTCCGGGCCCGACGACCCCTGGCACGCGCTGCTCGCCCACGCCGCCTCGGCCACCGCCTCCAAGCCCAGCGCCAAATGGGACAGGCGGGCCGCCGCGCTCATCGACGCCCTCGGCCCGGAGCGCGTCCGCGACACCGCGCTGCCCTGGCTCGCCCTCGTCGGACGCCCCCGGACCCTCCCGCTGGAGCGCAGGTCGTGGGAGGCGGACATCAACAACGCGTACGACCCCTGGAACGCGAACGCGCTGCGCGGCCTCGCCTGGGTACTCTCCCTCCTGCCCGCCCACCCCGACACCGCCAGGGCGCTCGGTACGCTCGTCGAGACCTCCCTGAAGAAGGTCGCCGGACTCGGCCCACGCAATCCGAAGGTCGCCAACGCCGGGGTCGTCGCCCTCGCCCGCATCGACAGCGAGGCCGCGCTCGCCGAACTCGCCCGGCTCGCCACCCGGGTGACCTACAAGAACACGGCGAAGCTGCTCGACGGCGCGCTGGAGGCGCGGGCCGTGGCCCTCGGGCTGAGCCGGGAGGAGATCGAGGAACTGGCCGTCCCGGCTTACGGCCTCGACGAGGTCGGCAGGGCCGTGCACCGGTTCGGCGAGGCCACCGCGACGCTCGGCGTCCACGGCTCCAGAGCGGTGCTGAGCTGGCGCAACGCGGCGGGCAAACCCGTGAAGGCAGTACCCGCGACGGTGCGGCGCGACCACGCCGAGGAGCTCAAGGAGCTGAAGGCGGCGGTCAAGGACATCGACAGGATGCTGTCGGCGCAGGCGGAGCGTCTGGACCGGCAGTTCCTCGCCCGGCGCACCTGGGCGTACGGCGCGTGGCGCGAGCGCTACCTCGACCATCCTCTGGTGGGCACGCTCGCCCGCCGTCTCCTGTGGACCGTCGACGGCACGCCCGCCGGGTTCGCCGACGGCGAGCTGCGCACCCTCGCCGACGAGACCGTGACCGAAGGCTCCGAAGTCGAACTCTGGCACCCCGTCGGCCGCGAGCCCGCCGAGGTCGTCGCCTGGCGGGACTGGCTGGAGCGGCACGAGATCACCCAGCCCTTCAAACAGGCCCACCGCGAGGTGTACCTGCTCACGGACGCCGAGCGCACCACGGGCACCTACTCGAACCGTTTCGCGGCGCACATCCTGCGCCAGCACCAGTTCAACTCCCTCACCGCGATCAGGGGCTGGCGCAACAAGCTCCGTCTCTGCGTCGACGACGAGGCGCCGCCCGCCTCGCGCGACCTGCCCCAGTGGGGCCTGCGCGCCGAGTACTGGATCGAGGGCGACGGCGAGGAGTACGGCGAGGACACCACCGAGTCGGGCAGCTATCTGCGCCTGCGCACCGACCAGGTCCGCTTCTATCCGATCGACGCACCGGAGAACTCGGCGCACTGCTGCGGCGGCGAGTACCGCATGTGGCTGCGGGACGGGCAGGAGCCGGTGGAGCCCGTCCCGCTCACCGACGTCCCGCCCCTCGTCCTGTCCGAAGTCCTGCGCGACGTCGACCTGTTCGTGGGCGTCGGGAGCGTCGGGAACGACCCGACCTGGCAGGACGGCGGCCCCGGTGGACGTTTCCGCGAGTACTGGACGACGTACGGCTTCGGCGAGCTGAACCAGAGCGCCGAGACCCGCCGCGCCCTCCTGGACCGCCTGGTGCCCCGTCTGGCGATAGCCGACCGCTGCACCCTGGAGGGCCGCTTCCTGCACGTCAGGGGCGAACGCCACACGTACAAGATCCACCTCGGCTCGGGCAACATCCTCATGACCCCGAACGACCAGTACCTGTGCATCGTCCCCAAGTCCGCCCCCGGAGCCCCCAGGCCGGCTACCTCCCCTTCGAGGGCGACCGCATGCTGGGCGTGATCCTCAGCAAGGCGATCCTGCTCGCGGACGACACGGCGATCACGGATCCTTCGATCCTGAGTCAGTTGTGACCGCCTGAGGCAGGCGGCCACGGCAACGACGCCGGCGTCAGGGGAGGCCGAGAAGAGGTGTGAGCCGTAGAGCCCCGTACTGAAGAGCGCTGAGGGGAGTATGGGGAGGGCGGGCTTCGTGCGTCGGCTGCTGGCTGTGCGGTTCGCGCTGTTCGTCGCCGGGGCCCTGCTCCTTGTCGTCATGGCGTCCATCGCGCTGATCGCGGGCATGCAGCTCGGCACGGACGCCTTCCACGACGTGACGCTCCCGGGACACGCGCCTTTGACGCACCTGTACGAGACGTCGGGTGGAGGGCGGGATCCGGTCAGAGACACCAGAGGGCCCTGCTTCCGAAGTGACGGAAACAGGGCCCTGGAGTGGGATCGAGAAGATCAGAAACGCCGAGTGATCAGCGCCCTCTTCACTTCCTGGATCGCCTTGGTGACCTCGATGCCGCGCGGGCAGGCGTCCGTGCAGTTGAACGTCGTGCGGCAACGCCACACGCCGTCCTTGTCGTTGAGGATCTCCAGGCGCTGCTCGCCCGCCTCGTCGCGCGAGTCGAAGATGAAGCGGTGGGCGTTCACGATGGCGGCCGGACCGAAGTACTGGCCGTCGTTCCAGAACACCGGGCACGAGGACGTGCACGCCGCGCACAGGATGCACTTGGTCGTGTCGTCGAAGCGCTCGCGGTCCTCGGCGGTCTGGAAACGCTCACGCGTCGGCTCGTTCGTGTCCTTCGTGATGAGGAAGGGCATGACGTCGCGGTACGCCTGGAAGAACGGCTCCATGTCGACGACCAGGTCCTTGAGGACCGTCAGGCCCTTGATGGGCTCGACCGTGATCGGCTTCTCGGGGTTGATGTCCTTGATCAGCGTCTTGCAGGCAAGGCGGTTCTTGCCGTTGATCCGCATGGCGTCCGAGCCGCAGATGCCGTGCGCGCAGGAGCGACGGAAGGTCAGCGTGCCGTCGACGTCCCACTTGATCTTGTGCAGGCCGTCGAGGACGCGCTCCTTCGGGTCGATCTCCAGCTGGAAGTCTTGCCAGACCGCCTCCGCCGAGATCTCCGGGTTGAAGCGGCGGATCCGGAAGGTGACGGTGATGTAGGGAGAGGCGGCGGACTCCGCCTCGACCTTGTCCAGAACAGGGGTAGCCATCAGTACTTACGCTCCATCGGCTGGTAGCGGGTCTGGACGACCGGCTTGTAGTCGAGACGGATGGACTCGGTGCCGTCGTCGCCGACCTCGCGGTACGCCATGGTGTGGCGCATGAAGTTGACGTCGTCGCGGTTCGGGTAGTCCTCGCGGTAGTGACCGCCGCGGGACTCCTTGCGGGCGAGGGCGGACACGGCCATGACCTCGGCCAGGTCGAGCAGGTTGCCCAGCTCGATGGCCTCCAGCAGGTCGGTGTTGAACCGCTTGCCCTTGTCCTGGATCGAGACGTTCTTGTAGCGCTCGCGCAGCTCGGCGATCTTCTCGACCGCCGTCTTGATCGTCTGCTCGGTGCGGAACACCATCACGTTGGCGTCCATGCACTCCTGGAGCTCCCGGCGGATCTCCGCGACCCGCTCGGTGCCGGTCGAGGCACGCAGCTGCTCGACCTGCGCGACGACCTGCTCGGCCGGGTTCTCCGGCAGCTCGACGTAGTCGGCCTTCGCCGAGTACTCGGCGGCGGCGATGCCAGCGCGGCGCCCGAACACGTTGATGTCCAGGAGCGAGTTGGTGCCGAGGCGGTTGGCGCCGTGCACGGAGACACAGGCGACCTCACCGGCGGCGTACAGACCCGGGACGACGGTGGTGTTGTCCGACAGGACCTCACCCTCGACGTTCGTCGGGATGCCGCCCATCGCGTAGTGCGCGGTGGGCTGGATCGGGATCGGGTCCGTGTAGGGCTCGATGCCGAGGTAGGTACGCGCGAACTCCGTGATGTCGGGCAGCTTGGCGTCCAGCTGCTCCGGCGGGAGGTGCGTGAGGTCGAGGTAGACGTGGTCGCCCTCGGGACCACAGCCGCGGCCCTCGCGGATCTCCGTGTAGATGGAGCGGGAGACGACGTCACGGGACGCGAGGTCCTTCATGACCGGCGCGTACTTCTCCATGAAGCGCTCGCCGTCCTTGTTGCGGAGGATGCCGCCCTCACCGCGGGCGCCCTCCGTCAGCAGGATGCCCATGCGCCAGATGCCGGTCGGGTGGAACTGGAAGAACTCCATGTCCTCCAGCGGCAGCCCGCGGCGGTAGACGGCGGCCTGGCCGTCACCGGTCAGCGTGTGCGCGTTGGAGGTCACCTTGAAGAACTTGCCGGTGCCGCCGGACGCGTAGATCACGGCCTTCGCCTGGAAGACGTGGATCTCGCCGGTCGCGAGCTCGTAGGCGACGACGCCCGCCGAGCGCTTGACGCCGTCGACCTCGGTGATCAGCTGGTCGAGGACGTAGAACTCGTTGAAGAACTCCACGCCCTCCTTCACGCAGTTCTGGTACAGCGTCTGGAGGATCATGTGACCGGTGCGGTCGGCCGCGTAGCAGGACCGGCGGACCGGGGCCTCGCCGTGATTGCGGCTGTGGCCGCCGAAGCGGCGCTGGTCGATCGTCCCGTCGGGCGTGCGGTTGAACGGCAGGCCCATCTTCTCCAGGTCGAGGACCGAGTCGATGGCCTCCTTCGCCAGGATCTCGGCGGCGTCCTGGTCGACCAGGTAGTCACCGCCCTTGACCGTGTCGAAGGTGTGCCACTCCCAGTTGTCCTCCTCCACGTTGGCGAGCGCGGCGGCCATGCCGCCCTGCGCTGCGCCCGTGTGGGAGCGGGTCGGGTAGAGCTTCGTCAGCACGGCGGTGCGGCTGCGCTTCGTCGCCTCGATGGCGGCGCGCATGCCGGCGCCACCGGCGCCGACGATGACGGTGTCGTACTTGTGGATCTTCATGAGTGGTTGCCTCAGCCCCGTGCCTAGCGGATGTTCGGGTCGAAGGTGAAGATCACCAGCGTGCCCAGCAGGATCGTGAACACCGTGGCGGTGTACAGCAGGCCCTTCAGCCAAAGGCGCGTGTCGGCGCGCTCCGCGTAGTCGTTGATGACGGTACGCAGGCCGTTGGCGCCGTGCAGCATGGCGAGCCACAGCATGGCGAGGTCCCAGACCTGCCACCACGGGTTGGCCCAGCGGCCGGCCACGAAGGCGAAGCCGACCTTGGAGACGCCGCCGTCGAGGACGAGCTGGATGAGCAGGTGGCCGATGACCAGGACGACCAGGACGATGCCGGACAGCCGCATGAACAGCCAGCCGTACATCTCGAAATTGCCGCGGGTCGACTTCGGGGTCTTCTTGGTGCGCTTGCGGGGGGCCTCGATGACCGGGGCGGGGTTGTCGACGCTGTACGCCGAGAACTCGCCCGCGCCCTCGACGGGGCCGATGCCGGAAGCGGCGGTGTCAGTAGTGGACATCTGCGTCAGCTCCCGAAGACTTCGCGGAATGCGTGACCGAGGACGGGGTAGAGCGCCCCGGCCATCAGCACGATCCAGATACCGACGACGGACCAGAGCATCTGCTTCTGGTAGCGCGGGCCCTTCGACCAGAAGTCGACGGCGATGACGCGCAGGCCGTTGAGCGCGTGGAAGAGGATGGCGGCGACGAGGCCGTACTCCAGCAGCGCGACGATCGGCGTCTTGTACGTGGACACGACCTTGTCGTAGTCCTCGGGGGAGACACGGACGAGAGCGGTGTCCAGCACGTGTACGAACAGGAAGAAGAAGATGAGGACGCCGGTGACTCGGTGAGCCACCCAGGACCACATTCCTTCCCGGCCGCGGTACAGCGTTCCAGCCGGCACGGAAGAACCCTCCGGGAGCGGGGATTGGGGCCGCGCCGGCTTCTGTGTCGGTCGGGCCCGGCCGGGTACGGTCCACCGGCCCCGGCCATCGTAGCGACGACTTGTCGGAACGCTTACAGCGGCCCCGCTGGTGTGATCAAACAGGCAATCAAACAGGCACGTACGGGCTATCCGGGTGGCCCGAATCCGTCGATTCGGCCGTTTCCGGACGAGATCCCGCCGGATCGTCGAACGTACGTACAAGCCGGGAGATGCGCCCCCGGGCGAGTCGCCTGAGCTCCTCGGCCGTCAGGACGCGTTCCTCCTCGGGCTCGTTCGCCAGGCGGGCCCGGATTCCGGCCAGCACCTGGTCGAGGACCTCCTCCGGTCCGAGGTCGTCCAGACAGATGACGAACACGTGACCGAAACGGCTCTCGTATGCGGCGTGCGCGGCGCTCAGTGCGGTGTGCGCGGCGGAGTACGCGCCGTCCGGGAGCGGGGTGAGCGACTCGCCGGCCAGCGCTTCGGCGAGGTCGGCGGGGGTCAGGTCGTACGCCGCCTCGTCGGCCGCGGCGAGCAGTGCGCCCAGGTCCGGGTAGGGCCGGTGGTCGGCCAGGCGCTCGGCCCAGCGCAGGCTGCCGCAGCAGGCGAGCAGGGCACGGGTGACCACGTCGGCGGGCGCGGCGTTGAACCGTGCGAGGCGGCCCGGGGACGGCCCCGCGCTCTTCTGCTCGGGGAGGGCGACCTGGCCGGGGAGGCGTGGGTGACGGTGCGACGGCAGCGTAGGTCCTCGGCGGTGGGAGAGAAGGTCCGGGCCGTGACGTCGTGGGCGTCACGCGTGTTTAGGCAGGGAAAAGAGTGAAAGTTGTGCCACTCACGCTATCGAGGTGTGCTGGAAGCTGTCCGATGGATGCCCGAATTTCACCCGCACGGGAGAGTTTCGGAATGTGCGGTGGACGGATGATGCGGGCTCTGGGCTTAGGTTCGCTGTGCAGTGGACCTCGGTGGCGAAGTGAGGGCAGCGTGATGCGGAACGTTCGCAGGGGTGTGCGGGGAGCTCCCGGAGGGCCGGAGGTCTCCTCGATACGTCCGCGGCCTGCGCGCCACGCCCGGCGTGATCCGACGGCCTCACAGTTCGCCCGAACGGCGCAAGCCGCACCGTGGACCGCCCCGCGAGGGCACGCGGCACCACGGATCGCCCGCGCGCCGCAAGCGGCTTCGCGGCTCGCCCCGCCAGGGGGCGCGGCGCCGTGGCCGGTCCCGCGGGCGTCCGTCGTGATGGCCGCGGCCGGCGGCTCCCGGTGTGCGCCGGACGCCGTCGCTCCCCGCCGAGCCGGGGGCGCGGGCACGGGAGGTGCGCTGTGACCGGCCGCAGGCGGCGGGCACCGGAGCGGCGGGCCCGGCGCACGGGCGCCGTCGCGGGCGGCGCGGCCGTGGTCGTGGCGGGCGCCGTCGCCGCGGCCTTCGCGTTCTGGCCCGGAGGTGACGGGGAGCCGACAGGGGCCGGGACGTCGACGGCCGCCCGGTCGGGCACCTCGCCCGGCGCGCAGCCCTCGCCCACCCGGTCGTACCCGCTGTCGCAGGCGCCCCGGACGATTCCCGCCGTACGGGAGCACACCCCGGCCCGGGGGCCCGGATGGCGTCCCGCCTCCGGGGCCCGCGTGGTGGTGCGCGACGACTCACTCGCCGACGAGGGACGGCTGATCGCGGGAGAGCTGAAGCTGACGTACGCGGGGCGGACGGGAGCCGAGGACGGCGACGTGGAGCTCGGCCTCGACCACGGCAGCGCGGGCCCCGAGTCGTACACACTGACCGTCAGGAACCGCCGGGTCACCATCACGGCCCCCGCCGAGGCCGGAGTCTTCTACGGCACGCGCACCCTCAAGCAGGAGGTGCACGGCGGCGGCACCGCGCCGGAGGGGGTCGTGAACGACCGGCCCGCGAAGGAACAGCGCGGGTTCATGCTCGACATCGCCCGCAAGCACTTCACGGCCGACTGGATCGAGGACCGGGTCCGTGAGCTCGGGGACCTGAAGTTCAACCAGCTCGGCCTGCACTTCTCGGACGACCAGGGCTTCCGCATCGAGTCGGACACGCACCCCGAGATCGTCTCGAAGGAGCACCTCAGCAAGGCGGAGGTCCGCAGGATCATCGACCTCGCAGCGAGCCGGCACATCAATGTCGTCCCCGAGATCGACTCACCGGGCCACCTGGGCGCGGTCATCGCCGCGCACCCCGACCTCCAGCTGTTCAACGTGTCGGGTGCCGCCACGCGGGGCGCCGTCGACATCTCCAAGCCCGCCGCGGCGAACCTGGTCGACGATCTGCTCAACGAGTACGCGGACCTCTTCCCCGGCCCGTACTGGCATCTCGGCGGCGACGAGTACCAGGCTCTGACGGTGTCGAACCCGGCCGCGTCCTTCCCGCAGCTGGCCGCCGCCGCCCGCACCAGGTACGGACCCGGCGCGGGCGTCGCCGACCTGGCGACCGGCTGGCTCAACGACCGGGCCGCCGTCGTCCACGGCCACGACCGGACGGCACGGGCGTGGAACGACGGGTTCTTCCGCGGCGGCCAGGTCAAGGCGGACGCCGATCTCCAGGTGGCGTACTGGACGGGCAAGGAGATCGGGGCCCGGCTGCCGGTCGAGTACCTGAGTGAGGGCCGCAAGGTCATCAACTACAACGACGAGTACCTCTACTACGTCCTCGGCGAGCCGCAGACCTTCGTGTACCCGACCGGGCAGCGCATCTACGAGCAGTGGACCCCGCTCGTCCTGCGCGGATCGACGGCGGTGTCCGCGAAGTACGACTCCCAGATCCTCGGCGGCAGCTTCGCCGTCTGGTGCGACCTCTCGGCCGCCCAGACGCAAGGCCAGGTCGCCGCGGGCATCCGCATGCCGCTGCGCGCCACGGTCCAGAAGCTGTGGGACCCGCGGAAACCGGCGCTGTCCTGGGCGGACTTCAAGGCACTCGCGAACCGGCTGGACTGAGCACGGGCCCCCGACGGGTGGACGGCCGGGCACGGCGAACCGTATGTTCCGCATGCCGTGCGCGAGGTCCTGGGGAGGGACCCGGCCGGTCTCCGTCTTCTGAACCCGTGGGGGGCCCTCAGTCATGCTCTGCACGCGTTGCCGGCACTTCGAAGCGACGGCCGAGGGCGGCCTGTGCGACATCTGCGCCGTCGCGACGGCCGCACCTCACCGGCTGGGCAGCGCGCGGCGGTTCGCCGGCTCCCAGTGGTCGGGCAGCTCCCAGCCGCCCGCCGCGCAGCTGCGCTCGCCCGTCGGTCTCGCCCAGGCCACGGTCGTCATGCTCGCCGTGTCGGCCGCCGCCGGACTCTTCACCCTCTACTCGGTCCTCTCGGCGTACGGGCTCGTCAGCGACCTCGCCGCCGGGGCGTTCGAGGCGGTGGACCAGGACGACCTGGACCTGGCGGACCGGCTCCTCGTCGCCGCGGGCAGGCTCCAGTTCATGCTGGAGATCGCCACCGCCGTCGTGTTCGTCTGCTGGTTCCACCGGGTGCGGGTCAACGCCGAGGTGTTCGGGCCGCAGGAGCACCGGATGAGGCGCGGCTGGGCCGTCTGGGGCTGGTTCGTCCCCGTGGTGAACCTGTGGTTCCCGCGCCGTGTCGCCGCCGACATCTGGGACGCGAGCGCACCGCTGCCGACACTGTCCCTGGCGGACGGGACGCGGATGCCCTCGTCGTCGCACCTCCTCCTCAACTCCTGGTGGCTCACGTGGGTGGCCGCCGCGCTCACCGACCGGCTGTCCGGCCGGTCCGTACGGAGCGCCGACACGCCCGCCGAACTGCGCGAGGCGATGGGCATGCTGGGAGTCGCCGAGGTCCTGTGGGTGGTGGCCGCCGTCCTCGCGGTGCTCTTCGTGCGGCGTCTGACCCGTATGCAGGACGACAAGGCCCGGCGCGGTCCGCTCGTCGCCGCGGCGGCCCGACCCGCACCGAATCATCTCTTTCCGTAGCCAACTGACCCACCCCTGTGGTGTATTCGGCCCGAGCCGCCGAACCGAGACACCGGGGGGGGGAACCGGCATGGGCTACTGGGGCTACTACGTCGTGGGCAGAAGCGAGGCACCGCTCGCGGACTTGGACACGCTGGCCGGGGCGCGCGGCATGGTACTGCGCGGTACGGCGCCGGCAGGCTGGCAGGTGTGGGAGTACCCGGGCGGTGGCGGGGACGTCGGGAACATGAACGCACTCGCCCGGGAGACCGGCGCGCCCGCTCTCTTCGGATACGTCATGGACAGCGACTGTGTGGCCGTCGAGGCCGCCGCTCCCGAGAGCGGCGCGTGGACCACCTGCCTCGCGCGGGAGGCGATGGCCGGGTATCTGGGCGCCGGCGAGGACGAACTCGGCGTCGACGACTACTTCCTCGAACCGGGCGACGCCGCCGCGCGTGCCGTCGCCTGGGCCGCCGAGGCCGGTCACGCCGTCACCGCGGAATCGCTGCTCGACGTGCTGACCGCGGGCCCCGACCCGTTGGCCGAAAACCTCTTCTTCAGGTTCCTCGACAGACTCGGTGTGGTGCCGCTGTGACACTCCCGGACCGTTGCACGCAGTAAGGGGAAGTGCGGGCTCCGTGAGACAAGGGTGCCCTGTCGAGGCATTTCGAGGGAGGCGCGATGAGCCTGGTGGAACTGATCGCTCAGGCCGACGAGCGAGGTCTGGCGGCGAGCGGTCTGGCTTGTTTGGATCGGTGCGTGCCTCTGCTGGGCGGCGACGACGAGATCCTGCGGCCGCTGTGGGCGAGCCTGGCGGACGGGAACGCATGGGGCGACCGCCTGAAGGAGGCGCGCACCAGACTCGACGCGGACGCCCCCGAGCCGGCCGCGGCCGAAGAGGACGAGGCCGTCGTGCTCGCCCGCCGCATGCTCGACGCGGCACCCGCCGAGTGCTCCGCCGCCGCCCTGCGCGCCTGGGCCGACGCCTGTTCCGTCGCTGCCCTGCAGATCCACCGGTTGCTGGACGCCGCCGAGGACGGCGCGTCGTGTGTGACGTCCCGCCGCGAGGGCCGCACGGACGGCATGTCGCCGCTCGTCGCCGCCGAACTGCGCCGCCAGGTCACCGTCCTGGAACTGCTCGCCGACCACGGCACCGGAGGACTGCGCCCGGCCTTGGACGTGTCCACGGAGGGCCGGCGCGTGCTGCGGGCGGTGGTGTCGCGCAGGGCGCGGGGAAGGGCGTAGGCGCGCACACGAGCCGGCCGGCGCGGACCGGTCCGGGACGGTTCGGGGGGATCCAGGAGGGTCCGGGACGGTTCGGGCCGGTCCTGGCGCGGGGGACGCGGGCGGTGGCCGCGGCAGGTCCAAACCCGTTGGCCTGAGGGGTTCCTGTGACTGTCCGGCGAGGGAGATGGCGGTCCTGAGCCGGTGTCGCGAACACCGGCCGGGCGCGTGACGAATCCGGTCCCGACCACGCTCTTTGGAATGTGAACGCAATGAGTGTGGACTCGACTCGGGCAACGAGGCCCCCGGCGGCGGCGAAGCCCGTGCGCTGGGCGGCGGACACGGTCGCGACGATGCGCGAGGGCGCCCGGCTGCGCCTCGACTATTCGGCCCAGAGCCTGTGGCGCGTGGACCGGCTGATCGAAGAGATACGCCGGGAGGGCGCGCCGTTCGCCGCCGTCGAGACGGCGCTGCGCGGATTCGGTGCGTACGCCGGTGAGGTCGTCGTCAGGTGCACGGGCGGCGAATGGTGGGAGACGGGCGGCGACCACTGGCTGCGCACGCCCGACGGGCGCCTGTGGGACCCGATCGAGGAGGCCCGCCGCTGCTACGCGGGCGACGGCTCGCTGCGGCTGCTGTGCCGCGAGGCCGTGGGCTAGCGGGTCTCGGCCGGCGGCGCGGGGAACACGAGGAGGGGGCCGTGCGACATACATCCGTATGCCGCACGGCCCCCTCGTGGCGCTGACGGGGATCGCCGCCCCTACGGCGTCAGCGTCTGCCCCAGGTGGGCGCCCGCCGGAGTGCCGAGCATGGTCTTGCTGTACACCGTGGCCTGCGTCAGGCCGAGGCCGGTGCTGTTGCTGGGCACGTACAGCAGGATGCCGTCGCCGCCGTCCTCGCCCTCGGTGCCGAGGACCAGGTCGGTGCGGCCGTACCCGGAGAGGTCGGCGAGCGAGACGGCCGAGCCGAGCTTGTCGTCGGTCTCGGTGGAGCCGGGCACACCGGAGGTGTCCTGGGACACGGCGATCGCGCCGGACCCGGTCAGGCCCGTCGAGGTGCCCTTCAGCAGCAGGGTGGTGCCGGCGTTGGAGCGGTTGACCGACGAGCGCGTGATGTCCTCGTTCGGTGCGCCCGCGAGGACGTCCGCGTAACCGTCGAGGTTGTAGTCGCCGACGGACACGGACGAACCGAGCGCGTCACCGGACTCGTTGGCGCCGGGCACACCCGCGGTGTCCTGCTGGACCGTCGTCATGCCGGTGGTGGTGAAGCCGGTGGAGGTGCCGGGGACCATGGTGACCTGGCCGCCGGAGACGGCGCCGGACTCCGAGGTGTAGGGCTGGCCGATGACGATGTCGTCGTAGCCGTTGCCGTTCACGTCACCGGCGGCGATGGAACGGCCGCCCTTCACGCTGAGCGTGGACACCTTCGTCAGGCCCGACGCGCCGCCCTTGAACCAGGTGACCCGGCCGATGCCGCCCGCGTCACGGTAGTTGAGGGCCACGTCCCTGTAGCCGTCCCGGTTGAAGTCGCCGGTGGCGGCGTCGGCGTACGCGATCGCGCTCGTCGAGGTGGTGAGGGTGCCGGTCTGGGTGGCGCCGCCGGTGAGGCGGGCGTTCCAGTTGCCGCCCTTGCCGGTGCCCGCGGAGAACACGTCCGCCTTGCCGTTCGCGTCGAAGTCGCCGACCGCGACGGCCGAGCCGAGCTTGGCGCCGGCGGCGGTCACGCCGGAGGTGGTGTACGAGAAGCCGGTGTTCAGGGCGGGACCGTAGAGCACGGTGACCGAGCCGCGGTCCGCGTTGCCGCTCGTGTCGTCCTCACCGGGCGCGCCGACCGCGAGGTCCGCGTAGCCGTCGCCGTTCACGTCGCCCCACGCGGTGGCGGCACCCCAGTTGTCGCCCGCCTCGGAGGAGCCGGGGACACCCGCGCTGCTCTGCGTGAGCGTCACCTTCGACGCCGGGACCGGGCCGTTCAGGCCGCCGGGCACCACGGTGAGGCTGCCGACACCGCCCGACGCCTTGGGCGTGCCGGCGACGAGGTCGTTGACGCCGTCGCGGTTGTAGTCGGACGTCGGGATCGCGGAGTTCCGGCCGGCGCTCGCGGCGTACCTGCGGATCTCGGCGAGCTTCGGGTACAGGTTGGCGCCGGGGCACGCGGTGGCGTTGGTGTCGCGGTGTCCGAAGACCGTCGGCAGCGTGATCGACGTGCCCTTGTCGACGAGGTTGCCGTCCTGGCCCTTGGGGCTGCCGGAGACCAGCGTCACCTTGCCGTTGGGGTCGACGCCGTACATGCCGAACTTCCAGGCGACGATGCGGGAGATGGCCTCCAGGCCCGCGCGGGTCGGCTTCGCGTTCTCGTAGTTGCCTATGTACGAGATGCCGACGGTGTTGGTGTTGAAGCCGATGTCGTGCGCGCCGATCACGGGCAGGTCCATGCCGCCGCTGCGGCCCTCGAAGATCTGACCGCACTTGTCGACGACGAAGTTGTAGCCGATGTCGAAGTAGCCGCGCGAGAAGTGCTCCTGCTGGATGGTGCGCATCCGGGCGCGGGACTCGCCGCAGGAGAGCGCGTTGTCGCTGTCCACACCGGTGTGGTGGACCACGGCGGCCTTGATCTCGGTGCCGTACGCGGGCGTTCCGTCGTAGTCGGTCGACGCGCCCCACTCCGCCTGGGTGATGACCGGCGGCTTGACCACCGTCGACGGGCGGGGCGCGGGGACGGTGTCGGTGGGCGACGGCGTCGGCGAGGCGGTGTCGGTCGACGACGGGCTCGGCGGCTCGGTGGTCGGCGAGGCGGTGTCGGTGGGGGAGGCGGTGTCCGTCGGGGTCGCGGGCTCCGTGGTCGTCGGCACCGGGTCGGCCGGGGTCGGTGAGTCGGTCGTCGCGGGCGTGGTCTCCTCCACCGGGAGCGTGTACGCCGCGGGCTCCGTGTTCCGCTTCGGATCGGTGCCCGGGTCGAGCAGTCGCACGTCCATGCCGGCCGGCTGCCCCGCGGCCTCCGTGCCGTCGGCGCCGATGACGCGGACCTCGACGCCGTCCGCGTCACCGGTCCACACGGACGCCGTGCCGCCGCGCTGCGCGGCCTTCCTGCCTTCCTCGCCGTCGGCCGAGAACGGGTCGTCCGGCAGCTTCTGCCACCCCGACCACTTGCCGGACTCCCGCTCCCGGTACCGCACCTCGGGCGTGCCCTTCGGCTTCGCGTCCGGGTCGCTCCAGGTCAGCAGTACGGCGCTGAAGCGCTCGGTGTCCTGCTTGCCGAGGCCCTTGCGGCCGGCGCCCCTGTCCTTGAGTTCGACCGTGTGCACGGCGGGCTTGCGTGCTGCCGCGCGGTCGTCCGGCTGTGCGGAAGGGTTTGCCACGGCATAGGTGACGACGCCCGCGCCGCCCAGTACCACGGCCCCGATCGTCAGCCATGCTCTCCGCTTCAGAGTCAGCGGTTTGTACGCATGGCCAGTCTTGCGACTCAACTGCCCCACCCCTGGAAAAGATCTCTCGGAAACAAGTCCTCAGAAACACCACCCGTCACACAGGTGGTCCGATGAGTCACAGCGCACAGCGATCGCAAAGCGTCACTACAGGCGGTGCGACCTGCGTCATCCCGCCGCCCGGCTCCGCCCGGCCCTCGGCGCCGGCGGCTTCTCCGTCATCTCCCGGCGGCGAACGGTCCCTCACACCGCTTTCGCCGGCCGGGATTCCGATCTGTGCTGTTATGCCCGTGCGCTCGCGGTCGCGTCGGCGGCTGCTGTATAACCGGGCCGCAATCGAGCTCTCCCACCCTGCCGAAGGGTTACTCCGTGCTGCCCGGAACACGTCTTCGCCCAGGAAAGCGGCGCGCGGTCGCCGTGCTGTCGGTGGCGGCCGCGACCGCGGTCGCCGTCTCCGGATGCTCGCCGCACGGCGGCGGCAAGCGGAAGTCGGCGGGCGAGCGCACCGCCTCTTCCCGGACGGCACGGGCCGAGGACGGGCCGACGGCCACGTCACGCCCCGGTGCCGGGCGCGGGCCGGCGCCGAAGCCGAGGACCGCGGAACAGTTCACGGCCAGGGCCCGGCAGGCCATGGCGGCCGAGAAGGGGTGGACGTTCGCCCTGCGCGGCAGCGAGACGCTCCTCATGCAGGGGCAGCGGCCCTCCACCGCCACGTACGCGGCGACGGCCGACCGCACGACGGCCCCCGCCGCGCTCCGGCAGAGCGGCCTGATCACCACCAGCAAGGAGGTACGCAAGCCCGAGCTGGTCTACGTCGTCGGCGGCACGGGCTACGTCAAGGAGGGCGCCGAGGCGTGGAAGCACGGGCCGCTGTCCGACCCCGACATCGCCGACGACGTCGAGGATCCGGTGGCCGAGCTGGAGGCGTTCGGCGCGTACGCCAGGAGCGCGAAGGTGCAGCGGACGGGCGCGGGCGGCCGTCACGTGCGCCTCCAGGTCTCCGCCGCCGGCTGGTCGTTGCCGGCCGCCCGCAGCCGTCCCGCGCTGAAGCGGGCGGTGCGGGAGATGGAGCCCGCGCTGGCCCAACTGCGGGACGCCGGGGTGACGGCCTCCGACGGCAGCATCACGCTCAAGAGCTTCACCGAGACGTGGAACCTGGACGCGGCGCACGGATACCGGCTCGTCTCGCACCGCTACGCGTACACGTTCCTCGTCCCGTACCGCGGCGGAGACATCACGGTGAGCCAGGAGGTACGGGCCGACAACCACGGCGTGTTCACGGGCAGGGTGACGCTGCCCGCCGACGCCGGCCGATGACTTCTCCCGGAGCGCGGGGCGCCGGGCGAGCGGTGCCGAGGACTCCGGATCCTGTGTCCGACTGTGTGAGCGAGCGTGGAGGGGAACGGCCCGATGAACGGCACGGAGATCATCGATGTCGTGTACGGCGAGGGGTGGGACTTCGGGCGCGGGGTCGTGCTCGGGCCGATCGGCGCCGAGGCCGCCGCGGCCCGTGACGCCGCGGGGGAGCCGTACGCCGTGGTGCTGAGGCAGGCCGACAGCCTCGGGGCGATCGTCGCGCACGTGGACTGGTCCCACCACTACCTCGGCATCTGGGTGTCCGACCCGCACGGGCGGCGGTTCATGGAGGTGGACCTGCGGCGGCTCACGGCGGACCGGCTCTTCCTCACCAGCCGGCGCGGCTGGGCGTACCCCGACGAGCGGAGCCCGGAATTCGCGGCGGACGCGGGGCGGGTGACGATCGAGCTGCGGCCGGACGGGCGGGGGACCCAGATCGTCGAACCGCAGGGCGACAGGGGCGGCTCGCGGCATACGACCGCGGACGTCCCCGAGGAACAACGTTGGTTCCCCGTACCGGAGTTCGGGCAGTGGAAGGCACTGTTCGCGCCGCTCGGCAGCGATCGCGCGCCCGGCTGCGAACTGCGGGAGGTCGCCCGGACCGGCGAGTCCGGCGGCCCGAACTGGCGGGCGCCGCGGGGCATGCGGCCCCGGCACCTGAACGAGCTGTTCACGGCCGGCGCCCGCTTCTCGACGGACCGGCACGAGTACACCGTCTGGGACCCGATCCCGGCCGGGACGCTGCGGCTGTCCAGCGGGCGGCTGGTGGCCCGCGACCCCACGTACGGGGAGTGCGAGCAGGATGCCGGGTTCACGGTGACGGTGGCGCCCGGCGACTATCCGGTGCAGCTCGCCTCCGCGGGATACACGGCCGAGTACGAGGGACGGACGTTGATCCTCGACGAGTACACCGCGGCCCGCGTCCTCGTGTCCGCACGCCCCGCGGTGCGATGGGAGTTGGCGCTGCTCCCCGGGCAGGACGAACGGCTCCTGCGGGACGGGGAGTTCTACGGCTTCGGCGTGGACGCCGGCACCGGTGCCTTCGCCGACGCGAGCACGGCCGCGGACCTCGGCCGCAGGTTCTGGGACGGCCAGGTGTCGGGCGTGCTGACGGAGGACGACCACGGCATCGCGGTCGTGGACGACGCGGCCACCGGCACCAACCTGATCGCCTACCCGAGCGGCCGCGGCGACGGTGCCTATCCGGTGTGGATCGGCCGGGACACCGACGGCGAGGTCGCCTGCTTCGTGGCGGACATGCTGATCCTGAGCGGGGCGGAGCTGCTGCCGCGGGGGGCAGGAGAGGGCCGGTCCGCAAAATAGCCGGGCACGGCCCGCAGGAGGCCCGGCCTGGGAGGCCGGGCCCGGGAGGTCCACCGGCGCGAGGGCGTCGGACGCTTGAGCCGGGCGAATAGTTGTATGACGACGGGACTTTCCTCGCATGACCTTTGTCACTGTCGCAGCACGTGATGTTCGCGGCGCGCCTTCCGCTTGGTCTGGTGACCGGGGGAGTGGCGCGCTCGTGCGCGGTGGAGTGAGGAGCGGGAGCCATGGAGGAGCGGGGGCCGGCCGAGTTGCGGATGCGTCGGCACGCGGAGCGGTTCGTGCGACAGGTCACGGCGCGGAACCGGCTGCCGCTGGACTACTCCGTCAACAGCCTGCGCGTCGTCGACTTCATCGTGGACGGGCTGCGCAAGGGCGGGTCCGATCGGACCGCCGTCCAGCAGGTGCTTTTCGGGATCGGCGCCTACACCGGCGAGGTCCTGGTGCGGCGGGCCGGGGCGCGCTGGGTCGAGCTCGACGCCGGGCAGCGCGAGCTGTTCGGCCAGCCCTTCGGTGTGCGGATGCCCGACGGGAGGGTCTGGAATCCGCTGGGGAAGGTCGTCAAGCGGTTCGAGGTCGGGGAACGGGAGTCGGTGCGGACGTTCTATCTCCAGCTGCACGGACGCGTGCCGCAGGCCGCGGTCGGCGGTGGCAGGCGGTCCGGGTGAAGGGGGCGTGCCCACCGTGCAGGAGCGGCGTCAGGGGGACGTGGGACGTGTGAGGTGCCTGACGGGCTGTGACATTTCTGTGCCGCCTGACGCAGAGGGGCGTGGAAGCGTGCACGCGGCCGACCGTGTCGCACGGCGTGAATCCGGACGATCTCGGTACAAAACGAGGACTGTGTTGGGTCTAGGAGGGGAGCCCCGCCGCGTGCAGGCACGCGACGCGGAGCTGGGCGCGGCCGTCGCGCGGGCGCAGGAAGGGGACGAGGCCGCCTTCGCGGTGGCCTACCGGATCGTGCAGCCCGGACTGCTGGGGTACCTGCGCGGGTTCGTCGGCGACGACGCGGAGGACGTGGCGTCCGACGCCTGGCTGGAGATCGCGCGGGACCTCGGACGCTTCCGGGGCGACGGGGCGGGTTTCCGCGGCTGGACCGCGACCATCGCCCGGCACCGCGCACTGGACCATCTGCGCCGGCTCAAGGTGCGGCCCCGGGCGACCGCCCTCGAACAGGACCTGCTCGAACTGCCCGGCGCGCACAACACCCACGACCAGGCGCTGGAGTCCCTCTCCACGCAGGACGCCCTTCGTCTGGTGGCGGGACTGCCGCGCGACCAGGCGGAGGCGGTCCTCCTGCGCGTGGTCGTCGGACTCGACGGGCCGGCCGCCGCGCGGGTCCTGGGCAAGCGGCCGGGCGCGGTGCGCACCGCGGCCCACCGTGGCCTCAAACGCCTGGCCCAGCAGCTCGGCGTCGGCGGTGTGACGGATGAAGGCCCCAGAACGCTGGGGGAGTCGGGATGAACGGCAAGAAGTCCAAGAAGGTGTCGGGCAGGGATGGATCCGGACATGGGTGAACGACACGGTCACGGCGGCTCGTCCGACCGTCGGGTCGCGCACCCGGGCGAAGCGGGCCGGCCCGACCTCGGCGAGATCCTCGCCTCCGCCGTGCGGGCGGAGACCGTCGACGCCGAGGGCGAGGCCCGTGCCCTCGCCGCCTTCCGCTCCGCCCGGGACGAAGGCGCGCTCGCCGCGCGGACCCGGCGCTGCGACGACTGGCGGCCGCGGGAGCAGCGGCGGCCGATCCGTTCGCTGAAGGCCATGTGCGCCGTGCTGCTGGCCAGTCTGACGCTGGGCGGGGTCGCGGTCGCGGCGATCGGCTCGGCGTCCCACGACGACGGCGGCGACCAGGGCAGGGCCACGGCGCGGCCGTCGGGGAGTGTTCCGGACCGTCCCGCCGCCGAACCCGCCCCCCAGCAGTCGCCCACCCCTGCCGCCCCGGGCCCCTCCGGGCGGGGCCGTGCGTCCGCCCACCCGACGCCGGCCCAGGACACCGTCGCCCATTGCCGCGCCTACGCCTCGGTCAAGGACCGGGACAAGGCCCTGAACTCGACGGCCTGGCAGCGTCTTGTCACCGCCGCGGGGGGCGAGGACAAGGTCGCGGCCTACTGCACCGAGCAGTTGGCCGACGCGTCCAGGAACGGGACCGGGACCGGGGCTGGGACTGGGGCCGGGACTGGGGCCGGGGCGGGGAACACCAAGGAGCCGGGCGCCACGCAGGGCTCGCCGGCCACGTCCGCGAGCGCGTCGCCGACGAAGCGGGCGAGGTCCAACGGCAAGCCGTAGCGCCCGTTCGCGAGCATTCCCCCGCCCGAACGGTCAGGCCGACTCGAGCAGGGTCGTGCAAGCCTCTTCGTCAGCCCGGCCCCGCGCCGTCCCGGGCGGAGTGTGGGCGAGGAACTCGCCGGTCGACCCGCTCTGCACGAGACGTCCGCCGACCAGGAGCCCCGCACCACAGGTTGAGGCCGGCGAGGAAGGCTGTGTTGCGGCCCAGTGTCTCGGCCGACGCGGCCCCGGTGATTGTGGCGATCACCTCGCCCAGGGCCGACGCGAGGTCACGTGTCGGCCGTATCGGCCGGCGACGCGGCGCGTCGTCCGAGGCCGGAGCGGGAGACCGCGGAGACGGCCGGGGCCGCCACCCCCCACAGGAGAGGCCCCGACCGTCGCGCGGTACGGGCCGCGCGGCGGCCCGTACTCCCTACAGCGCCGCGGCTGCGTTTTGTGTCACACCTCTCTGCGTCACGACTTAGTTGCATGCTGTACGAACATGGACGAGCAGCGGTTTCACGCCGTAACGTGCCTTTCGCGCCGGAGCGCGGGGGACGACAGGCCGCCGCAGCCGACCGCGGTCCTGGAGCCGCGGCCGACGAACGACGACCACGACGGCGAGAACCCGGTCCGCGAGAGCGGTGCCGGCTTAGGCGCAAGAGAGGCGCGGTGCTGGGGGACGACGCGGAGCTGACCGCCGCGGTGCTTGCTGCACAGGACGGGGACGAGACCGCGTTCCGGACTGTGTACCGCACGGTGCACCCACGGCTGCTCGGGTATGTACGGACGCTGGTCGGTGAGGCGGACGCGGAAGACGTCACGTCCGAGGCCTGGTTGCAGATCGCGCGCGACCTGGAGCGATTCAGCGGCGATGCCGACCGGTTCCGCGGGTGGGCCGCCCGTATCGCCCGCAACCGGGCGCTCGACCACGTACGGATGCGCGGCCGGCGACCCGCGATAGGCGGCGACGAGACCGAACTGACCGGCAGGGCCGCCGAGTCCGACACCGCGGGCGAGGCCATCGAGGCCCTCGCCACCGACAGCACCCTCTCGCTGATAGCCCAGCTCCCGCAGGACCAGGCGGAGGCCGTCGTCCTGCGCGTCGTCGTCGGCCTGGACGCCAAGTCCGCCGCGGAGACGCTCGGCAAGCGCCCGGGCGCGGTCCGCACGGCGGCGCACCGCGGCCTGAAGCGGCTCGCGGAGCTGCTCGGCGGCGACGCGGACACCGGCGGCGGACTCGGTGCCGTTCCCCCACAAAGAGGATCGCGCACACGCGCGGTGACGTCCGCGGGTGTGACGCATACGCGTTCGCGGACGCAGAAGGACATGTGATGGCCGACGAGCAGTACAGATGGCTGGACCGCGAAGCGGCGGAGCGACTGCTGCGCGGTGAGCCGCTGGAAGCCGTCGACGCCGACTCCCGGGCCCAGGCGGAACGGCTCGCCGACGCGCTCGGCGCGCTGTCCGCGGCATCCGTGCCGACCGGCGGTGAACTCCCGGGCGAGGAAGCCGCGTTGGCCGCCTTCCGCAAGGTGCGTACCAGCGGAGACGGTGAGGCCGTGCAGCTCGGCCGCCGTGCCCTCGCCCGTCCCGGGGCGCATGCGGCGGACGCCGGACTCGTACGGATCGGGCGGCCCGGCGTGGGCCGCCGCGGGGTGCGCCGGGGCCGTTCCGCGCGGGTCGGGCTCGCCGCGGCGCTGGCCGCGGGGATGATCGGCGGGGTCGCCGTGGCGGCCGGGACCGGCGTCCTGCCGACTCCGTTCCGTGACGACAAGCCCGCTCCCGCCGCGTCGGTCACCGCGGCCCGCACACCCGAACAGCCACTCGTCTCGCCGTCGCCGGCGACTCCCGGTGGCTCCGTGACGCCGACGCCCGACGGCACCACGAACGGCCCCTCCGGACGCGGACCCGCCTCGCCGGACGACCGCGCGGACGACGACGCCACCCCGGGCACCCGGCCGGGCTCCAAGGGCGACGAGGACTCCGACCGGACGCGCGAGTGGTGGAGGCGTACGCGGCTGTCCTGCCGCGACATCCTGGCCGGCAAGGACCTCGACGCGGGCCGCAGGCGCGGCCTGGAGGACGCGGCGGGCGGCAGTGGACGGGTGAAGACCTACTGCGCCGGCCTGCTGAACCGGCTCGACGACCGCCCCGACCGCGACGACGGCGACGGCACGGGCTCCGGCCGTGACGACCGGGGAGACCAGGGGGACCAGGGCGACCAGGGCGGTGACGGCGACAGCCACCACATACTGCCCGGCGACGGCCACCACCACGGCGTCATCGGCACGCCGTCGCCCTCGTACTCCGCGCTGAGCCCGCTGCTGCCGCGGACGTCACGGCCGTCGTCGCCGTCACCGACGGCGACGCAGAGCGCCCTCGCGTCGCTCCTCACCGCCCGCTGAAAGCGCCGCGCGCACCCCGCCGCGGTGCCCGGGTCCTCGGCGCGTTGCCGCACCCGGCGCTCAGGCACCGCCTCTGACCTGCGGTTTCGTACTTCTTTCAACTTTCTTCGGCCCGGGTGTGACGTTTTCGGCCGCCGCGACGCAGTAATGGGTGAGCCGACTGGTCATCGGCCGTAGTACGGAGCCGGGGTTCCCCCCGTACCCACGGCTCTGTGCACCTGGCGCGGGCGGGACACGTTCCCCCGGTCCCGCCCGCGCCCCACATCCTCTTCCGCGTCCCGGCGCTCACCAGTACACGACGACCTTGTCGCCGTTGCGGACCTGTGCGAACAGGGCAGCGATCTTCCCCTCGTCCCGGACGTTGACGCAGCCGTGCGAAGCGCCGTAATAGCCGCGGGCCGCGAAGTCCGAGGAGTAGTGGACCGCCTGGCCCCCGCTGAAGAACATCGCGTACGGCATGGACGTGTGGTAGATCGTCGACACGTGGTACCGCGACTTGAAATAGACGCTGAACACACCCTCGCGGGTCGGCGTGTACTGCGAACCGAACCGCACGTCCATCGACGAGAGGGTCTTCCCGTCGACCATCCAGCGCAGCGTCCGGCTCGTCTTGCTGATGCACAGCACCCGGCCCGTCATGCAGCGCGGATCCGGCTTCGCGGCCGGCTGACCGCCGTACGGGTACAGCTCCCAGGACGCCGGCTCGTGCGTCATCTTCCGCAACCTCTGCCAGGTGACGGTGTCCAGCTCACCGGTGCGCGGCAGACCCCGCTTGCCCTGGAAGCCCTTCACCGCCTTCACCGTCGGCGAGTCGTACCTCCCGGTCGGCGGGGTGATGAGCCAGGCGACCTGGTGCAGCCGGGCCTGGAGTTCGCGGACGTCGCGGCCCTTGTCGCCCCGGGACCACAGGACCTCGGGGGCGGCGGGGCCCGGCTTGGCGCCGGGCTTCCCGCTCTCCTTGCCGTCCTCGGACGCCGACGGGCCGCCGCTGCCGCCGCGCACGGGTGGTGGCTGCTTCCCGTGGGCGTCCACGGCCTGCGCCGTGCAGCCGCTCAGCACGATGAGGGCCGCGAGGGCGGCCAGCGATCTCCCCATGCCCGTCGTACGCATCCGGACCCCCCGTTTCGCTGTTGTGTCACCTGAGATGCTCCCCGCACGTGACCGGTTGCGAACTAGACGGCATGGTGGAGAGCGAGAAGCAGAAACTAAACGAAACGAACCGCGGAACAGGTCCGTGAAACCGGTCTGTGAGGAAGGTCCCAGCGTGGGGCACTCCACCGGGCGCACGGCCGCCGCTACAGTCCGTCGCGAGGGTCGGGTCCTACTAGTAAGTAGCTTCAGCGGGAGGCACAGCACATGGCGCGCGAATCCGAGTCCGGTCTGCCCATCGAGCCGGTGTACGGGCCGGAGACTCTGGAGGGCTGGGACCCGTCCGAGAAGCTGGGCGCGCCGGGTTCCTACCCCTTCACCCGCGGCGTGTATCCGTCGATGTACACCGGCCGGCCGTGGACGATGCGGCAGTACGCCGGCTTCGGCACGGCCGTGGAGTCCAACGCCCGCTACAAGCAGCTGATCGCCAACGGCACCATGGGCCTGTCGGTCGCCTTCGACCTGCCCACGCAGATGGGCCACGACTCGGACGCGGCCATCGCGCACGGTGAGGTCGGCAAGGTCGGCGTCGCCATCGACTCGATCGACGACATGCGCGTGCTGTTCGGCGGAATCCCGCTGGACAAGGTCTCCACGTCGATGACCATCAACGCGCCCGCGTCGCTGCTCCTGCTGATGTACCAGCTGGTCGGCGAGGAGCAGGGCGTGCCGGCCGACCAGCTGACGGGCACGATCCAGAACGACGTGCTCAAGGAGTACATCGCGCGAGGCACGTACATCTTCCCGCCGAAGCCCTCGCTGCGTCTGATCGCGGACATCTTCAAGTACTGCAAGGCCGAGATCCCGAAGTGGAACACCATCTCGATCTCGGGCTACCACATGGCGGAGGCGGGTGCCTCGCCCGCGCAGGAGATCGCGTTCACGCTCGCGGACGGCATCGAGTACGTCCGCACGGCGGTCGCCGCCGGCATGGACGTGGACGACTTCGCCCCCCGCCTCTCCTTCTTCTTCGTCGCCCGCACGACGATCCTCGAAGAGGTCGCCAAGTTCCGTGCCGCGCGCAGGATCTGGGCCCGGGTCATGCGGGACGAGTTCGGCGCCAAGAACCCGAAGTCCCTCATGCTGCGCTTCCACACGCAGACCGCCGGTGTGCAGCTGACCGCCCAGCAGCCGGAGGTGAACCTGGTCCGCGTCGCCGTCCAGGGACTGGCCGCCGTCCTCGGCGGCACGCAGTCCCTGCACACCAACTCCTTCGACGAGGCGATCGCGCTCCCCACCGACAAGTCCGCGCGCCTGGCGCTGCGCACCCAGCAGGTGCTGGCGTACGAGACGGACGTCACCGCCACCGTGGACCCCTTCGCGGGCTCGTACGTCATCGAGAAGATGACCGACGAGGTCGAGGCGGCGGCCGTCGAACTCATGGGCAAGGTCGAGGACCTGGGCGGCGCGGTCAACGCCATCGAGCACGGCTTCCAGAAGAACGAGATCGAGCGCTCGGCGTACCGGATCGCCCAGGAGACCGACTCGGGCGAGCGGGTCGTCGTCGGCGTCAACCGCTACACGATCGACGTCGAGGAGCCCTACGAGCCGCTCCGCGTCGACCCGGCGATCGAGGCCCAGCAGGCCGAGCGCCTCGCGAAGCTGCGCGCCGAGCGCGACCAGGCCGCGGTGGACGCCGCCCTCGCCGACCTCAAGAAGGCGGCCGAGGGCACGGACAACGTCCTCTACCCGATGAAGGACGCCCTCCGCGCCCGCGCCACGGTCGGCGAGGTCTGCAACGCCCTGCGCGAGACCTGGGGCACGTACGTGCCGTCCGACGCCTTCTGAGCCGGCACGCGGTCCACGCCCGGACCGATCCCGTCTCACCGGGCGAAACCCGGGGGTGGAGGGTCGTGCGCGCGTGCGACACTCCACCTCATGCTTGGTGTCGTTGATCTGCCCACCTATCTGGCGGGCCTCGTGCTGATCGTGCTGCTGCCCGGTCCGAACTCGCTGTACGTGCTCTCGGTCGCGGCCCGCCGGGGCGTCCGCGCCGGGTACACCGCCGCGGCGGGCGTGTGGTGCGGGGACACTGTGCTGATGACGCTGTCGGCGGCGGGCGTCGCGTCGCTGCTGCAGGCGAACGCCGTGCTGTTCGGGATCGTGAAGTACGCGGGCGCCGGCTATCTGACGTGGCTGGCGATCGGGATGCTGCGGGCCGCCCGGGGCATGTGGCGGACCCGGCGGGAGCGGGTCGTGGAGTCCGGTGAGGCCGTGGGGGCCGCCGGGGAACGGCCGTACCGGCGCGCGCTCGTGATCAGCCTGTTCAACCCGAAGGCGATCCTGTTCTTCGTCGCCTTCTTCGTGCAGTTCGTGGACCCGGGCTACGCCTACCCCGCCCTGTCGTTCGTGGTCCTCGGCGCCTTCGCGCAGCTCGCCAGCTTCCTCTACCTCACGGCGCTGATCTTCAGCGGCACCCGGCTGGCGTCGGCCTTCCGCAGGCGCAGGCGGCTGTCCGCGGGGGCCACGACCGCCGCGGGCGCCCTCTTCCTCGGCTTCGCCGTGAAGCTCACGCTCGCCGCCGCCTGACGCCCGCCGGCGGTCCGCTCACCGCAGGCCCACGCCGGCCCCGTGCGGGGCGGCCGGGTCGTGCCGGGTACGGCCGGCACGAGGAGAGATCACTCCCTGGCGGAGCCGGCGGGTACGGGGACTGCCGTACGCCTGCCCGGGGACACACCCCCGAACGGCCGCCGAGATGAACGGCGGGCCCACTCGCCCGGACATCCGCGTCGTCGAGCGCCGGACCGGCCGTCGTGGGCCCGCCCGGCGCTCGACGAGCCGCTAGGAGCGGGGGCGCGACAAGGCCGTGCGGATCTTCGGAGTGAGCCACTCCTCGACGTAGCGGTTGAGCAGCCAGGCCAGCAGCAGCATCACGGCGACCGTGAGCAGGAACGTGCCGTAGGACGGGATGTGCAGCGTGCGGTGACAGGCCCGGATGGCCACCCACCCCAGGTGCTCGTGGACCAGGTAGAAGGGGTACGTCAGCGCGCCCGCGACGCTCAGCCAGCGCCAGTTCGCCCAGTTCAGCCAGCCCAGCGCGATCGCGGCCACGGCCAGATAGCCGAGCGTGACGACGAGGACGATGCCGAACGAGGTGCGGTACGAGAAGAAGTCCGGGTCGGGAGCGTGCCACAGCCGCTGGACCGCGTAGTGCTGGCCGATCAGCCAGCTCACGCCGACGATGCCCCAGGCGTACGCGTCCCGCCGCTCCCGGTGCACGAGGTAGAGGCCGACGCCGCCGATGAAGAACGGCGCGTACTCCGGCATCAGGACGAGGTTGAGGAGCGGCTCGTTCGCGGCCTGCGCGATCGCCGCCGCCAGCGTCCAGCCGGCGCAGAAGAGGATCACCCGCTGCCGGCTCGCGCCGGGCAGCACGATGCACAGCGCGAACAGGGCGTAGAAGCGGACCTCCGCCCACAGCGTCCAGCACACGCCGAGCACCCGGTCGACGCCCAGGGGCTGCTGGAGCATCGTCAGGTTCACCAGCGCGTCGCTCGGCGAGACCGCCTTGTACGCGACCACGGGCAGCGCGAACACCGCCGTCACGATGACGATCGCCGCCCAGTAGGCGGGCAGCAGGCGGGAGGCGCGGGAGGCGAAGAACGCGCGCGGGGTGCGGCCCCAGCCGCTCATGCAGATGACGAATCCGCTGATGACGAAGAAGACCTGGACGCCCAGACAGCCGTACGCGAAGTACGAGTGCAGCAGGGGGAACTGATGCTGGGGAGAACTGCCCCACGCCTGCGTGACCTCGCCGTCGCGTCCGCCGTAGTGGTACCCGGCGACCATCAGCGCGGCGACGAGCCGCAGTCCGTCGAGCGCACGCAGGCGCGGAGCGTGCGCCCGGGGCGGTATCCGGGGCGGGACACCGTCGGCCCCGGTGCCCGGCGTGGATTTCGCGGGCGTGTCCAGGGAGGCGGCGACGGGCCCCGCGGCCGAGGCGGTCATCCGAGCGTCGCCCGCTTCAGCGACCGGGCGCGGCGCGCCACCCGGCGGACCGTCGCGTTGCGCGGGATGAAGGCGAGCTGCGCCGGGACCGCGCCGGGCAGCGCCAGCGAGGTGAGCCTGCGGCGCTTGAAGTACCGCCAGGTGCCGTCGTTCAGATGACGCGTCAGGTAGTCCTCGGCGGTCCCGCGCAGATCCGGGTAGATCTTCGGCTGCATCGCGAACCCGACGGCCTGCACGAGCGCGGTGAGCGCCGTGACGTCCATCGCGCGCCGCTGCTCGGCGACCGCCGCCTTGTCCGTGAGCTCCGGCAGCAGGGCGTCCACGACGGTGACGGGGATGCGGTTGCTGTTCTCGTACGGGGTGAGGCGGTCCAGCAACGACCCGGTGCCGATGCGGGCGACGGGCAGGCCGTACAGCGCGGACGCCGTGAGCAGCGCGGTGGAGAAGCAGCCGACGACCAGGGCGGGGCGCATCCGCTGGTAGAGCACCTCGGCGAGGACCGGTGTGTCCAGCACGGTGAGGTCGGCGCCGAGTCGCTCGGCCTCCTTCTCCAGGGTGCGCGACCAGCGGGCGGGAGCCGTCGGATGCGGTTTGAACACCACGCGGGTGTGACCGAGCGCGATCGCGCCCTTCAGCATCCGTACGTGCAGGTCCTCCTCCTCCTCGGCGGTGAGGATGCCGAGCGCGGAGAGGTACTGGCCGAGGAGCAGCGCGGGTTCGTCCATCGCGGGCAACGCGTCGCCGGTGTCGACGAGTTCGCCGAGCACCTTGACGAACGCGTCCGTCGGCACGATCTCCGGCCGCACGTCGAACTCGGTGAGCAGCAGCGGGACCAGACCGGGGACGAGGTCCAGGTGGAGCAGCCGGGTCACCCGGGTGCCGACCAACGGGTCGATCTTGTTGCGGGTGGGGCCGTAGCTCATCAGGCCGTCGGCGTACACGGTGACGGGTGCGCCGGTGAAGATCTGCGCGACGCCCAGCGCCGGGTTCACCTGGATCGACTCGACGGCCAGCTCGACGTCGTCGTCGCCGAGGTCCCAGGCGAGCCGCAGGTGCCGCTCCCACAGGGGCACGTCGTCGAGGCGCGGAGCCCAGCCGCCGGGATGGAAGGGCGAGATGGTCTCGTTCCACGAGATCACGTCGTCGAACCGGCCACGCAGCCGCTCGAAGCCCGGCATCTCGTCCACGCCGGGCGTCGTCTCGGGCGTCGCCGCGTTGTTGGAGACGAGCAGGATGCGCCGGTCGGCGGGGGCGAAGCAGTCGGTGTCCAGGGCGGCGGCGAGCGTGGCCGTGCCGTACAGCGTGGACGCCATGAAGATCTGGGTGGTCACGCGGCCACCCCCGTGCCGGGAGCGGGCCGGCGGCGCAGCCGGCGCAGCCGGGTGGCGCGCTGGACGTCCATCGAGTCGAGGGCGTCGTCGAGCACGTCCTGCGGCATGCGCCGCAGGGCGACCGCGCTCATCGACTTGAGTTTCCGTGCCACGGGTGGCTCGAACCTTTCGATGGTTCCAAGGTGATGGGAAATGATCGCGCAATACGTGCGCACGGCCTTGGGCAGGAGTTTTTCCGCGTCACGGTCCCCGGCGGTTTCCGCCACGACCTGATCGAACGCCCGAATGAAATCCAGCTGACGTACGTCGCCGATCTGCGTCAGTGAGGAGGCCACACCACGCCGGTAGAACACGCCGAGCAGTCCCACCGTGGCGAAGGATTCGGCCTCCCGGTGCAGCTTCCAGATCCACGGCCGGTCCTCGGCCGTACGCAGCCCGTCGGTGAAGTGCAGCAGGCCGCGGTCGACCAGACGGCGGTGGTAGATGCCCGCCCAGGCGTACGCGTAGTCGACGGACGTGGACCGGTCCGCGGGCAGGATCGCGTCGCGCGGATTCATCACCACACCGCGCCGGCCGTGCGGGACCCGATTGACGGTGCGGGCCCGCGCGGTGCACTGGACATGGTCCGTGCGCACGAAGTCGCAGCCCAACTCCTCGATGGACGCCAGGAGTTGCTGGTAGTAGCCGGGGGCGAGCCAGTCGTCCCCGTCGAGGAACGTGAGGTATTCGCCGCGCGCGGTGTCGATGCCTGTGTTCCGCGCGGTCGCCAGCCCTCCGTTCTTCTCGTGTCTGACATACACCGCACCCGGGAGCTCGCGCTCCGCGCGCGCGAGAATGTCAGGTGTCTCGTCGCGCGAGCAGTCGTCGACGAGAATGAATTCGAAGTCCTCGCGTGTGTTCGCACGCAGGCTCTTCAGGGTGTCGGGCGCATATTGCTGCACGTTGTAGAACGGCACGATGACGGAGAGCTTGACCACCCACGTGACGTTAGGCGGCGGCCCGGCATTCGTCTTGACCGCTGGTGAGATGTCAGGTGAACGACGCGTGGCGAAGCCGTGAACCCAGCTGATTTCGGTGCGTGGCGCGGCCCGATTCGCCATTCGTCGATGTGCTGTTAACCGTTTGTTGCATTCGGGTTGGGCCGCACCTCGAAATGGCTTCCTAGCGTCTTCGGCGTGCCAGCAAGTACCACGAAGTCCCTGCGGGTGGCCGTCCTCGCGGATTCCGATACCCGGTGGAAATGGGGCTCGCTCACCGCGAACCGCCTTTCCCCCGCCGAATCGGACATGCGCCTCGACGGCTTCCTCCTGCGCGGCCGTGCCACTCCCACCGCCCGCCAGCTCGAAGAGGTCGGCGTCCGCGCGGATTCCCTCCGCGAGGTCAGCGCCGTCGAGTTCCTGCGCGAGATGGCGAAGGAGTCGTACGACGTCCTGGTCCTCGCGCTGGTCGGCGGTGCCGTCCAGGCGATGCTGCACGGCCTCGCCCACGCCTGGGACGGGCGCACGCGGCGCCCCGTGGTCGTCACCGGCTACGTCGGCGTCGTCTACGAGAAGCTCGCCGACGGCCTGCTCCTGCGGCACGGCGCGGACCTGGTTCTCGCCAACTCCCGCCAGGACGCGGACCGGTTCCGGGCCGTGTACGAAGGAGTGGGCGCCGACGCCTCCTCGGTGACCGAGGTCGCGCTGCCCTTCCTCGGCGGTGCGGACTACACCGGGAACGATCCGTACACCGTCGTCTTCGCCGCGCAGCCCTCCGTGCCGGAGAGCCGCAAGGACCGCACCTACCTGCTCGACCGGCTGATCGGGCACGCCCGCCTGCACCCGGAGCGCGAGGTGCTGCTCAAACTGCGCTCCAAGCCGGGCGAGCACACCACGCACATCGAGGAACTGCCCTACCAGAAGCTTGCTCAGAAGACCGACCTGCCGCCCAACTTCCGCCTCGTGTACGGGCACATGGGCGAGGTCCTGGACCGTACCGACCTGCTGGTCACGGTCAGTTCCACCGCGGCCCTGGAGTCGCTGCACCGGCGCATCCCCACCGTCGTCCTGACCGACCTCGGGGTGCGCGAGGCGCTGGGCAACCACCACTTCGTCGGCTCCGGCTGCCTCGCCTCCTGGGACCAGCTCGACGACGGACACCGGCCCACGCCCGACGCGGCCTGGGTGGCCCGGCAGGGCGTCGTCGCCGGGGGCCCCTCCACCGGGGGAGGCTCCTACGAGACGGCCTTCGACGGGGCGCGCCTGCGCATCGGCGAGCTGCTGGAGGCCGCGAGCCTGCCGCCGCTCGCGCCCTACTACACGCCCGTCACCGCGCCCGGCTACCTGCCCGGCATCCTCGCCCGCCACCACCTCGGCCCGGACGGCAGCCCGCTGCCCGGCGCGCCCGCGGCGGACAAGGAGCCCAGCCCGGTACGGCAGATCGTGCGCCGGGCGGCCCGCGGCGCCTACCGCCACGGCGTCCAGCGCGTGGCACCGGTGATCCGGCGGATGGGTGAGCTGTGAGCGCCGCCGGCCGGCGCGACGCGCCCGGAAACCCCCGCCCCCCACGCCTCTCTCGCCTCCCTCGTCAAGGAGAACAGCGCATGACCCATCAGGAAGCGGACCAAGCGGCGCCGATGCGCCGGGTGCTCGCGGTGATCCCCGCGCGCGGCGGCTCCAAGGGCGTGCCCGCGAAGAACCTCCTCCCGGTCGGCGGTGTGCCGCTGGTGGCCCGCGCGGTGCGCGAGTGCCGCGCGACGCGCCTCGTCACGGACGTCGTGGTCTCCACTGACGACCAGGCGATCGCGGCGGCGGCCCGGCAGGCCGGCGCCGAGGTCGTGCTGCGTCCCGCCGCCATCGCCGGCGACACCGCCACCTCCGAGGCCGCCGTCCTGCACGCCATGGACGCCCACGAGGCGCTGCACGGCTCGGCCGTCGACGTGGTCCTCCTCGTCCAGTGCACCAGCCCGTTCATCGTCCGCGAGGACATCGACGGCGTCGCCGCGGCCGTCGTCGAGAACGGCGCGGACACCGCCCTGACCGTGGCCCCGTTCCACGGGTTCATCTGGCGGGACGCGGCCGACGACCCCGCCGTCGTGGACACCGCGCACACCGCCGAGGCGAGCGTGGCCGGCGCGGGAGGCACCACCAAGGTCGCCAACTCCACCGGCACGGACGGCGGCTACGGCGTCAACCACGACAAGTCCTTCCGCCCCCGGCGCCAGGACCGCCCCCAGGACCTCCTGGAGACCGGCGCGGCCTACGCGATGGACGCGACGGGCCTGCGCGAGCACAAGCACCGCTTCTTCGGCCGCACCGAGCCGGTGCGCACCGATCCCGCGCGGGTCCTGGAGATCGACGACCCGCACGACCTCGCCCGCGCCCGTGCCCTCGCGCCCCTCTTCGACGCCAACCGCCCCGGCTCCCTCCCGACCGCCGACGACATCGACGCGGTCGTCCTCGACTTCGACGGCACCCAGACCGACGACAGGGTGCTGATCGACTCCGAGGGACGGGAGATCGTCTCCGTGCACCGCGGGGACGGCCTCGGCATCGCGGCCCTCCGCAGGAGCGGCCTGACGATGCTCATCCTGTCCACGGAGAAGAACCCGGTCGTCGCCGCACGCGCACGCAAGCTCCAGATCCCCGTGCTGCACGGCATCGACCGGAAAGACCTCGCACTGAAGCAGTGGTGCGAGGAGCAGGGCATCGCGCCTGAGCGCGTGCTCTACGTCGGCAACGACGTCAACGACCTCCCGTGCTTCGCCCTCGTCGGCTGGCCCGTGGCGGTCGCGAGCGCCCACGACGTCGTGCGCGGCGCCGCACGCGCGGTCACCACCGTCCCCGGCGGTGACGGCGCGATCCGAGAGATCGCCAGCTGGATCCTCGGCCCCTCTCTCGACTCCCTCGACAAGTAAGGAACTTCTCCACCATGAGCACCAACTCCCGTCTGCGCACCTTCGGTTCGAAGACCGCCGGCCCGGGCCACCCCGTCTACGTCGTCGGCGAGATCGGCATCAACCACAACGGCGAGCTCGAGAACGCCTTCAAGCTGATCGACGCCGCCGCCGAGGCGGGCTGCGACGCCGTGAAGTTCCAGAAGCGCACGCCGGAGATCTGCACCCCGCGCGACCAGTGGGACATCGAGCGCGACACCCCCTGGGGCCGCATGACCTACATCGACTACCGCCACCGCGTGGAGTTCGGTGAGGACGAGTACCGCCAGATCGACGAGTACTCCAAGGAGAAGGGCATCGCCTGGTTCGCCTCCCCGTGGGACACCGAGGCCGTCGCCTTCCTGGAGAAGTTCGACGTCCCGGCCCACAAGGTCGCGTCCGCGTCCCTGACCGACGACGAGCTGCTGCGTTCGCTGCGCGCCACCGGCCGCACGGTCATCCTGTCCACCGGCATGTCGACCCCGAAGCAGATCCGCCACGCCGTCGAGGTCCTCGGCTCGGACAACATCCTGCTGTGCCACGCCACGTCGACCTACCCGGCCAAGGCCGAGGAGCTCAACCTGCGCGTCATCAACACCCTGCAGGCCGAGTACCCGAACGTCCCGATCGGCTACTCGGGCCACGAGACCGGCCTGCAGACGACGCTCGCCGCGGTCGCCCTGGGCGCCACCTTCGTCGAGCGCCACATCACCCTCGACCGCGCCATGTGGGGCTCCGACCAGGCGGCCTCCGTCGAGCCGCAGGGCCTGACGCGCCTCGTCCGTGACATCCGCACCATCGAGGCCTCCCTCGGCGACGGCGTCAAGAAGGTCTACGAGTCCGAGCTCGGCCCCATGAAGAAGCTGCGCCGTGTCGCGGGCGTCGTCGCAGAGGCGGAGATCGCCGCCGCCGCGGGCGAGCCGGTCGCGGTCTGAGCGCCTTACGACGGGACGGTCGTACACCGATGAGCCCCCGCGCCGGTTCCGCCGGCAGCCACACCCTCGCCTTCGTCGAGAGTCCGGTACAGCTCCTGAACGTGCTGGAGTGGGCGCACACGCGCGCCCACAGTGCCGCGGCGGCGGCCGACGCGGGGCTCACCCGCGCGACGGCGCCCGGCGCGGAGCTCACCCTCGTCGTCCTGTCCCCGAACGACCCGATGACCCGCGGCCAGTTGCGCCGCATGGCCGAGCTGGCCCGGGACGAGGGCCACGAGGTCCGCTGGGAGGAGGCACGCGGCGGCACCACGGCCCCCTTCCACACCATCGGGGGACTGGCTCCGCTGCTCCGCCGGGCCCGGCGCATCGTCATGGGGGACCCCTTCTCCCGGTACGTGCAGCTCCTGCTGACCATCACCCGGGCCCAGGACCTGGTCGTGGTCGACGACGGCACGGCGACGATGGAGTTCGTCGCCCAGCTCGCGCGCGGCGAGCGCCTGGTGCGCTGGCACCGGCGCGGCGGCCGCCCCGGCCCGCGCGACGTGCTCTTCGCGCCGGTCTCCGCCTCGGCCCGCCGCCGTCTCACCCCGACCGAGCACCGCACCGTCGAGGTCTTCTCCTCCATGCCGATCGAATCGGCACCGGACGGCGTCCGCGTCACCGCCAACGACTTCTCCTGGACCCGCGCCCGCTTCGGGCCGCCCCGCATCACCAAGGGCGCCGACCTCGTCGGCACGTCCCTCGTCGAGACCGGGGTCGTCGATCCGGACCGCTACCTGGACGCGGTGCGCTCCCTCGCCGCCGCCCACGGCGCGACCCGCTACTTCGCGCACCGCCGCGAGAGCACCGACAAGCTGCACCGGCTGGCCGTCGAGACCGGGCTGGAGATCGTCCGCCCCGACCTGCCCCTCGAACTGATCGCCCGCCGCGGCCCCATCGGGCGTACGATCCTGAGCTTCCCGTCGACGGTCGTCCACACCCTCCCACTCGCCCTCGTGGGCACCGAGGTCCGGGTGGCCGTCTGCGACATCGACCCGGCCTGGCTCACGGAGAACGCCTCCCCGCGGGCGCAGGGCTTCCTGTCGGGGGTCACGGGCACCGCACGCGACGTCCACCGGCTCTCGGCGGTGAGCACTGCCTGACGCCCCGACATCCCGACGCGCACGCCCCGTGTCGCAACAGTGGCGCTCGCATGAGCGTCCGGCGGCGGGTGAAGGGCGCGGACGTGGTATGCGTGGGGTACGGGAATGGCCTCGGGAACCCCGAGCGTTCCCCGGACGGGTTCCGCGCGCCCTCGCGGACCGGAATCGTGGGCCGGTCACCACATCGGCCCAAGATCCAATCGCTCGGAAAGCCGGGCGAGCTTACCCATCCCCGCCAATAGCTATGCGGTGCGCGGCCGATTTTTCTTCCCCTAACGGGCTGAAGTTTTGTTGATCGTGGGTCGGTCGGCCGCCCGATCGCCCTACCCTTCAAAGGGTGAACCAACTGATGTCCCGAGAGTCCGAGGCCGATCTCCCCGGGGAACCGCTGCTCCCCGGCGCGCTGCCCGAGGCACTGCGCGCCGAACTCGTTGCGTTCCGCCGAGACCTGCACATGCACCCCGAGCTCGGCAACCAGGAGTTCCGCACCACGGCGGCGCTCAAGGCGCGCCTGGAGCAGGCCGGCCTTCAGCCGCGGGTGCTCGCCATCGGGACCGGACTCATCTGCGACATCGGCGACCGGGACGGCGGACGGCCCATGCTCGCGCTGCGCGCCGACATCGACGCGCTGCCCATCCCCGACACCAAGACGGACTGCGCGTACCGGTCCACCGTGCCCGACCGTGCCCATGCCTGCGGCCACGACATCCACACGACGGTCGTGCTCGGTGCCGGGCTGGTCCTCGCCGAGCTGCACCGCGAGGGGCGGCTGCCCCGCCCCGTGCGGCTGATCTTCCAGCCCGCGGAGGAGGTGCTGCCCGGCGGCGCCCCGGACGCGATCGACTCGGGTGTCCTCGACGGCGTGGGGCGCATCATCGGTGTGCACTGCGACCCGAGGGTCGACGCGGGGCTCATCGGACTGCGGCACGGCGCCATCACCTCGGCGTGCGACCGGCTCGAGGTCTCACTCGACGGCGCGGGCGGGCACACCGCGCGCCCTCACCTCACCACCGACCTCGTGACCGCGGCCGCCCGTGTCGTCACCGACGTGCCGGCCCTCGTCGCCCGGCGCGTTGATGCCCGCAGCGGGCTCGCCGTGACCTGGGGCCGTATCGAGTCGGGCCACGCCTGCAACGTCATCCCGCAGCACGCCGAGCTCTCGGGCACCGTGCGCTGCCTGGACCTGGAGGCCTGGCGGGCGGCGCCCGACCTGCTGCACGCCGCGATCGACGAGATCGCGAACCTCTACCGCGCCAAGTCCGAGATCAACTACATCCGCGGCGTCCCCCCGGTCGTCAACGACCCGGCCGTCTCGGAGCTGCTGCGCCACGCGATGACCGCACGGCGCGGGCCGCACTCCATCGAGGACACCGAACAGAGCCTCGGCGGCGAGGACTTCTCCTGGTACCTGGAGCATGTGCCGGGCGCGATGGCCCGCCTGGGGGTGCGCACTCCGGGCGACCGCACCACCCGTGACCTGCACCGCGGCGACTTCGACGCGGACGAGTCGGCCATCACCGTCGGCGTCGAGCTGTTCACGGCGGCGGCACTGCTGGACGCCGGGGCGTGAGGCGGACGGGCGCGATCGGCGACTCGGTCGCGCCCTTCACGGTCGCGCAGTAGCGTGGGCCAAGCCATCCGTGGCCACGGACCTCGTCACGCGGGCCGCTCCTTGCGGATGCGAAGGGTGATGCCGGTGGCGGGTGTTGTGCGCCCCCTTGCTCCTTTCGGCCCCGTGGTTCACAAGGACGTAACCGGCCATCGGCACGAATGGATAACGGCCACGCGGTACCCCGTTCCCTGGACGGTCTACGCGCGTTAATCTGCGCCGAACTCAGCACCCACTGCGGGGCTTTGGAGAATGGGGAGCTTCAGATGCGTCGGATATCCAGCCTGACCCGCGTCGCGGTGGGGGTCGCGTCGCTCGCACTCGCCGCCACGGCCTGCGGCGGCACCAGCAACGACAGCGACAAGGGCAGCGGCGACAGCAGCAAGACCGGCAAGGGTCTCGCCATTGCCTACGACGTCGGCGGCAAGGGCGACCAGTCCTTCAACGACGCCGCGTACGAGGGCCTGAAGAAGGCGAAGGCGGAGTTCAAGTACGCCACCGCCGACATCGAGCCCACCGACGGCGAGACCGACGCCGACAAGGAGCAGCGCCTCGCGTCGCTGGCCAAGCAGGGCTACAACCCGGTCATCGGCATCGGCTTCGCCTACGGTCCCGCCCTGGAGGCGGTGGCCAAGAAGTACCCGAAGACCAGCTTCGGCATCGTCGACTCGGTCGTCGAGGGCGACAACGTGGCGTCCCTGGTCTTCGCCGAGCAGGAGTCCTCCTACCTCGCCGGTGTCGCGGCCGCCAAGGCCACCAAGTCCGACACGGTCGGCTTCGTCGGCGGTGTGGACATCCCGCTGATCCACAAGTTCGAGGCGGGCTACAAGCAGGGTGTCCAGGACACCAAGCCGGGCGTCAAGGTCCTCTCCCAGTACCTGACGCAGACCGCCGAGGAGGGCGGCTTCTCCAGCCCGGACAAGGGCAAGGCCGCCGCCGAGGGCCAGATCGAGAAGAAGGCCGACGTCGTCTACCAGGCCGCCGGCCTGTCCGGCCAGGGCGTGATCGAGGCCGCCGCCAAGGCGAAGGTGTGGGCGATCGGCGTCGACTCCGACCAGTACAAGCAGGCGGCGCTGGCCAAGTACAAGGACTCGATCCTGACCTCCGCGCTCAAGGACGTCGGTGGTGCCGTGTACTCGCTCGCCAAGTCCGTCAAGGACGGCAAGCCGCTGACCGGGACGCAGACCTTCGACCTGAAGGTGGACGGCGTCGGCCTCGCCGACAGCAACCCGAAGATGGCGGAGATCTCCGGCCTGACCGACGCCGTGGCCAAGGCCAAGGAGGGCATCGTCGGCGGCTCCATCAAGGTCAAGACCGAGTAGTGACCACACGGGCGCGCCGAGGCTCGCCCCGCCGGAAGCGGCGAACGTGGTCGAAGTGACACAGAGCGGGCGGGCACCATGGGTGCCCGCCCGCTCTCGTGTGCCCCGCGCAGGTCACCCACCGCCACAGCACCTTTGCGTTCGGCAAGCCTGCGTCCGGCGCGCACGTGGCGTCGGGCACAGCCGGATAACAAGGTGGACAGAAGGGGTTTTCTAGTTGGTCTACGCGCGTTACTGTGCGGCGAAGCCAGCGCCGAAGCTGAACCGTCAGGCGCTTGTACGACAGGAGCACAACACATGCGCCGGGTTACCCGCATCGCGCTCGCAGGTACTGCGACCGCCTCTCTCGCCCTCGCCCTCTCCGCCTGTGGCGGCACCTCGACCTCCAGCTCGTCCTCGGACAGCAAGGGTGACAAGGGCCTCGCCATCGCGTACGACGTCGGCGGCAAGGGCGACCAGTCCTTCAACGACGCCGCGTTCGAGGGTCTGAAGAAGGCGAAGGCGGAGTTCAAGTACGCCACCGCCGACCTCGAGCCGACCGACGGCGAGACGGACGCGGACAAGACCCAGCGCCTGGTCTCGCTTGCCAAGCAGGGCTACAACCCGGTCATCGGCATCGGCTACGCCTACGGCCCGGCCATCAAGGCCGCCGCGGAGAAGTACCCCGACACCACCTTCGGCATCGTCGACGACTCCACCGTCACGTCGAAGAACGTCGCGGACCTGGTCTTCTCCGAGCAGGAGGCCTCCTACCTCGCCGGTGTCGCGGCCGCCAAGGCCACCAAGTCCGACACGGTCGGCTTCGTGGGCGGCGTGGACGTTCCGCTGATCCACAAGTTCGAGGCGGGCTTCGAGCAGGGCGTCAAGGACACCAAGCCGGGCGTCAAGGTCCTCTCCCAGTACCTGACGCAGACCGCCGAGGAGGGTGGCTTCTCCAGCCCCGACAAGGGCAAGACGGCCGCCGAGGGCCAGATCGAGAAGAAGGCCGACGTCGTCTACGCAGCCGCCGGTCTGTCCGGTCAGGGCGTCATCGAGGCTGCCGCCGCCAACAAGGTGTGGGCGATCGGTGTCGACTCCGACCAGTACAAGCAGGAAGCCCTGAGCAAGTACAAGGACTCGATCCTGACTTCGGCGACCAAGAACGTGGCGAGTGCCGTGTACAACCTTGCCAAGTCGGTCGAGGACGGCAAGCCGGAGAACGGTATCGTACGGGGCGATCTGAAGACCGGTGAGGTCGGCCTGGCCGATTCCAACCCGGAGTTCAAGAGCAACAAGGCGATCCAGGACGCCGTCAAGGCGGCCCAGGAGAAGATCATCAGCGGCGAGATCAAGGTCAAGACCAGCTGACGAGCAAGACCTCAGGAGCAGCCATGCGGCCCCGAGGACGTACAGGCGTCTCCCCCTGCCATCCGGCACGGGGGCGCGCCCGTCCTGCCTCGGAGCCGCTTGGTAACCGCGGGGTTACGTCCGCTCAACGGGATACGAGGAGTCTGGCTCCCCGTATCCCGTTCTCGCGGGGCGTGGCCCCCTTCGTTGCCGTAGGGGCGCTACGCGCGTAGACGACCCCCTTTCCCTCAGGAGAGTGCGCCATCAACGCGTCCAGCAGCCCTCCGGCCGGCGCGGTCAACGGTCAGGTGACCGCTGTCGAACTCGCCGGGATCACCAAGCGGTTCCCCGGTGTCGTGGCCAACCACGACATCCACCTCAGCGTCCGCAAGGGCACGGTCCACGCGCTCGTCGGCGAGAACGGTGCCGGCAAGTCGACGCTGATGAAGATCCTCTACGGCATGCAGAAGCCGGACGAGGGCACCATCGCCGTCGACGGCGAGCAGGTCACCTTCTCGTCGCCCGCCGACGCCATCGTGCGCGGCATCGGCATGGTCCACCAGCACTTCATGCTGGCCGACAACCTCACCGTCCTGGAGAACGTCGTCCTGGGCAGCGAGAAGCTGTACGGCATCGGCGCCAAGGCCCGCCGCAAGATCGCGGAGATCTCCGAGCGCTACGGCCTCGGCGTCCGCCCCGACGTCCTGGTCGAGAACCTCGGTGTCGCCGACCGTCAGCGTGTGGAGATCCTCAAGGTTCTCTACCGCGGCGCCCGCATCCTGATCCTGGACGAGCCCACTGCCGTACTCGTGCCGCAGGAGGTCGACGCACTCTTCGACAACCTGCGCGAGCTCAAGTCCGAGGGCCTGTCCGTCATCTTCATCTCGCACAAGCTGGGCGAGGTGCTGTCGGTCGCCGACGACATCACCGTCATCCGGCGCGGTACGACGGTCGGCACCGCCGTACCCTCCGAGACGACGCCCCGCCAGCTCGCCGAACTGATGGTCGGCAGCGAGCTGCCCACGCCGGAGACCGCGGAGTCGACGGTCACGGACCAGCCGGTCATCCAGGTCAAGGGCCTCACGGCCTTCGCCAGCGGTGGCGCCTCCCTCGGCGACCTCGCCGAGCCCACGCCGGACAGCGGCCTGGTCGCGGAGGACATGGCCGAGACCGCCGACGCGGTGAAGCGCGTCCTCGACGACGTCACCTTCACCATCCACGCGGGCGAGGTCATGGGCATCGCCGGCGTCGAGGGCAACGGCCAGACCGAGCTCATCGACGCGCTGATCGGCCTCAAGCGCGCCGACTCCGGCTCCATCTCCTTCCTCGGCGAGGACATCACCGCCTGGGCCACCCGCAAGCGCCGCGAGCAGGGCATCGGCTACATCCCCGAGGACCGCCACCGGCACGGCCTCCTCCTGGAAGCCCCCCTCTGGGAGAACCGCATCCTCGGTCACGTCACCGAGAAGCCCAACGCGAAGGGCGTCTGGCTCGACATCAAGGGCGCCCAGGAGGACACCAGGCGGATCGTCAAGGAGTACGACGTCCGTACGCCCGGCATCGACGTCACCGCCGCCTCCCTGTCCGGCGGCAACCAGCAGAAGCTGATCGTCGGCCGCGAGATGAGCCACAACCCGAAGTTCCTGATCGCCGCCCACCCCACCCGTGGTGTGGACGTCGGCGCACAGGCGCAGATCTGGGACCAGATCCGTGCGGCGCGCCGTGAGGGCCTGGCCGTGCTGCTGATCTCCGCGGACCTGGACGAGCTGATCGGCCTGTCCGACACGCTCCGGGTGATCTACAACGGCCGGCTCGTCGCGGACGCCGACCCGGCCACCATCACCCCGGAGGAACTCGGCTCGGCCATGACCGGCGCCGCCTCCGGACACCTCGAGAACGAAGAGCTCGCAGCGCAGGCGGAGCTCGAAGAGCACGCCGAAACCCCGGCAGACGCCCCGGAAGACGAGGCCCGCTGATGAAGAAGTTCGACAAGGAGCGCCTGCTCCTCGCGGTGGCCGGGCCGGTCATCGCGCTCGTCGTGGCCGTGGCGCTGACCTCGGTCGTGCTGATCGCATCGGGCAAGAACCCGATCGAGCCGTACTCGATCATGTTCGAGCAGGCCACGTTCTCCGACATCCAGGTCCTGATCATCAACCAGGCCTCGCTGTACTACATCGCGGCCCTCGCGGTGGCCATCGGCTTCCGGATGAACCTGTTCAACATCGGTGTGGACGGGCAGTACCAGCTCGCCGCCATGATGGCCGCGGTCGTCGGCGCCCACGTCGCGCTGCCCGCGGCGCTCCAGGTCCCGCTGCTGATCCTGACCGCGGTCTTCACCGGCGCGTTCTGGGCCGGTATCGCCGGTGTCCTCAAGGTCACCCGCGGGGTCAGCGAGGTCGTCGCGACGATCATGCTCAACGCGATCGCGACCTCCGTCATCGCCTACCTGTGGCTGCCCAGCGTCTTCGGCGTCAAGGTCGGCAACAACAACACCACCGGCGAGATGCACGAGTCGGGCTGGGTGCCCGGCTTCAACATGGGCGAGGCAGGAGAGATCTACGGCCTCGTGATCCTCGCCGTCCTCCTCGGCATCGGCTACTGGGTCGTCCTCAACCGCACCCGCTTCGGCTTCGACCTGCGCGCCTCGGGCGCCTCGGAGAGCGCCGCCTCGGCCAGTGGTGTGGACCCCAAGCGCATGGTGCTCACCGCCATGCTCGTCTCCGGTGGTATGGCCGGCCTCGCGGGCCTGCCGATCCTGCTCGGCGACACGCACACCTACAGCCTGAACTTCCCGACCGGCATCGGCTTCCTCGGCATCGGCATCGCGCTGCTCGGCCGCAACAGCCCGGTGGGCATCGCCTTCGCGGCCCTGCTGTGGGCCTGGCTCGACAAGGCGTCGCCCGAGCTCGACTTCCACGGCTACGACAAGGAGATCGCGGTCATCATGCAGGGCCTGATCGTGATCGCGGTCGTCGTCTCGTACGAGGCCGTGCGCGAGTGGGGTCTGCGTCGTCAGCAGCGCCGTGTCGGCGCGGAACTCGCCGCGGGCCACGTCCTCGGCGCCGCCAACAACACCGAGAAGGAGGTGGCTGGCCGATGACCACCGCAACCGACGTCAACCAGCCCACGCTGCAGCCCGCGGCACCCGGCAGCCGCCGGCTGTCGCTCCCCGTCCTCCTGCTGGTCATCGCGGGCGGCCTGGCGCTGACCTCGATCGTCCGCATCATCACGGGCGCCGACGGCATCACCAACGTCAGTCAGATGTCGACCGCGCTCCAGCTGGCCGTGCCGATCGGCCTCGCCGGTCTCGGTGGTCTCTGGGCGGAGCGCTCGGGCGTCGTCAACATCGGCCTCGAAGGCATGATGATCCTCGGCACCTGGTTCGGGGCCTGGGCCGGCTACCAGTGGGGTCCGTGGACCGGTGTCCTGGTCGGCATCATCGGCGGCGCGATCGGCGGCCTGCTGCACGCGATCATCACCGTCACCTTCAACGTCAACCACATCGTCTCCGGTGTGGCCATCAACATCCTGGCGCTCGGTGCCACCCGCTACCTCGCCCCCCTCGCCTTCGAGGGCGTCCAGGGCGGCTCGGCCAAGCAGTCCCCGCCGGTCGAGTCCCTCGGCCACTTCACGGTGCCAGGACTCTCCGACTGGCTCAGCACGCTCAACTCCAAGGGCTGGTTCTTCCTCTCGGACATCGCGGGTCTGCTCGGCGGCCTGGTCACCAACGTCTCCTGGCTGACCCTGATCGCCGTCGCGCTGATCCCCGCCACCTGGTGGGTCCTCTGGCGCACGCCCTTCGGTCTGCGCCTGCGGTCCTGCGGCGAGAACCCGATCGCGGCCGAGTCGCTCGGTGTCAACGTCTACAAGTACAAGTACCTGGCCGTGATCATCTCCGGTGGCCTGGCCGGCCTCGGCGGTGTCTTCCTGTCGATCGTCGCCAACCCCTTCTACCTGGAGGGCCAGACCAGCGGCCGCGGTTACATCGGTCTCGCCGCGATGATCTTCGGCAACTGGATGCCGGGCGGACTCGCCATCGGCGCGGGCCTGTTCGGCTACACCGACAGCCTCAACCTGCGCGGCGGCGCCGAGAACGTCCACGCGCTGCTTCTCCTCGGCGCCATCCTGCTCGTCATCGGCGCGATCTGGTCGGTGGTCAAGAAGAAGTACGTGACCTCCGTGATCACCCTGGCCGTCGGTGTGCTCGTGTTCCTCTGGTACTCCCTCACCGACGAGGTGCCGAACCAGATCGTCTCGGCCACCCCGTACGTCATCACCCTGCTCGTCCTCTCGCTCTCGGCGCAGCGCCTGCGGATGCCGAAGGCGGACGGCATGCCGTACCGGAAGGGACAGGGCAAGTGACCGCCGCCGGCGCGGGATCCGCGGCCGTCGACTGGGCGGCCCTGCGGGTCGTCGCGCGGGACGCCATGTCCCGCTCGTACTCCCCGTACTCGGGCTACCCGGTCGGCTGCGCGGCCCTCGTCGACGACGGCCGGACCGTCTCCGGCTGCAACGTCGAGAACGCCTCGTACGGGCTCGGGCTGTGCGCGGAGTGCGGTCTGGTCTCCCAGCTGCAGAACACGGGCGGCGGCCGGCTGACGCACTTCACGTGTGTCGACGGGCAGGGCGAGATCCTCGTCCCGTGCGGACGCTGCCGCCAACTGCTCTTCGAGTTCGGCGGCCCCGAGCTGCTGCTGGAGACCCCGGCCGGCGTCCTGCCGCTCTCCGAGATGCTGCCGCAGGCCTTCGGGCCAGGCCATCTCGCCCAGTGATTCCCGCGGCCCCTCCCGGTCCTGTGATCTCCTGATCCCGCCGGGAGGGGCCGCCCATTTCTTCGGAAGGAAAGCCATGGCCATGGACGCCGTCTCCGTCATCCGCACCAAGCGGGACCGCGGTGAGCTCAGTGACGCGCAGATCGACTGGGTCGTCGACGCGTACACCCGCGGCGAGGTCGCCGACTACCAGATGGCCGCGCTCAACATGGCGATCCTGCTCAACGGCATGAACCGCCGCGAGATCGCCCGCTGGACCGCGGCGATGATCGCCTCCGGCGAGCGCATGGACTTCTCCTCGCTGTCCCGCCCGACGGCCGACAAGCACTCGACGGGTGGCGTCGGCGACAAGATCACGCTCCCGCTGGCACCCCTCGTGGCCGCCTGCGGCGCCGCGGTCCCGCAGCTGTCCGGACGCGGCCTCGGCCACACCGGCGGCACGCTCGACAAGCTGGAGTCCATCCCCGGCTGGCGCGCGCTGCTGTCCAACGAGGAGATGCTGGAGGTCCTCGACACGACCGGCGCGGTGATCTGCGCGGCGGGCGACGGCCTGGCCCCCGCGGACAAGAAGCTGTACGCGCTGCGCGACGTGACCGGCACGGTCGAGGCGATCCCGCTGATCGCCTCCTCGATCATGTCGAAGAAGATCGCGGAGGGCACGGGTTCGCTCGTCCTGGACGTGAAGGTCGGGACCGGCGCCTTCATGAAGACCATCGAGGACGCGCGGGAGCTGGCGTCCACGATGGTGGGCCTCGGCACCGACCACGGGGTGAAGACGGTCGCGCTGCTCACCGACATGTCCACGCCGCTCGGCCTGACCGCGGGCAACGCCCTGGAGGTCCGCGAGTCCGTGGAGGTCCTGGCGGGCGGCGGCCCGGCCGACGTCGTCGACCTCACCGTCGCGCTCGCGCGCGAGATGCTCGACGCCGCCGGCATCAAGGACGCGGACCCGGCGAAGGCGCTGGCCGACGGCTCCGCGATGGACGTGTGGCGCCGCATGATCGCCGCGCAGGGCGGCGACCCGGACGCCGCGCTGCCCGTCGCCCGTGAGCGGCACGTGGTGACCGCCCCGGCCTCCGGCGTGCTGACCCGTCTCGACGCGTACGACATCGGCATCGCCGCCTGGCGCCTCGGCGCCGGCCGCGCCCGCAAGGAGGACCCGGTGCAGGCCGGCGCGGGGGTGGAACTGCACGCCAAGCCGGGCGACGCGGTGACCGCGGGCCAGCCGCTGCTCACCCTGCACACCGACACCCCGGAGCGCTTCGAGTACGCGCTGCAGGCGGTCGACGGTTCGTACGACATCGCGGACGCCGGCACGGACTTCACGGCGACGCCGATCGTGCTCGGCCGGATCGCCTGAGCGGAACGACCCCGACGGGGCCGGCGCTTCGGCGCCGGCCCCGTCGGCGTTCCGGCGTCAGCCCAGCACGGCCGCGACCACCACGAGGACCGGCACGGCGAGGATCGTCGACAGCAGGATCGACTCGCGGGCCAGGGTCTCGCCGACCCGGTAGCGCGAGGCGTACGTGAACAGGTTCTGCGCGGCGGGCAGGGCCGAGGTGACCACCACGTCGAGCAGCGGCGCGCCGTGCAGCCCGAACACGCCGACGGCCAGCGCCCAGGCGGCGAGCGGCTGGCCGACCGCCTTCAAGGCGACGGAGAGCAGCACCGGATGCCCGTCGAAGCCGCGCCCCGGCATGCTGCTGCCGCACAGCGAGATGCCGAACGCCAGCAGCACCGCGGGCACCGACATGCCCCCGATCAGCTGGAGCGGGTCGAGGATCGGTCCCGGCACGGTCAGACCGGTCGCCGACACGGCGACCCCGCCGAGCGAACCGACCGCGATGGGGTTGCGCAGCGGGGTGAGCAGCCGCTGCCACAGGGGGCGCTTCTCGCCGCCCCCGGTGAGGTCGAGGACGGTGAGGGCGATGGGAGTCACCATGATCTGCTGGAACAGCAGCACGGGCGCCACCAGCGAGGCGTCGCCGAGCACGTACACGGCGATCGGGATGCCCAGGTTCCCGGAGTTGACGTAGCTGGAGCAGAGCGCGCCGACCGTCGTGCGGCCCACGCCCCAGCGGCGTACGACGCCGACCGCGACGAACACACCGGCCGCCGCGGCCGTGCTCATCGCCGTGACCAGCAGGCGGCTGGAGAAGATGACCGACAGGTCGGCCTGCGCGAGCGTCGTGAACAGCAGTGCGGGGGAGGCGACATGGAAGGCGAGCTTCGTCAGCACCTCCCGGCCGTTGTCCCCGAGGTGGCCGCGCCGGCCGATCACATACCCGACGCCGATCACCACGGCGATGACCGCGAAGCCCGTCAGCACCCCCTGCACGGCACCTCCCCGGCCGTGAGGAAGCCGTCGGCCATCGCGGAAGGCGCTGATTCTTGTGGCATACACCTAACCCTCCGGGGAAGGCTGGGCGCAGGTCAATGTGATCCTTTACGGACTACGCGATGAGTTCCCCGCTCCCGATCGGTCTACTGACTGTGGATTCCACGACACCCGCGGTACTCGTGCTGCCAGGACTCGTCACCAGGGACGAGGTGCCCCGGCTCTGCGACGACCTGCTCGCCCGGCTGAAGGCGGCCGGGGGCGGGGTCGTGGTCTGCGACGTCGCCGGGATCGGTCCGCCGGGGCTGGCCGTCGTCGACGCGCTGGCGCGACTGGAGCTGACCGCCCGGCGCGCGGGGGGCCGCATACGTCTTCGCGACCCGGACCCCGCGCTGCGCGGCTTACTCGCCCTGGTCGGTCTCCGCTTCGAGACGGAGGGGGAGCCCGAAGAGCGGGAACCAGCGGGCGGTGTCCAGGAAGCAGTGGAAACCGGCGATGCGCCCCTTTGAGATCTCCAGTACCTGAACCGCCCAGGGCGTGAACCCGCCCTCTTCCGGGTCGGGCTTGTACTGCGCGAAGCCGGGCAGGCCGTTCACCTCGACCGGCACCAGCCGCGAGCCCTCGCACGCGGCGCCCATGGTCGTCATGAATCCGGTGATGTCGTCCGTGCCGCGCAGCCACAGGTCGAACGGCGGCATCGTCATGATCGCGTCCTCGTGCAGCAGCGCCGTCAGCGCCGTCATGTCGTACCCCTCGAACGCGGCCACATAGCGCTCCAGGAGCTTGCTCTGCTCCTCGTCGAGCGGGTCGGACACGGTGGCGTCGGCGCCCGCCGCTTCACTGTCGGCGAGCGTCGCGCGAGCCCGCTGGAGAGCGCTGTTGACCGATGCGACCGAGGTGCCGAGGAGCTCGGCTACCTCGCTCGCCTTCCACGCGAGGACCTCGCGCAGGATGAGCACGGCACGCTGCTTGGGCGGCAGTTGCTGGAGGGCCGCCATGAAGGCGAGGCGCACCGACTCCTTCGCGACCGCGGCCTCCGCCGGGTCGGCGGTGCTCGGGAGCACACGCGCGTCGGGCACAGGCTCCAGCCATGTGTTGTCCGGGCGGGGGGTGAGAGCCGCCTGGGCCAGCGGCGAGGGGGCGGAGAGGTCCATGGGACGAGCCCTTCGGTTGCCCGCGTTCAGCATGTCCAGGCAGACGTTCGTCGCGATGCGGTACAGCCAGGACCGCATCGAGGAGCGGCCCTCGAACTTGTCGTAGCTCCGCCAGGCGCGGACCATCGTGTCCTGGACCGCGTCCTCGGCCTCGAAGGAGGAGCCGAGCATGCGATAGCAGTAGCCCGTCAGCTCGACCCGGTGCTTCTCCAGCCGGACGTCCAGGTCTGTCGTCGTCGCTGTACCGTCGCTCATCGCCAACCCACCCCTGAGGCTGTTCCGTTCCGCGCGTCGTCGCGCCAGCACCTCGGAAGCTACCGCAGCCCACTGACAATGGCCCCCGGAGTGGACGAACCCGCAGCTCGGAAGGGGGCAGGCTGCGGGGCTCCCGGCTGTGTCCGGGGGCTTGTCCGCGAACCCGCGCAGCGGCCCGGACGGCCTCGTCCTCGGTCGCCGGACGGGCTGGGACTCTCCTGCGCGGGGCCGCGGACCTCAGTGGGCCGTGGCCGCCGTGCGGGTGTGGGCGCGGGCCGCGTGAGAGCCGAAGAGGGTGATGGTGACGACGCCGAGGACGGCGAACAGGCCGAGGGCCACGGTCCCGGCCCAGCCCCCCGCGTGGAAGGCGACCGCCCCGAGCGTGCTGCCGGCGCTGGACCCGATGTAGTACGCGGACTGGTAGAGCGCGGACGCCTGGGCGCGCCCCCGCTGAGCGGTGTGGCTGACGGACGACGACGCCACGGCGTGTCCGGCGAAGAAGCCCGCGGTGATCAGGACCAGCCCGGTCAGGACCGTCGCAAGCGAGTCGGCCAGGGAGAGCAGGAGCCCCGCGGTGGTCGTGCCGCCCGCCAGGTAGAGGGCGCCCCGGCGGCCGAGACGGGTGACGAGCCGGCCCGCGGCCGAGGCGGACACGGTGCCCACCAGATAGACGAGGAAGATCGAGCCGACGATGCCCTGCGGGAGGGAGAAGGGGGCGTCGGTCAGCCGGTAGCCGATCACGGTGTAGACCCCGCCGAACACCGTCATGAACAGCGCGCCGATCGCGTACAGCCGGCACAGCAGGGGGTTCGCGAGGTGGTCGCGGACCGTGCGGGCCAGCACCCGCGGCCGCAGCGACCCGGGCGTGAAGTGCCGGGGCGCGGGGAGCAGCAGCCGGAACGCGATCGCGCAGGCCACCGCGATCACTCCGATCGCGCCGACGGCGACCCGCCAGCCCCACTCCTGCGCGACCCAGCCGGTGATGACCCGGCCGCTCATCCCGCCGACGCTGTTGCCCGCCACGAACAGGCCGATCGCCGTGATCAGCGCCTTGGGGCGGACCTCCTCGGCCAGGTACGCGGTCGCCGACGCCGGGAGCCCGGCCAGTGCCGCGCCCTGCACCGCGCGCAGCGCGACCAGCGCGCCGATCGAGGGAGCGAAGGGGACCAGCAGCCCGACCGTCACCGCCACCGCCAGGGACGCCGTCATCGACGTACGTCGTCCGAAGCGCTCCGACAGGGCGCTCATGGGCAGGACGAAGAGGGCCAGTGCGCCGGTCGCGGCCGACACCGTCCAGCTCGCCTCACTCGCGGTGACCCCGAAGTCCGTGGAGAGGAGGGGGAGGAGGGCCTGGGTGGAGTAGAGGAGCGCGAAGGTCGCGACGCCCGCCAGGAAGAGGGCGAAACTCATCCGGCGGTATCCCGGCCCACCCGGGGCCATGCGGGTGTCGTCCCCGGAGACGGGCGCGGAGGCGGCGGAAGCGGACGGAGCGACGGCGTCCAGGGTGGTGGACGCCCCGGTACTGGCGGAAGGCATACCTCGAAACTAAGCAGCCGCAGCTCATCCGTCCAATGCATGGAATCGTCATAATCGTTCCTGTGATGCATGAGAAAAGGTCAGAGGCGCGCCTGTCACCGTCCAGTGACACAGAAGACATCGCGGCGGTGCTCGCGCCACGCCTCGCGTACTTCGCCGGGGTCGCCCGCATCGAGCATGTGACCCGGGCCGCCCAGGAGATGCGGGTCCCGCAGTCGACGCTGTCGCGGGCCATGGTGAGGCTCGAACAGGACCTGGGAGTCGACCTGTTCGCCCGCCGCGGCCGTACGGTCTCGCTGACGCCCGCGGGCCGCACCTTCCTCGCCTCCGTCGAGCGCGCCCTGTCCGAGATCGAGCGCGCCGCCGACGAGGTGCGGGCGGACGCCGACCCGGCCACCGGCAAGGTCGCCTTCGGCTTCCTGCACACCATGGGGTCGGAGACCGTTCCCGGACTGATCCGCGCCTTTCGCGCCGATCACCCCCGCGTCCGCTTCAGCCTCGTCCAGAACTACGGCGAGGCGATGCTGGAGCGGCTGCGCTCGGGCGAACTGGACCTGTGCCTCACCTCGCCCGTGCCGGACGCGCCCGATCTGGTGGCCCGCCGCCTCGACGAGCAGAAGCTGCGGCTCGTTGTGCCGACCGACCACCGGCTCGCCTCCCGCAAGCGCATCCGTCTCGCCGAGGCCGCGGACGAGACCTTCGTGACCCTCGAACCCGGCTACGGGCTGCGCCGCATCACCGACGACCTGTGCCGGGAGGCCGGCTTCAAACCGCGGATCGCCTTCGAGGGGGAGGAGACCGAGACGCTGCGCGGGCTGGTGGCCGCCGACCTCGGCGTGGCTCTGCTGCCGCCGCCGGCCGTGGCCCGGCCAGGGGTCGTCGAGCTCACCGTCACCGCTCCGCGCGCCGTGCGCGAGATCGGGGTGGCCTGGCTGGACGGCCATCCGGACACCCCGCCGGTGGCCGCGTTCAAGAGGTTCCTGCTGTCCCGGCGAGGCCATCTCCTGCCGGACTGACCGGGCCACCGGCTGTCCGGCCGCACGGCATCCCGCGCGGCGCCCCGCCGGCACCCGGCCTGCGCCCCGCCTGCGTCCCGGCCGGGAGCCCGCGCCGGCTCCCGGCCCACGGGGACGGCGGGCACGGCGGGAATCTCAGCGCCGCTTCAGCGACTGCCCGAAACCCGCCGCCAGCGGCATACGCAGGCCCAGCGGCGGCGGCGCCGCCAGCGCGTCCTCCACGGGCCGGGAGAAGGCGTGCCCGAGCAGCGTGCCCAGCACGAAGTCCTCGGCCAGGGCGAGGACTTCGTGCCGGTACTGGTGCAGCGCGTGTCCGTCGGCGTGGACCTCGAAACGGCAGATGTCGCGGTTTGCCTTCTTCGCGCGCGCCGCGAGCCGGAAGGACAGCTCCGGGTCGGTGCGTTCGTCGTTGGTGCCGTGCACGATCAGCACCCGCCGGCCGGCCAGCTGCTTCACCGGTTCGGGCGGCGCCGCCACGTCCTCCTCGGGCAGCCAAGGGGCCAGCGCCAGGACGGAGTTGACGGCGAAGTGACCGGCCGAGCGCAGTGCCGCCCGGCCGCCCATGCCGATGCCGGCGAGGCAGACGGCGACGTCGCCGTAGCGGCGTACGACCTCGTCGACGGCCCAGGAGGCGTCGCGCGCCAGGTGCGCCTCGCTGCCGTTCCAGCCGCGAAACCGGTAGTGCACCACGTGCGTGACCAGGCCGTCCGCCTGACCGGCCCGGGTGAGGCGGCGCCCCAGCGCCCGGACCGAGGCGGTCGCCATCATCGGGGACGGCCTGCGGGCGGAGCTCTCCTCGCCGCCCGGGAGCAGCAGAACCACTGCGCTGACCGCCGTCGGCTCAGGGCCGAGCGCCCTCCCCAGCCGGGCCGCGCGAACCGGCGTCGCTTGCTGTGCCATGACAGAACAGTGTCAGAAGCCACGGTGTACGCCACCCGTCCGCACGGTCACCGTTACGTATCGACGGGTTCGTACAACAGGAGTTCTACGCGCGTAGGGGCTACAGTGCGGAAATGACGAGCCAGATCCAGAACACGCCGAGCTCGGAACAGATCCGCCGGGCGCCCAAGGTGCTGCTGCACGACCACCTCGACGGGGGCCTGCGCCCCGGCACGATCGTCGAACTCGCCGAGGAGACGGGATACTCCGGCCTCCCCGAGACCGATCCCGACAAGCTCGGCGTCTGGTTCCGCGAGGCCGCGGACTCCGGCTCCCTGGAACGGTACCTGGAGACCTTCGCCCACACGTGCGCCGTCATGCAGACCCGGGACGCCCTCGTCCGGGTCGCCGCCGAGTGCGCCGAGGACCTCGCCGCGGACGGCGTCGTCTACGCCGAGGTCCGCTACGCGCCCGAGCAGCACCTGGAGGCCGGCCTCACCCTCGAAGAGGTCGTCGAGGCGGTCAACGAGGGCTTCCGGGAAGGGGAGCGCCGCGCCCGGGAGAACGGCCACCGGATCAGGGTCGGCGCGCTGCTGACCGCCATGCGGCACGCGGCCCGCGCCCTGGAGATCGCGGAACTGGCCAACCGCTACCGCGACCTGGGCGTCGTCGGGTTCGACATCGCCGGTGCCGAGGCGGGCTACCCGCCCACCCGGCACCTCGACGCCTTCGAGTACCTCAAGCGCGAGAACAACCACTTCACCATCCATGCCGGCGAGGCCTTCGGACTGCCCTCCATCTGGCAGGCCCTCCAGTGGTGCGGCGCCGACCGGCTCGGCCACGGCGTCCGGATCATCGACGACATCCAGGTGCGCGAGGACGGCTCGGTGGAGCTCGGGCGACTGGCCTCGTACGTCCGCGACAAGCGCATCCCGCTGGAGCTGTGCCCCAGCTCCAACCTCCAGACCGGTGCCGCCGACTCGTACGGCGCCCATCCGATCGGACTGCTGCGACGGCTGCACTTCCGTGCGACGGTGAACACCGACAACCGGCTCATGTCCGGTACGAGCATGACCCGTGAATTCGAGCATCTTGTCGACGCATTCGGTTACACGCTCGACGACATTCAATGGTTCTCGGTCAATGCTATGAAGTCAGCATTCATTCCTTTCGATGAACGGCTGGCCATGATCAATGACGTGATCAAGCCCGGATATGCAGAACTGAAGTCCGAATGGCTGTTCCAGCAGACCGCCTCCACCAGCGGTTCTGCGACGAATCAGGCCTGACGGGAGGAGACGGGAGGCGGCCGGTCCTTCACCCCGTCTTCATGACTCGGCCGTTTTTCGATGTTTGCGACGCGTTGCCTCGCGTGTTTACGTTTTTGGACCGCTCACCCCGTCTCACGGATCCAAGGACGCGTTAGAAATGAAGCAGTCTGCTGCCAAGACCCTCGGTGTCGCCGCTCTCGGTGCCGCCTTCGCAGCGGCCGGCGCGGGTGCCGCCGACGCGGCACCGGCCGTGCCGGACACCTCCGCGGCGCTGGACACGGTCACCCGGACCCTGCCCGCCGAGAACGTCGCCAAGGCGCTGCCCGGTGCCGGTGAGGCGCTCACCCAGGGGCAGAGCGCGCTCGGCACGGGTGTGGCAGCCGCACAGCCCGCCGCCGCGAAGCTTCTCGCCGACGGGCCCACCGCCCCGGTGGCCGGACTGCTCGGAGGCCTGCCGGTGCAGGGACTGCCCACCCACGGCCTCCCGGTGAACGGTCTGCCGATCGGCTGACGCCGGCCGTGTGCCAACGCCGATGGGGCGCACCCCGGTTGGGGTGCGCCCCATCGACGCGTGCGCAGGCGGCGGCTCACCAGGCGGTGCGGGCCTTGTCCTCGGACGGGAACAGGATCCACAGCGCTATGTAGAGCAGGAACTGCGGGCCGGGCAGCAGGCACGACACCAGGAAGATGACGCGCATCGTGGTCGCGGAGGTGCCGAAGCGCCGTGCCAGCGCGGCGCACACTCCGCCGATCACGCGGCCGTTGGTGGGGCGGGCAAGGGCGGTCATGGTGGCTCCTTCGCGAACCGTCGACGAGTGCCGGACTCTTTGGACTCCGATGTCTTCGACGGTACGCGGACGAAGTGGGACAGGCCTCGCTCTACGGTGCGATCCCGACCCTGGGAATCGTCGGGGTCCGCCCCTGAGCCGTGTCCTCCCGGGGAAGGGCCGCACCGTCGCGGGTCTCGGCCCGCCGGCGGAGCCGGGCGCGGACCGCGGGCACGACGGCGAGGTGGGCGAGGGCCACGCCCACCGTGTTGAGCAGCATGGAGTCGACGTCCACGACCTGCCCGGGTACGCCGGTCTGCAGGAGCTCGATGCCCAGCGAGATCAGGGCACCCGCGGCGACCGTACGGGCCAGGGAGCCGAGACGGGAGACGGCCAGTTTGCCGCCGGCCAGGGGAAGCAGCACCCCGAGCGGGGCGAGCAGGCCGATCCCCTCGGCGATGCGGCGGGCCGCCTCCCGGGGGCCCAGTGCGAGGTCGGCTCTGATCCCCGCGAACGGCCGCAGATTGGCGGCGCTCACCCAGGGGACGTCCAGCGGGCGCAGTGTGATCCAGGCGACGAGGGCGAGGTGTGCGACGAGGAGGACACCTCCTGCCACACGGACGCGGGTCACGGCGCTGCCGCCGTCTGAGCCTTGACGCTGCACGACCCCCTAGACGCGGCGCCCGGCACGATCGGTTCCGGGCGAGAGGTTTTCGACCCGTCCGGACCCCCGGCCCCACCCGGGTGGGGGACTCCCTACCCCTCGACCGCCGACGACGGGGGCGCGTTGGTGCCGGGATCGGAGCGGACCTCGGGGGTGCACTGGTAGCTGCGCAGCGGGGCCGGCACGGGGCCGCCGAGGACCACGGAGCCGTCCTCCTCGGCCGCGGCCGAGTCGGCGAAGGTGCAGACGATCTGGGCCAGCGCCGCCCGGGTGAGGTTCTCCGGCGGGGTGCTCAGCCGGAGCGTGTCCTCGGGATCCCTGCCCCGGGGACCGCTGACCGTCATGCCGCCGCGGACGTCCGTGGTGTAACCGGCCTGCTGCTCGGGCGGGGAGGGCGTCTCGGCCAGCTCGTCGAGGAGCCCCTGGGCGACCAGGACGCGGCGCGCCGCCTCCGCGGTCCCGTCCGGGATGCGGACCGAGCGGTCGACGGTGACCAACTGGGCCGAGCACAGCAGGAAGACCTGGACCGGCACCCCCCGCGAGGACTGGGTGGAGATGTCGGGGCCCGACAGGGCGCAGGGCACCCGTGACGGCGCCGGGCCGAAGTCCGTGGGGACCTGGGTGGAGCGGATGCCGCAGCCCGCGAGCAGCGCGGCGAGCAGCGGGACGGCCAGCCAGGGGCGTACGCCACGCCGGCCGAGGGGTCGTGCGGTGGTCATCCGGCGGTGCCTTCCGTGCCGTTCCCGTTCCTGTCCCGGGGGTCGTCGGCGAGCAGCTCCGACGCGTCCTGGGGCAGGCGCAGCGTGAACACCGCTCCTCCCTCGGGGGAGTTCGCCGCGGTGATCTCGCCGCCGTGGATGTGCGCGTTCTCCAGGGCGATGGACAGTCCGAGACCACTGCCCTCGGAGCGCGGGCGTGACGCGCTCGCCTTGTAGAAGCGGTCGAAGACGTGCGGCAGGACGTCCTCGGGGATGCCGGGACCGTGGTCCCGCACCTCGATGACCAGTTCCTCGCCCTCCAGCCGCACGGCCACCCGCACCGGCGAGCCGCCGTGCTTGAGGGCGTTGCCGATCAGGTTCGCCAGTATGACGTCGAGGCGGCGCGGGTCGAGGCGCGCCATGATGCCGCGCTCCGCGTCCAGGTCCACCGCGTCCAGCCAGGCCCGCGCGTCGATGCACGCCGTGATCTGGTCGGCGATGTCCACGTCGTCGAGGACGAGGCGCGCGGTGCCCGCGTCGAAACGGGTGACCTCCATCAGGTTCTCGACGAGGTCGCCGAGTCTGCGGGTCTCGCTGACGACGAGGCGCACGGCCGGCTCGATCATCGGGTCGACGCTGCCGGTCTCCGCGTCGAGCTCCTCCTCCAGGACCTCGGTGACGGCCGTGATCGCCGTCAGCGGCGTCCGCAGTTCGTGCGACATGTCCGCCACGAAGCGGCGCGAGGCCTCGTCCCGGGCGCTCATGTCCGCGACCCGTTTCTCCAGTGCTTCCGCCGTACGGTTGAACGTCCTCGACAGGTCGGCGAGTTCGTCGGTGCCGGAGACCCGCAGCCGGGTGTCGAGCTTGCCCTCGCCGAGGCGGCGGGCCGCGATGCCCAGTCGGTGCACGGGCTTGAGGACCGTGGTCGCGGCGGCCTGGGCGAGCAGCGCGGAGCCGATCAGCGCGAGGCCGGTGGCGATGCCCAGGGACCACGCGAGCGAGTTGAGGTCCTTCGCCTCGGGTTCGAGGGACTTGAGCATGTAGCCGGTGGTGGTGCCGCCGATCACCTTGGCGCCGCCCACGAGGTACGGCTTGTCGTTGTCGGTGACGCGCTGCCAGTACAAGTGGTACTCGGACTTGTTGTTCGAGTTCAGCGGCTGCTTCCTGTTCACCGCCTTCTGCAGGGACTCGGGCACGTCCTCCAGCGTGAAGGTGTCCAGCGCGGAGTTGCCGACGACGGTCCTGCCGGCGCTGTCCTCGGCGACCAGGAGCACGCTGAAACGCTGGCTGCTGTTGGCCATCTGCCCGGCCGTGCGCTGGAGTTCGTCCTGCCCGGGGTGCACCGGAAGCATGCTCGCGTGGTTGCGCATCTCCTGCTGGAAGTCGCGCAGCACCGCGTCCTGCGTACGCGTCAGCACGGCCTCGCGGTTGAGCCAGTACGCGATGCCCGACGCCGACACGGCGGCCGTGAGCGCGACCAGCCCGAACACCACGACCAGCCTCAGCCGCAGGCTGGTGAAACGCAGGCCGGACAGCAGCGCCTTGCGCGCCGCGGCCCAGCCGCGGAGCTCGTCCTGCGGTTTGGTCACGGTGTCAGAACGCTCGCTTCCCCGCGTGTGCGGCGCCCGGACACGATCTGCGGTCGCGGTGCGCGGAGGGTTCGACGACGGCCCCCGCCGGGGCGCGGCCCGGCGGCCGCCCTCGCGTCGCTCACGACGGAGAGTCCAGGCGGTAGCCGACGCCCCGCACGGTGCGGATCAGGGTGGGGGAGGAGGGAACGTCCTCGACCTTGGCGCGCAGCCGCTGCACACACGCGTCGACCAGCCGCGAGTCGCCCAGGTAGTCGTGCTCCCACACCAGGCGCAGCAACTGCTGGCGGGACAGCGCCTGACCGGGGCGGCGGCTCAGCTCCAGCAGCAACCGCAACTCGGTGGGCGTCAGTTGGAGGTCCTCGCCATTCTTGGTGACCGTCATCGCGGCACGGTCGATGACCAGCGAGCCGAACGTGGCCGAGTCGTTGGCCTCACGCTCGCCGCGTCGCAGCACGGCACGGATACGGGCGTCGAGCACCCGCCCCTGCACGGGCTTGACGACATAGTCGTCGGCGCCGGACTCCAGGCCGACCACGACGTCGATGTCGTCACTGCGCGCGGTCAGCAGGATGATCGGCAGCTGGTCGGTGCGCCGGATGCGCCGGCACACCTCGAATCCGTCGATGCCGGGCAGCATCACGTCCAGCACGATCAGATCCGGTCGCTGCTCGCGCAGCAGTTTCAGACCGTCCTCGCCGGTGGCAGCGGTGGCCACACGGTGTCCCTGGCGCGTCAAAGAGAGCTCCAGGGCCGTACGGATGGCGTCGTCGTCCTCGATCAGCAACAGGGAAGGCACGAACGTCATTCTGGCCCATGTCATGGCCGGGTATCGACCGTTGGAGCGCTCCCATCCATCTCCCGCACAGAAGGAGGGCCCTCCCGCGTGGCGGGGAGGACCCGAGTGGTCATCTGCGTAGTCGTACCGCTCTTCTCCGTGATCGGCCTGGGGCGCGCCCACCGCCGGGCCCTGTGACAGGTCTGTGACAGTCGGCGGACACGGCCATGAAGTGCCCCGGGCAAGCTTTTCGACACGAGCAAGGCAGTACGGCGAACGAACCGAAGAACCGGGACTCCACGACGGGGGGCGCGAGATGAACACGCTGCACAGCACCAGCACTAGCGCAGTTGTCACGCGTCTGCACGACGTCGCCCGGGTCACGGAGAAGTCCGGTGCCGTGAGCGGGCGGGGGTGCGCTCGCGGCACCGGGCGTCAGCACACCGCCTACATGACGGTGGTTGACGCGTTCACGGGGGAGAGCCCCGCGGCATCCGCCGCGGGCGCCGCCGGGGGAAAGGCTCACGGGGGAGCCGCGTACGGGGAGGGCACGGGGGAACGCCGCCAGACGGCGGAGACGGCGAATGCGGAAGCGGCGTTCACCGCCTACGTCCAGGAGCGTCGTGCCTCCCTGTACGCAACCGCCTATCACCTCACCGGTGACCGATTCGAGGCCGAGGACCTGCTGCAGAGCGCGCTGTTCTCGACGTACAAGGCCTGGGACCGGATCAGCGACAAGGCCGCGGTGGGGGGCTACCTCCGCCGCACCATGACGAACCTGCACATCAGCGCGTGGCGCCGCCGCAAGCTGAACGAGTACCCGACCGAGGAACTGCCGGAGACGGCCGGTGACACGGACGCGATGCGCGGCACCGAGCTGCGCGCCGTGCTGTGGCAGGCGCTCGCCCGGCTGCCGGAGCTCCAGCGGACGATGCTGGTCCTCCGTTACTACGAGGGCCGCACCGATCCGGAGATCGCGGACATCCTCGACATCAGTGTCGGCACGGTGAAGTCGAGCATCTGGCGGTCCCTCCGCCGGCTGCGCGAGGACGAGGTCCTCAGCTTCGGCCGTGACGAGGAGGAGTCCTTCGGGGAGCTCGTCGCCTGAAGGTCTGGGGGGGAACGCAAGGGGAAACAGGCAGCACTCGGGGGAGTGGTGCCGGGGGGAACCAACGGGGTCACGGGGGACCACGGGGGAAACGAGAGAAGGTCCAGGCGGACGGGGGGTTCGCCTGGACCTCTTTTCGTGTGCCCGCACGTCCCGGACTACTCGGTCTTCTTCTTCGCGTCCGTGAGAACCGAGCGCGACCGTTCGACCATGCGCCGCTTGCGTTCCGCGACCGCGGCCAGTGCCTCCTCGTGCTGCCCGATCAGCCGCTTCTGGTGCCCTGACTCGACGTCGTGCCGCGTCACCACATAGTCCGTGGCGCTCTTGCAGCGCACGTCGGCCTCCGCCGTCCTGATCTCCTCGGCCGAGGGAGCGGGGAAGTCCGGGTGCGGACCGTCCGGGCTCGTCCGCCGGCTGCGCCAGGTGGTGTCGTCGACCGCGGAGAGCGGGTCGGGATAGCGCAGCCCGGACTCGCCCATGCAGGCGCTCCACCGCTTGTCGAGAGCGCGGACCGCGGCGTCCTCGCGGGTGGTGGCGGAGGCTTCGAGGAACAGTTTCTGAACGACCATCAGATCGTCGGCGGCCCGGTCGGCCAGGGCGGCGCGCTGGGCCGCGCCGTGGCAGCCGCCCTCGGGCACCCCGTCCGGTACCGGCGCCGCGGCCGCCCCGCTCTTCTTGTCGGCCCGCTGTGCGGTACCGGTGTAGACGGCCTTCGCGGCGGCCGTGATCGTCAGCGCCTGTGCCGCGCCTCGCTGCTGCGCCGCCACGGCCTGCCGCTTGGTGACGCCGTCGGGCAGCGGCGGCTCGTAGCCGTAGACGCGGACCGACTCCAGATCCGTGGGCCCGTACTTGCGTGCGTTCGGTGGCAGTTCACCGGCGGGGGCCTGGTGGGCGGGCCAGCTCACGCCGTACTTCTTCATGCAGGAGCGGGCCAGGACCAGGACGGCACGGTCGACGGCATCGGTCTCCCGTGCGTCCGGGAGGTAGGCGTCCAGGGGGTACGCCTTCGGGGCGTGGGCGAAGGAGGTGACGACCGCGGGCGCGCTGTCCTCGCCGTCCCGCCCGTCGTGTCCGCCCCGGGCCTGCTCGCCCGAGGAACAGGCGGTGGCGAGGAGCGCGACGGCGGCCGTCACCGTGATCGTCGCCCCCGAACGGGTCGCCGGTCTCGTCCAGTTGAGCATGTTTCAGGTGATCATTCGTGATGCGGGCCGTCAAGTGGCCTCAGTCGCATGGAAGTTCGAGCACGCGGTTTCTGGTCATGGTCGACGATCTTTCGGCCATTCACCGGAACGCGTTCCGGTACGGCGCCGGTCGGTGTGCCAGGGTCACGAGCGCAGTACGGCGCTCTCCGCCCGCACGGGCGGTGGGCCCCACAGCGCCGGAAGGAAGGGTACGAAATGAGAAGCGCACGCGTTCTCGCGGTCGCGTCGGCGATGTCCGTCGCCGCGGTCCTCGCCGCGACGACCCCCGCGCAGGCGGCCAGCAACGACGGCACCTGCAACACGGACGAAGCCTGCATCTACCGCCTCGCCGACTACTCGGGCGGCATCTACGACACGCTGTCCAGCAAGAAGAGCTACAGCGGTCTCGTCTTCCACGGAACGTCGACCACCATCGACAACAAGGCGAGCGCGGCCAAGAACAGGGACCCCGACAACAACCTGTGGTTCTACCAGCTGGACAACTGGGCGGGCGACAGGTGGGGCGTGCCGGCCGGCGCCTCCACGAACTTCACCGGCTCGGACGACAACAAGTGGTCCTCGCACTGCTGGTCCGGCGCCACCGCGGGCTGCCCGGGCGGCTGACCCGCCCCGCGCCACCGGGCGCCGGGCCGCTATGCCGCCGTCGGGCGCGCGGTCACCCGGCGTCCGGCGGCAGCGGCGGACAGCCGGCCCAGCGCCTCGGCCTTGTCACAGGGGTGCGCGCCCAGCGCCGTCTGGCGCGCCACGATCGAGCGCTCGGCGCGCATCAGCCGCCAGCCGCGGCGCAGCAGGAACGGCACCGACTTGCGGCCCTCGCGCAGATCGCGCACGAACCGGCGGCGGAACGTGGTGACCGGGCCGCGGGACAGGCACAGCGCGTCCGCCAGCAGGCCCAGCTCCCGGCAGCGCTCCACGATCTCCGCGGCGAAGACCCCCTCCGCGATGAACAACGGCGTCCGCTCGAAGCGCAACGTCTCGCTGCCGGTACGGGCGCTCAACGAGATGTCGTACACGGGGATCGTCGTCCCTCCCGTACGGCACAGTTGCTCGATCGCGGCGACCGCGGTGTCCGCGTCCCAGGACAGCGGATGGTCCCAGTCGATGTCCTGGCTGTCCTCGACCAGCGGCAGCGTCGGGTCGGTGCCTTCCTTGTAGAAGTCGTCGAGGCGGAGGACGGGGAGCCCGGAGTCCGCCGCGAGAAGGGACTTCCCGGAGCCGGAGGGGCCGCAGAGCAGCACCACACGGGTGGGTATCGGGGGCTGGGTACCCAATGTTGTGGACCTTCTGTGAATCGGCCTGGCTTCGCCACGCGTCGGACGCCTCCAGGACAGTATCCCCCGTCTTCCGGCCCTCCCGGACCCCGCCGGTATCAGCCCGTGACGGACTCCGTGGCCGGTTCCGGCTCCTGGCCCACGTGTCCGGGACGCACAGTCCGGCACAGCGTGTGCCCGACACCGTGCGCCCGCACGAACAGGCCATGGAGCAGCGCGAGTTCGGGAACATCCTCGGCCGGTTCGGCGCCGGAGTCGTGCCGGTCACCGCCCGGACGGCCATGCCGGCCGGGGGCCCCGGCCGGCATGGCCGCCAACTCCTTCATCTCGCCGTCGCGCGACCCACCGCTCGTCGCCCACACCTCGACGACCTGGCCGCCCGCCCGCGCCGCGGGCGGCTTCGCCTCGGCCATCCTCGGCGGGCGGCGCGCGAGCCGTGCCGCCTGTTCAGTGAGCGCTGCTCTTCGTACGAAGGGCTGACCCCCCCGGACGGGTGCACCACGTCCACACCGGCGCCGACCGCAGCAGTTTCCACAGCGGCATCACCATGGCCGACCAGGACCGGGCCGAGATCGACTTCACCACGCACGGGGTACGGCTGACGCACACGGGGACTGGCGCTGATATGCCCTATGACCCGCAGGGGCGAATCCGCCGCCGGGACGGCCCGGAACGCACCACGAGCAACTACTGTGCGTGTCGTATCTATTGCTCTCCGCTCTTCGAAGAGGAAATCTGATGGCGCGACACGCAGCCCGGCAGACCACCATGGCCCGCACCACCGTGCGCATCGCCGCCGCGGTCGGGGTGGTCGCTGCCGGCGCGGCCGCGGCCAGCCCGGCCTTCGCGGACGCGGCACCCGTCGTGGACGTCATGCGCACCCGGCCCACCTCCATGGGCAACCTCGACCCGCAGGCGGGCGTCAAGGCCCTGACCGGCACCGTGGGTTATGTGACCGGCCCTGTGGAGGGACTGAAGCCCAATCCGCTGGCCGGCACCGGAGTGGATCCGCTCGACAACGGGGTGGGCACACAGCTCGCCGACTTCAAGCCGCTGTCGTCGCAGGCGCTGACCAGGCCGCTCGCACAGGCGCCGTCGGTGGGCAGCCTCCCGGTCCTCGGCCGGGCGACGGGCCTGCTGCACGGCTGACGGCGGGCACGAGAGAGCCGCGCTCCCCCCCGGACGGAGGGAAGCGCGGCTCTCTGTCGTGCGGGACCCCGGGGACACGGATCGGGGTCCCGGGTCCTCGGTGCGAGGCGGGACGAAGGCCTCAGTAGGACGAGCCGGACGCGCCCAGCGCGCCGGTCGGGTGCCAGACGGTCTTCGTCTCAAGGAACGCCGTGAGGCGCTCGATGCCGGGCGTCGCAAAGTAATCCACAGCCTGTGGACGCACGACACGCTTGAGATTGTCCGCGGCGGCGATCTCCAGCTCCTTGGCCAGCGCCTCGTCGGCGCCCGCGAGGTCGATCGCGTTGACGTCCTGGTGCGCGGCCAGCGGCGCGGCGATCTCCGCGGTCCGGCCCGACAGCACGTTGACGACGCCGCCGGGGACGTCGGAGGTCGCCAGCACCTCGCCCAGCGACAGCGCGGGGAGCGGGGACTTCTCGCTGGTGACCACGACGGCCGTGTTGCCCGTCGCGATCACCGGGGCGAGCACCGAGACGAGTCCCAGGAAGGACGACTCCTGCGGGGCCAGAACCGCCACGACACCCGTCGGTTCGGGCGTGGACAGGTTGAAGTACGGGCCCGCGACCGGGTTGCCGCCGCCCACGACCTGGGCGATCTTGTCCGTCCAGCCCGCGTACCAGACCCACCGGTCGATCGTCGCGTCCACGACGGCCGCGGCCTTCGACTTCGACAGCCCCTCGGCGTCCGCGACCTCCCGCACGAACTGCTCCTTGCGGCCCTCCAGCATCTCCGCGACGCGGTAGAGGACCTGGCCGCGGTTGTACGCCGTCGCCCCGGACCAGCCGCCGAACGCCTTGCGCGCGGCGACGACCGCGTCACGGGCGTCCTTGCGGCTCGACTGCGGCGCGTTCGCCAGCCACTTGCCCTTGGAGTCGGTCACCTCGAACACCCGGCCGCTCTCGGAACGCGGGAACTTCCCGCCCACGTACAGCTTGTAGGTCTTGAAGACGCTCAAACGGTCAGACATCGAGGTACGCCTCCAGGCCGTGACGACCGCCCTCGCGGCCGAAGCCCGACTCCTTGTAGCCGCCGAACGGCGAGGTCGGGTCGAACTTGTTGAACGTGTTGGACCAGACGACACCGGCGCGGAGCTTGTTCGCCACCGCCAGGATGCGGGAGCCCTTCTCCGTCCAGATGCCCGCCGACAGGCCGTACTGGGAGTTGTTGGCCTTGGCGACCGCCTCGTCCGGGGTGCGGAAGGTCAGGACCGACAGCACCGGGCCGAAGATCTCGTCCCGGGCGATGGTGTGCGCCTGGGTGACGTTCGTGAACAGCGTCGGCGCGAACCAGTAGCCGGACGAGGGCAGTTCGCAGGCCGGCGACCAGCGCTCGGCGCCCTCGGCCTCGCCCTTGTCCGCGAGCGCGGTGATCCGCGCCAGCTGCTCGGCGGAGTTGATCGCGCCGATGTCGGTGTTCTTGTCGAGCGGATCGCCCAGACGCAGGGTGGACAGCCGGCGCTTGAGGGAGTCCAGCAGCTCGTCGTGGATCGACTCCTGGACGAGCAGGCGGGAGCCCGCGCAGCACACCTGGCCCTGGTTGAAGAAGATGCCGCTGACGATGCCCTCGACGGCCTGGTCGATCGGGGCGTCGTCGAAGACGATGTTCGCGCCCTTGCCGCCCAGTTCGAGCGTGACCTTCTTGTCGGTGCCCGCGACCTGACGGGCGATCGCCTTGCCGACGGCGGTGGAGCCGGTGAAGGCCACCTTGTTCACGTCCGGGTGCTCGACGAGCGCCGCGCCCGCGTCGCCGTATCCCGGAAGGATGTTGACGACGCCCTTGGGCAGGCCCGCCTGGCGGCAGATGTCCGCGAAGAACAGGGCGCTCAGCGGCGTGGTCTCGGCCGGCTTCAGCACGACCGTGTTGCCGGTCGCCAGCGCCGGGGCGATCTTCCACGCCAGCATCAGCAGCGGGAAGTTCCAGGGGATGACCTGGCCCGCGACGCCGAGGGGGCAGGGGTCCGCGCCGAAGCCGGCGTGGTCGAGCTTGTCGGCCCAGCCCGCGTAGTAGAAGAAGTGCGCGGCGACCAGGGGGAGGTCGGCGTCGCGGGTCTCCTTGATGGGCTTGCCGTTGTCCAGCGTCTCCAGGACGGCGAGCTCACGGGAGCGCTCCTGGATGATCCGCGCGATGCGGAAGAGGTACTTGGCGCGCTCGGAGCCGGGCAGCGCCGACCACTTCTCGAACGCCTTGCGGGCCGCCTTCACGGCACGGTCGACGTCCTCGGCACCGGCCTGGGCGACCTCGGAGAGGACCTCCTCGGTGGCGGGGCTGACGGTCTTGAAGACCCTGCCGTCCGCCGCTTCGGTGAACTCGCCGTCGATGAAGAGCCCGTACGACGGGGCGATGTCGACGACCGCGCGGGACTCCGGCGCGGGCGCGTACTCGAATGCGGATGACCGCTTCTCGATGGTCATGGTGATCAGTCCACCGTCACGTAGTCGGGGCCGGAGTAGCGGCCGGTGGCCAGCTTCTGACGCTGCATCAGCAGGTCGTTCAGGAGCGAGGAGGCGCCGAAGCGGAACCAGTGGTTGTCGAGCCAGTCCTCGCCCGCCGTCTCGTTCACCAGGACCAGGAACTTGATGGCGTCCTTGGAGGTGCGGATGCCGCCGGCCGGCTTCACGCCGACCTGTACCCCGGTCTGCGCGCGGAAGTCGCGGACCGCCTCCAGCATGAGCAGCGTGTTCGCGGGCGTCGCGTTCACGGCGACCTTGCCGGTGGAGGTCTTGATGAAGTCCGCCCCGGCCAGCATGCCGAGCCAGGAGGCGCGGCGGATGTTGTCGTACGTCGACAGCTCGCCGGTCTCGAAGATGACCTTCAGGCGCGCGGCGCCCGAGGCCTCCTTCACGGCGACGATCTCCTCGTACACCTTCATGTAGTGGCCCGCGAGGAAGGCCCCGCGGTCGATGACCATGTCGATCTCGTCGGCGCCCGCGGCGACGGCGTCACGCACGTCGGCCAGCTTCACGTCGAGCGCGGCGCGGCCCGCCGGGAAGGCGGTGGCCACCGAGGCGACCTTCACGCCGGAGCCGGCGACGGCCTCCTTGGCGACGGCCACCATGTCGGGATAGACGCAGACCGCGGCCGTGGTGGGGGTCGCGGGGTCGGTCGGGTCGGGGTGGACCGCCTTGGCGCCGAGCGCCCGGACCTTGCCCGGGGTGTCCGCGCCTTCCAGCGTCGTCAGGTCGACCATCGAGATGGCGAGGTCGATGGCGTACGCCTTCGCGGTGGTCTTGATGGAACGGGTGCCGAGCGAGGCGGCGCGCGCCTCCAGGCCGACCGCGTCGACGCCGGGCAGCCCGTGGAGGAAGCGGCGCAGCGTGCTGTCGGACGCGGTGGCGTCAGCGAGGGCAGCGGGTGCAGAGGTGGGCATGGTCACCAGACGAGCATATCTACGCGCGTAGCGGCTGTACACCCCCGGGGCGGGAGTGGCTCTCCGTGTGGGGGCGCTCTCTGGGCGGGGCGGGGGCCGGGTCGTGGTCTCGGCTGTCCGTCCGTCCTCGGTTTCCGGGTCGGGGTGGTCCCGTCCGTTCCTCCCCATTCTGGGGCAGGATCCTCCCCGTTCTGGCGCCGGACGGGATTTCGCCCCCTCCGCCCCTGCCCGTCCCTCGCCCCGGGCTCCGCCCCGGACCCCGCTCCTCGAGCGCCGGAGGGGCTGGGTCTCGCCGGGGAACGTGGGAGGGCCGGGACTTCCCGGCCGGCGCGAGGGGCGCGGGACGGGAGGGGCTGGAGGTCCCCAGCGGGGCAAGGGGAGTGTCGGGGCGGGGGAGTCACCTGGTGGGCGGGTCGGGTGGCGGGGAAGGCTCGGGGCGGCTGGGCGGGGCGAAGCATGTGGCGGACCGAGGTCGGCCGGCCGGCTGGTGGGGTGAAGACGTGCAGGTGGCCCGTGGGGGTGTCGGCCGGCGGGGAGGCTTCCGGGAGGCCGGGGGGCGGCCCGCGGGCGGGGTAGCGGTGGGGCTGGTGGGGGCGTCGGGCACAATCGGGGCCATGAGCACCCCGGACCCCCAGTCACCCGTACCGGACGCCTCGCGACCCGAGTCGAAGGACCGGATCTACCGGTCGCCCGCCGGTATCGCGGGCGGCGCCCTGCTGCTCCTCATCGCGGGCTGGCTCGGCGTGGACGCGCTGGTCTCGGGGCACGGCCGCACCCCGTGGCTGGCCCTCGCCGCGCTGATCCTCGTCGTCCCCCTGGTGTCCGCGTTCACCCTGCGGCCCGCGGTCTTCGCGAACGAGGACCGGCTGCGCGTCCGCAACCCGTTCCGCGTCATCGTGCTGCCCTGGGCCCAGGTCGCCTCCCTGCGCTCCGGCTACTCCAACGAGGTCGTCGCCGCCTCCGGCACGAAGTACCAGCTGTGGGCGGTGCCGGTCTCGCTGCGCGCCCGCAAGAAGGTCACCAAGCAGCAGGCGCGCGCCGCCGGCGGCGGTGACGGACGCCGTCCGGGCTCGGCGCGCCGTCCGTCGCCGATGGGCCTCGGCCGCTCCCACCAGCCCGTCGCGCCGACCCGCGCCACGACCGACCAGATCATGGACGATCTGCGGCAGCTCGCGGAGGCCAGGGCCGACGAGCGGAGCGCGCAGGGCGAGGTCACCGTGCGCTGGGCGTACGAGGTGATGGGACCCGCGATCGCCGGGGCGGCCCTGCTCGTCATCCTGCTGGCGACGGGCTGACCCGCATCCCGCGGTGCGGCCCGGTCACGGCGCGCTCGGCCACACCAGCGCCATGTACGCGCTGCAGTACGCCGAGAGCAGGATGGCGCCGGTCAGTGCCACGGTGCGGAACCGGGGCGAGGACCGGGCCAGGTGCAGGGCCGCCGGGAGCAGCAGCGGGAAGCCGGGCAGCAGGAAGCGGGCCCGCGGGAAGTAGACGCCCCCGCTGCCGAGGACGATCAGCAGCAGGACCCCGGTGAAGACCAGCAGCGGGAGCGGCTGGCGGTCCCAGAGGGACAGCGCGTACAGGGCGACGGACACCAGCAGCGTCACGGTGACCATGACGAGGAACAGTTCGGGCGCCGAGTTCCGCCCGAGGATGTCCCGCAGACGGCGCAGGGTCTCGGTGCCCCCGTCCCACTCGTTGTGCCACAGCCGCTGGACGGCGAAGTAGCCGTCCCAGCGGTGCAGCCGCAGGCCCACCCAGCCGACGTAGGCCAGCCAGCCTGCGGGGGCGGTCAGGACCGCCGCGAGCGCGCGGGCGCAGAACCCGCGGCGCAGCGACAGCAGGGCCGTGACGGTGACCGCCGCGGCGACCGCGATGCCCGTAGGGCGGGTCAGTCCCGACAGCGCCGCCAGCGAACCGGCCCAGAGCCAGCGGCCGGTGAGCACCGCGTACAGCGACCACGCGGCGAACGCGGTGAACAGCGACTCCGTGTACCCCATCCACTCGACCAGGCCCACCGGGAGCGCCGCCCACAGCACGGTCAGCAGGACACCCACGCGGCGGCCGTGCAGATGGCTGCCCACCGCGTGGATCCCCCAGGCGGCGGCGAAGGAGCCCACGACGGCGATCGCGACGCCGGTCGTGGCACGGGTGCCCGGAGTGACGGCGGCGACCGCCTTGACGAGCACCGGGTACAGCGGGAAGAAGGCGAGGTTGTTGGCGTCGTAGGCGGCGCCCAGCAGACGCGCGTAGCCGTGATCGGCGATGCCGAGGTACCAGTCCGCGTCCCACTTCGTCGCCAGCAGTGGCCAGACACCGTGGTGCCGGCGGTGGGCCCACACGGTGAGCACGAGGAGGCCGACGAGGCGTGCGGCCGCGTAGGCGAGCAGGGCGGGGGCCGCGCGGCGCAGCGCGTCGCGGAACCGGGCCGCGACGGTGACCTGCCGCGGCGGAAGCCGGGTGGTGGGGGAGAGTCCGCTCGGGGCGTTCCGGGGTGGGGCGGTTGTCGGCCGGGAAGCGGTCGAGGGCACGCGGCAGCTCCTGGGACTCGGCGGTGCGCTACCGGTAACCGTGCCTCGGTCCCGCGGCGGCGCCCGGGAGTGCTGCGACAACTGCCGTGCGGAAATCACCCGTACGGGCGGTGATGGGAAAAGTGTTTCGGTGCGGGCCCGTCCGTTCGACGGGCCCGCACCGGGCGGCCTCAGATGCCGGCGGCGGCCGACAGGTCCCGCTTGATGGCCGCGAGCAGCGCCGCGGCCTCGGCGTGGGCCTCGGGGAGGCCGTCCCGGGAGCCCACGGGCACCACGACCTCCAGGTAGCACTTCAGCTTCGGCTCCGTGCCGCTCGGGCGGACGACCACCCGTGCGCCCTCCAGCGTGTAGCGCAGACCGTCCGTGGGCGGGAGGGTGTCGGTGCCCTTGGTCAGGTCCTCGGCGTTCGTGATCGCCAGACCGCCGAGCCGCGTCGGCGGCCGCTCGCGCAGGCGCAGCATGGCGTCGGCGATGACGGACAGGTCCTCCACCCGGACCGACAGCTGGTCGGTGGCGTGCAGGCCGTGCTCGACGGCGATGTCGTCGAGGAGGTCCAGCAGGGTCCGTCCCTGCTCCTTGAGCTCGGAGGCGAGCTCGGTGATCAGGACGGCGGCGGTGATGCCGTCCTTGTCGCGGACGCCGTCCGGGTCGACGCAGTAGCCGAGTGCCTCCTCGTACCCGTAGCGAAGCCCCTCCGCGCGGGCGATCCACTTGAAGCCGGTGAGGGTCTCCACGTACGGCAGGCCGGCCTTCTCGGCGATCCGGCCGAGCAGGGACGAGGAGACGATCGACTCGGCGAAGGTGCCGCGCGCCCCGCGGCGCACCAGGTGCTCGCCGAGCAGCGCGCCGACCTCGTCACCGCGCAGCATCCGCCAGTCGCCCGCATCGCCGCGCTCCTTGACGGCCACCGCGCAGCGGTCGGCGTCGGGGTCGTTCGCGACGATCAGGTCGGGGCCGGTCTCGCGGGCCTTCGCGAAGGCGAGGTCCATCGCGCCGGGCTCTTCCGGGTTCGGGAAGGCGACGGTGGGGAAGTCCGGGTCCGGCTCGGCCTGTTCGGCGACCAGGACCGGCGCGGGGAAGCCCGCCCGGTCGAAGGCCGCGAGCAGCACGTCCTTGCCGACGCCGTGCATCGCCGTGTAGACGGTGCGGGCGGTGCGCGGCGACCCCTCGGCCAGCACGGCGTCCGTACGGGCCAGATAGGCATCCAGCACGTCCTCGCCGAGGGTCTCCCAGCCGGACTCCGGACGGGGCACGTCGGCGAGCGCGCGGACGGCGTCGATCTCGGCCGCGATCTCCGCGTCCGCCGGGGGGACGATCTGCGAGCCGTCGCCCAGGTAGACCTTGTAGCCGTTGTCGCGGGGCGGGTTGTGGCTGGCGGTGACCTCGACGCCCGCCACCGCTCCGAGATGCCGGACGGCGAAGGCGAGGACGGGGGTGGGCAGCGGGCGGGGGAGTACTGCGGCGCGCAGCCCCGCGCCCGTCATCACCGCCGCGGTGTCGCGCGCGAAGTCCGCGGACTTGTGACGGGCGTCGTAGCCGATGACGACGAGACCGCCGGCCTGTCCGCCGGCCTTCAGGTAGGCGGCCAGGCCCGCGGCGGCGCGTATGACGACGGAGCGGTTCATCCGCATCGGGCCCGCGCCGAGCTCGCCGCGCAGGCCGGCGGTGCCGAACTGCAGGGTGCCGGCGAAGCGCGCGGCGATCTCCGTGACGTCCCCGGCGTCGATCAGCGCGGCGAGTTCCGCACGGGTGTCCGCGTCGGGGTCCTCGGCCAGCCACGCCTCGGCCCGTGCGATGAGTTCGTCCTGCACCTCGGGTGAACCTCTCTCTTCGTCTACTACGTCGCCGGCGGCCGTCGCGGGGGCCGCCCCTGTGCCCCTGTCGTCCCCGAAGGGCCGGGGGAACCGCGGCCCGGGCCGGACTACAGCCGGTCCAGCACCTGGGTGAGCAGCGCGCCCATGCGGGCGGCGGAGTCGCGGCCGGCCTGGAGGACCTCCTCGTGGTTGAGGGGTTCGCCCGTCATGCCCGCGGCGAGGTTGGTGACGAGGGAGATGCCGAGCACCTCGGCGCCCGCCTCACGCGCGGCGATGGCTTCCAGGGTCGTCGACATGCCCACCAGGTCCGCGCCGATGACCCGGGCCATCCGGATCTCGGCGGGCGTCTCGTAGTGCGGCCCGGGGAACTGGGCGTAGACGCCCTCCTCCAGGCTCGGGTCGACCTCCTTGCACAGCGCGCGCAGCCGCGGCGAGTACAGGTCCGTCAGGTCCACGAAGTTCGCGCCGACGATCGGCGAGGCGGCCGTCAGGTTGATGTGGTCGCTGATCAGCACCGGCTGCCCGGGGCGCATGCCCTCGCGCAGACCGCCGCAGCCGTTCGTCAGCACGATGGTCTTGCAGCCGGCGGCGACGGCGGTCCGCACGCCGTGCGCCACCGAGGCGACGCCGCGACCCTCGTAGTAGTGGGTGCGGCCCAGGAAGACCAGGGCTCTCTTGTCACCGAGCCGGTACGAGCGGATCGTGCCGCCGTGCCCCTCGACGGCCGGCGGGGGGAACCCGGGCAGCTCGGTGACCTGGAACTCGGCATCGGGGGAGCCGAGGGCGTCCACGGCCGGAGCCCAGCCGGAGCCCATCACGAGGGCGACGTCGTGGGTCTCGGCGCCCGTCAGCTCGCGCAGACGCGAGGCGGCGGCGTCGGCGGCGGCGTAGGGGTCGCCCTGGATGTCGTCCGGAAGAAGAGATGCGTTCACGCGGATGAGCGTAGCCGGTCTTGGCCTACGCGCGTAGATGACGGAGCTCACGGTCTTGCGATCGTTGTCTTGTCGTTTCCGACAGGACGTGCGGCGGAAGACGGGGAGGGTGATCTCCCCGGCGGGCTCAGCAGGGCCGTTTGCGGAGCTCCATGACGTAGTCGTGCGGCGCTCCGGCCGACTCCGCCGCGTCGGCGACCTCGCCGAGGTAGCGCGCCGAGGGGAGACCGCCCTCGTACCCGTTGAGGACGTACGCCCACGCGGATTCCTCGCCCTCCAGCGTGTGCGCGCGTACGCGCATCCGCCGGTAGACGTCGAGGCCGACCCCCTCCCAGCGGTCCATGGATTCCTCGTCCGGCGGGGCGATGTCGTACAGCGCCACGAACACCTGCGAGCCCGGCGCCTCGACGATCGTCGCCAGCGCACCCTCCCAGCCCATGTGCTCCCCGCCGAACGTGAGCCGCCAGCCGTTCAGCCAGCCGATGGCGCGGAGCGGCGAGTGCGGGGCGCGGCGCGTCATCAGCCGCGGGTCGAGATTGCCGGCGTACGCGGCGTAGAGCGACATGCGGTCGAGGGTACGGCAGTGGACCCGTGCGTCTCTCACGTAACAGAAGTGGCTCGAAAGCACGCGCGTCGGCCCCCGGGGCGTCGGCACCTTGAAGCGTGCGGGACAATGGAGTACGTGACTCGGATCGTGATCATCGGCGGCGGACCCGGCGGATACGAGGCGGCCCTGGTGGCCGCCCAGCTCGGCGCGGAGGTGACCGTCGTCGACTGCGACGGTCTGGGCGGGGCGTCGGTGCTCACCGACTGCGTGCCGTCGAAGACCCTCATCGCCACGGCCGAGGTGATGACCACCTTCGACTCCTCGTACGAGGAACTGGGGATCATCGTCGCCGACGACACGCCCCCGCTGGAGCAGGCGGCCAAGGTGGTCGGCGTGGATCTCGGCAAGGTCAACCGCCGTGTGAAGCGTCTCGCGCTCGCCCAGTCGCACGACATCACGGCCTCCGTCACGCGCGCCGGCGCACGCGTCCTGCGCGGCCGGGGACGCCTGGAGGGCATGCAGGCCCTGGACGGCTCCCGCAAGGTCGTCGTGCGGGCCGCGGACGGCACCGAGGAGACGCTCGTCGCCGACGCCGTGCTCATCGCGACCGGGGGTCACCCCCGCGAGCTGCCCGACGCGCAGCCCGACGGCGAGCGCATCCTGAACTGGACCCAGGTCTACGACCTCGACGAGCTCCCCGAGGAGCTCATCGTGGTCGGTTCCGGTGTCACCGGCGCCGAGTTCGCGGGCGCCTACCAGGCGCTCGGCTCGCGCGTCACGCTCGTCTCCAGCCGCGACCGGGTGCTGCCCGGCGAGGACCCGGACGCGGCGGCCGTCCTGGAGGACGTCTTCCGCCGCCGCGGCATGAACGTCATGGCGCGTTCCCGCGCGGAGTCCGCCAAGCGGGTCGGCGACCGTGTCGAGGTCGCGCTCTCCGACGGCCGGGTCATCAGCGGCTCGCACTGCCTGATGGCGGTCGGCGCCATCCCGAACAGCAGCGGGATGGGCCTGGAGGAAGCCGGCGTCAAGGTCAGGGACTCCGGTCACATCTGGACCGACAAGGTGTCGCGGACGACCGCTCCGGGTGTGTACGCGGCCGGTGACGTGACCGGTGTGTTCGCTCTCGCGTCCGTCGCCGCCATGCAGGGCCGCATCGCCATGTACCACTTCCTCGGCGACGCGGTGGCCCCGCTGAACCTGAAGACGGTCTCGTCGAACGTGTTCACCGACCCCGAGATCGCCACCGTGGGGTACACCCAGGCGGACGTCGACGCCGGCAAGATCGAGGCCCGCGTCGTGAAGCTGCCGCTGCTGCGCAACCCGCGCGCCAAGATGCAGGGCATCCGGGACGGCTTCGTCAAGATCTTCTGCCGCCCCGGGACCGGGATCGTGGTCGGCGGTGTCGTGGTGGCCCCGCGCGCCTCGGAACTGATCCATCCGATCTCGATCGCGGTCGACAACAATCTGACGGTCGAGCAGATCGCCAAGGCCTTCACGGTGTACCCCTCGCTCTCGGGCTCGATCGCCGAGGTGGCACGGCAGTTGCACACCCGGAAGGCCACCGGAGAGGGCTGAGGCCCGCTGACGTCCCACGACGCTCGCCGGCCGGTCACGGGGAGTCGTCGACCATTCGTACGGCATAGGCAGCGCGAGTAGGCGCCTATACCACCTCGCACCCTGCCATGCGAACAACTTCTGTTATTCGGCGCAAACTGCTGAAACCAGACGGTCGTTGGGGTTACTGTCAGTTTCGTGTTCGCTGCAGAACGTCGCCAATTGATCCTCGAAATGGTGCGTGCGAACGGGGCCGTGTCGCTCCGTGAGCTCGCCCGCGTCGTCCAGACCTCCGAAGTGACCGTACGGCGGGACGTGCGCGCACTGGAGGCAGAAGGACTCCTCGACCGCCGGCATGGCGGTGCGGTATTGCCGGGCGGGTTCACGCGGGAGTCCGGCTTTCCGCAGAAATCGCATCTCGCGACCGCCGAGAAGACGGCCATCGCCGATCTCGCCGCGGGTCTCGTCGAAGAGGGCGAGGCCATCGTGGTGGGCGCGGGAACCACCACGCAGGAGCTGGCACGCCGGCTCGCGCGGGTGCCCGGACTGACCGTCGTCACCAACTCCCTGCTGGTGGCCCAGGCGCTGGCCCACGCCAACCGTGTCGAGGTCGTGATGACCGGCGGCACCCTGCGCGGTTCCAACTACGCCCTGGTCGGCTCCGGCGCCGAGCAGTCCCTCCAGGGACTGCGCGTCTCCCGGGCCTTCCTCTCCGGGAGCGGGCTGACGGCCGAGCGCGGCCTGTCCACGTCCAACATGCTCTCGGCGTCCGTGGACCGGGCCCTGGTGCAGGCGGCGGCCGAGGTCGTCGTCCTCGCCGACCACACCAAGCTCGGCACGGACACGATGTTCCAGACCGTGCCGACCGACGTGATCACGCGTCTGGTCACCGACGAGCCGCCGGCGCATGACGACCGCGCGGTCACCGAACTCCAGGCGCTGGCCGACCAGGGCGTCCAGATCGCGGTGGCGGGGTCATCCGCCTCGGGCGGTGCGGGAGGGGATCCCGTCCCGGCGGGGCGTCAGCCGCGCCGGGACGTACCCCTCCCGGGACCGCGCCGCGGCCAGGTGGTTCCGGGCACGGGCCCGCAGCTGCGCAGCGCCACGGTCCTCGGGGAACAGCCGCAGGGTGAGCGGGCCAGGGTGGCCGATCTCCGCCGCCGCTGACCGCTCCTGACGGGCCCTTTGGCACTCCCGCGGGGGCCTGCGACGGGGCCTGTCCCACCGGCCGGGCCCCGCGCGGGGTCACGCCTTCAGGCCACGCAGGGTCAGGCCGAGCAGACGGTCCGCCAGTTCGGGCTCGTCCGGGGTCTCCTCGGCGGCCAGCGCGATCGCGTTGGTCAGCTGGAGCAGATCGCCGATCGAGACGTCGGGGCGTACGGCGCCGGCGTCCTGGGCGCGGCGCAGAAGCGCGCTGCCCGCCTCGGCCATCGGGCCGCTGCACCGCGCGAGATCCGAAGTGTCGTCCCGGGCGGCCGACATGAGGGCACGCGCGAGCCCGCGGTACTCGCCTGCATGAGTGATGATGGCGCGCAGCCACTCCACCAGGGCGGTGCACGGCTGCGGTGCGTCGAGGAGCTCACGCGAGCGGGACAGCAGGTCGCCGACCGCGTCCTCGAACACCGCGCTCATCAGCGAGTGCCGATTGGGGAAGTGGCGGTACAGCGTGCCGATCCCCACCCCCGCACGGCGGGCCACGTCCTCCAGGGACGCGTCGGTGCCGTGCTCGGCGAACGCGGACCGCGCCTCGGCGACCAGCCGTTCGTGGTTGCGCCGGGCGTCGGCACGCATGGCGCGCGGCGCCCCGTGGCTTACCGGGGACGCGGGGCCGTGCGCCCTCTCCCGTGCGGTCGGGCCCGCCATGGCCGCCACCTGACCTCTCCTGCCGTGCGGATGCGGTCCAGCATGCCATCGGCGCCCCCGGGCGGTCGCCCCGGGCGGCACCCGCACGCCCGGAAGGTGACGGGCGCCGGAACGACCGGAGCGCCCGGCCGACCGGTCGATGCGGTCCGCCGGGCGCTCCCGGGTTCGGTACTGCTGTTCTGCCGTCCGCGGCCGTGGCCGCGGGTCAGTCCTTGATCTCGCAGATGGCGGCGCCCGCGGTGACGGAGGCGCCGACTTCGGCGGACAGGCCCTTGACCGTGCCGGAGCGGTGGGCGTTGAGCGGCTGCTCCATCTTCATCGCTTCCAGGACGACGACGAGGTCGCCCTCCTTGACCTCCTGGCCCTCCTCGACAGCGATCTTGACGATCGTGCCCTGCATGGGGGAGGCGAGGGTGTCGCCCGACGCGACGGGGCCCGACTTCTTGGCGGCGCGACGCTTGGGCTTGGCGCCCGCGGCGAGGCCGGTGCGGGCCAGAGACATGCCCAGGGAGGAGGGCAGGGAGACTTCCAGGCGCTTGCCGCCGACCTCGACGACGACGGTCTCGCGGCCCGGCTCCTCGTCGGTCTCGGCGTCGGCCGCAGCGGCGAACGGCTTGATCTCGTTCACGAACTCGGTCTCGATCCAGCGGGTGTGGATCGTGAACGGGCTGGTGGTGCCGGTCAGCTCGGGGGCGAAGGCCGGGTCCTTGACCACCGCGCGGTGGAAGGGGATGGCGGTGGCCATGCCCTCGACCTGGAACTCCTCCAGGGCGCGGGAGGCGCGCTGCAGGGCCTGCTCGCGGGTGGCGCCGGTGACGATGAGCTTGGCGAGCAGGGAGTCCCAGGCGGGGCCGATCACGCTGCCGGCCTCGACGCCGGCGTCCAGGCGCACGCCGGGACCGGTGGGCGGGTCGAAGCGGGTGACGGTGCCGGGGGCGGGCAGGAAGTTGCGGCCCGGGTCCTCGCCGTTGATGCGGAACTCGAAGGAGTGGCCGCGCAGTTCCGGGTCGTCGTAGCCGAGGGCCTCGCCGTCGGCGATACGGAACATCTCGCGGACCAGGTCGATGCCGGCGACTTCCTCGGTGACCGGGTGCTCGACCTGGAGGCGGGTGTTGACCTCGAGGAAGGAGATCGTGCCGTCGTTGCCGACGAGGAACTCCACGGTGCCCGCGCCGACGTAGCCGGCCTCCTTGAGGATGGCCTTGGAGGAGGAGTAGAGCTCCTGGACCTGCGCGTCGGACAGGAAGGGGGCGGGAGCTTCCTCGACGAGCTTCTGGTGGCGGCGCTGCAGAGAGCAGTCGCGGGTCGAGACGACGACCACGTTGCCGTGGGAGTCGGCCAGGCACTGGGTCTCGACGTGGCGGGGCTTGTCGAGGTAGCGCTCGACGAAGCACTCGCCGCGGCCGAAGGCGGCGACGGCCTCGCGCACGGCCGACTCGTACAGCTCCGGGACCTCTTCGAGAGTGCGGGCGACCTTCAGGCCGCGGCCGCCGCCGCCGAAGGCGGCCTTGATCGCGATGGGCAGGCCGTGCTCCTGGGCGAACGCGACGACCTCGTCGGCCCCGGAGACCGGGTCAGGGGTGCCGGCGACCAGCGGGGCACCGGCGCGCTGGGCGATGTGCCGGGCGGCGACCTTGTCACCCAGGTCGCGGATGGCGTGCGGCGGCGGGCCGATCCAGATCAGGTCGGCGTCCAGGACGGCCTGCGCGAACTCCGCGTTCTCGGACAGGAAGCCGTAACCGGGGTGGATCGCGTCGGCCCCCGAGTCCTTGGCGGCCTGGAGCACCTTGGCGATGTCCAGATAACTGGTGGCCGGGGTGTCACCGCCCAGCGCGAACGCTTCGTCCGCCGCACGGACATGCAGAGCGTCCCGGTCCGGTTCGGCATACACGGCAACGCTCGCGATCCCGGCATCCCGGCATGCCCGGGCCACGCGGACAGCGATTTCGCCACGGTTGGCGATGAGCACCTTGCGCACGATGGCTCCCTCCTTGAAACAAGCCGAGTTTAGGGACAGCCGACACGACGTTTCGACCCGTCCCCAGTGGTGAGCTTGCCCACACGGAGCGTGATGCGAGGCTCGACCGACCCGTGAAATCCCTTGTCGCACCGCAGCACGCTGGAATCCTTCCCTGAACCCTAGCCCTCCGGTGTGGTCAAGGTCTCTGTGACTCCGTGCTGCGGCCCACAAGGTTTCTTTGTGGAGTCCCTACGAATGGCCCAATGATTCTTTGCCCCGCGCAGACCTCTTGTCCCGCGGTTTACCCGTTAGTAGCGTTCGCGATGTCCTGAACGTACTGGGAGTAACAGCACGCGGAAGTGGGTGGGGACCGGTGGTGCGCAGACCGGTGGCGTGGGTGACGGCGATCGTGCTCTTCGTGGAGGCGATCGGCATCGCGCTGCTGAACTGGTTCCTCGGCGTGGTCGTGGACCGTCAGGACATGTCCCTGGCAGGGCTCGACCCCGACATGATGTCCGTGTCGTCGAAGGTCGGCGGGCTGGTCTTCGGCCTGTACTTCGCGGCCTGTGCCCTCACCGCCCTGCTGGTCGCCCTCCGCGACCGCGCACCGCGCGTTCTCGGGCGTGTCCTGCTGATCAGCGCCGCCGTGGTGCACGGCCTGCTCGGCGCGTTCACGGTGGGGCTGGTGGGCTGGGGCGCGTTCGCCTTCATGATGGTCGTGCTCGGGCTGATCGTGTTCACCCTGCTGGCGTACGACCGCCGTGAGGCGGCCGGCCCGGCCGACGCCGTGCCCGGGGACGGCAAGGACGGCGGAAACGGCGGAGGAACCCCGGTCTCGGCCCCTCCGGCCCCCTCCGCCTCCTGATCACTTCTCCCGCGGCGTCCACAGCTCGGTGATGCCGACGCCCAGCTCGGCGAGGAGCCTGCGCACGAGCGGCAGCGAGATGCCGATGACATTGCCGTGGTCGCCGTCGATGCCCTCGATGAACGGCGCCGAGCGGCCGTCGAGGGTGAAGGCGCCCGCCACGTGGAGGGGTTCGCCCGAGGCGATGTAGGCGGCGATCTCCTCGTCCGTGGGCTCGCCGAAGCGGACCACGGTGGACGCGGTCGCCGAGGCGTAGCGCTTGGCCGCCGTGTCGTAGATGCAGTGCCCCGTCTGGAGGGTCCCGGCCCGGCCGCGCATCGCCTTCCAGCGCGCGGTGGCCTCCTCTGCGTCCGCGGGCTTGCCCAGGGCCTGGCCGTCCAGGTCGAGGACGGAGTCGCAGCCGATCACCAGTGCGCCCTGCGCCTCGGGGCGGGCCGCGACGACGGATGCCTTCGCCTCGGCCAGTGCGAGGGCGAGTTCGGCGGGGGTGGGGGCGCTGACGGCCTCCTCGTCCACTCCGCTCACGATCACCTCGGGGGCGAGTCCGGCCTGCCGCAGCAGGTTGAGCCGGGCGGGGGACTGCGAGGCGAGCACGAGACGGCGGCGCGGCTGATCGGTCATGCGCTCAGGGTATCGGCGCGGTCCGGGCCGCCGGCCGGTGTCCGTCCGCTCCCGGGCGGCTCACATCACGCCGAGCAGGATCATCGCGAGCACCATGGCCAGCGCCACGAGAATGCCCAGGCGCCGCAACATCTCCTGCATGTCGCGGAGTTCCTCGGGGGGTTCGTTCTCGGGGTCGGACCACAGCATGTCCCCGATCGTGCGGCGGGCGGGGGGCCGGGCGCCTGAGTACGCGTACTCAATTTCGGGGCTCGTGGGGCACGGACCCGGGTTCGCGGACCGGCCGGCCCGGGACTTCCCGCGCCGGCCGGTCCGCGAACCCGGGCCGTCGTCCTGGGCCCTGGATGACCGTTCCCGCCCGCCCGGCGACGCCGGGAACGGTCAGATGGGCCCTAGCCGGGCCAGTAGGTGCGGCCCCACGCCTTCGGCCCCGGGGCCGGCAGGCGGCTCATCGCCAGCCGGGCCGGGTCGGCCCAGGCGTCCGGCTCGCGGCGCGCGCCCGACGGGGCGGAGGCCGCCGCCGCGGCGCGCGCCCTGACCACCGCCAGTGCGGCGGCCAGCTCCTCGGGGGTCGGATTGCCCCGAACGACCTTGATCGTCATGTCTGCTCCCAGGAGTCCGATCGGGGCCTAGAGGGGGATGTTGCCGTGCTTCTTCGGAGGGAGTGATTCCCGCTTGGTGCGCAGCTGACGCAGGCCCCGGACGATGTGCGAGCGGGTCTGCGAGGGCATGATCACGCCGTCGATGTAACCGCGTTCGGCGGCCGTGTAGGGGTTGAGGAGCGTGTCCTCGTACTCCTGGATGAGGCGGGCGCGGGTGGCGTCCTGGTCCTCGGCGGCGGCGATGGTGCGGCGGTGCAGGATGTTGACCGCGCCCTGGGCGCCCATGACGGCGATCTGGGCGGTGGGCCAGGCCAGGTTGATGTCGGCGCCCAGGTGCTTGGACCCCATGACGTCGTAGGCGCCGCCGAAGGCCTTGCGGGTGATGACCGTGATCAGGGGCACGGTGGCCTCGGCGTAGGCGTAGATCAGCTTGGCGCCGCGGCGGATGATGCCCTCGTGCTCCTGGCCGACGCCGGGCAGGAAGCCGGGGACGTCGACGAAGGTGATGACCGGGACGTTGAAGGCGTCGCAGGTGCGCACGAAGCGGGCGGCCTTCTCGCTGGCGTCGATGTCCAGGCAGCCGGCGAACTGCATCGGCTGGTTGGCGACGATGCCGACGGGGTGGCCCTCGACGCGGCCGAAGCCGGTGAGGATGTTGGGCGCGAACAGCGCCTGGGTCTCGAAGAACTCGGCGTCGTCCAGGACGTGTTCGATGACCGCGTGCATGTCGTACGGCTGGTTCGCGCTGTCGGGCACGATGGTGTCCAGCTCGCGGTCCTCGTCGGTCGGGGCGAGGTCGGCCTCCTCGGCGAACGCGGGAGGCTCGGAGAGGTTGTTGGACGGCAGGTACGACAGGAGCTGCTTGACGTACTCGATGGCGTCCTTCTCGTCGCCGGCCATGTGGTGGGCGACGCCGGAGGTGGCGTTGTGGGTGCGGGCGCCGCCCAGTTCCTCGAAGCCGACGTCCTCGCCGGTGACCGTCTTGATGACGTCCGGGCCGGTGATGAACATGTGCGAGGTCTGGTCGACCATGATCGTGAAGTCGGTGATGGCGGGGGAGTAGACCGCGCCGCCCGCGCAGGGGCCGACCACGAGCGAGATCTGCGGGATGACGCCGGAGGCGTGGGTGTTGCGGCGGAAGATCTCGCCGTACATGCCCAGCGCGCTGACGCCTTCCTGGATGCGGGCGCCGCCGGAGTCGTTGATGCCGATGACCGGGCAGCCGGTCTTCAGCGCGAAGTCCATCACCTTCATGATCTTCTGGCCGAAGACCTCGCCGAGCGCGCCGCCGAAGACGGTGAAGTCCTGCGAGAACACGGCGACGGGGCGGCCGTCGACCATGCCGTAGCCGGTGACGACACCGTCGCCGTAGGGACGGTTCTTCTCCAGCCCGAAGTCGGTCGAGCGGTGCCGGGCGAACTCGTCGAACTCGACGAAGGAGCCCTCGTCCATCAGGAGTTCGATGCGCTCACGGGCCGTCAGCTTGCCCTTCGCGTGCTGCTTCTCGACGGCGCGCTCCGAGCCGGCGTGCGTCGCCTCTTGGATGCGGCGCTGCAAGTCCGCGAGCTTGCCCGCGGTGGTGTGGATGTCGGGGTGTTGCAGCTCTTCCGGCTCGGACATCGGGATGCGGCTCCCTGCCTGCTCTAGGGGGACGTGAGGGTGAGGTGCTCAGAAGGGGGGCTTGCTACTCATCCGTAGCGTAGTGGCGTGCCTACCGTTCAGCAGTGCGGCGTTTACCACACCTAGGGTGGGTTGCATGACGCCGCGAGATGCTTCAGACGCGAACGACAACCGGTGGTCCGACCTGGACCGGCCGCCCCTGAACGCCACCGCCCTGAACCGGGCGCTCGTCCGCGACGGCGAGCACGGCAGCCTGTGGCGCGATGTCCAGGTGGTGGAGCGCACCGGGTCCACCAACTCCGACCTCGTCGCCCTGGCCGGCGCGGGGAAGGCGGACGAGGGCGCCGTCCTCGTCGCCGAGGAACAGGACGCCGGGCGCGGCCGTCTCGACCGCAGCTGGACGGCGCCCGCCCGCTCCGGCCTCTTCTTCTCCGTCCTGCTCAAGCCCACCGGGGTTCCTGTCGAGCGCTGGGGCTGGCTGCCGCTGCTCACCGGTGTCGCCGTCGCGACCGCGCTGTCCCGCACCGCCGGTGTCGACACGGCACTCAAGTGGCCCAACGACCTGCTGGTGACCATCGACGGGGAGGAGCGCAAGGCCGGAGGCATCCTCGCCGAGCGCGCCGGGACGGACTCCGTCGTGGTGGGCATCGGCATCAACGTCACCCTGCGCGAGGACGAACTGCCGGTGCCCGGGGCCGGGTCGCTGGCGCTCGCGGGAGCGGTCGGCACGGACCGTGACACCGTGCTGCGGTCCGTGCTGCGGTCCCTGGAGGACTGGTATTCGCGGTGGCGCGACGCCGCGGGCGACCCCGTCGCCTCCGGTCTCCAGGAGACGTACGCCGCCGGGTGCGCGACGCTCGGACGAGTGGTCCGCGCCGAACTGCCCGGCGACCGCTCGATCACCGGCGAGGCCGTCGCCCTGGACGGGGACGGCCGGCTGGTCATCGCCACGGAAACGGGCGTGCAGCAGCCCGTCGGCGCGGGCGACGTGGTGCACCTGCGGCCCGCGTAGGGAGTCCCGGCGGCCGAAACCCCCCGGCCGGGACGGTGCCCCTGGAAACCTCCCCACCTGGGTCCCGGCGTCGGGAGTGAGCCAGCGCACACCTGCCGTAGAGTTGAGCGCGGCCGATATCTGACGTCGGCAGATCGGAAGGGCAGCAGGCGTGACCGTCGACGACACCGGCTCCGACGCGGGCGCCCGGCCCGCCCCTGACGGCGAGCCGGGCCGTACCGCCGGGCCGGTTACCGACGCGTCGCCCTCGTCTGCCGGCGCCCGGCCCGGGACGCGGCCGGACGCCGGGTCCGACACGGGCCCCGACGCCCGTACCGACCTGAACGGCCGCGTGGACCTTCCCTCCGAGCCGGAGGACGGGGAGGACCCCCTGGCACTCCGCCTGGAAGGGCTCATCCTCGGCGCGGAGCGCCGCTACACGCCCTTCCAGGCAGCCCGCAGCGCCGGTGTCTCCATGGAGCTGGCGTCCCGCTTCTGGCGGGCCATGGGCTTCGCCGACATCGGGCAGGCCAAGGCGCTCACCGAGGCGGACGTGCTCGCCCTGCGGCGCCTGGCCGGTCTCGTCGAGGCGGGGCTGCTCAGCGAGGCCATGGCGGTGCAGGTCGCCCGTTCCACCGGCCAGACCACGGCCCGCCTCGCCGAGTGGCAGATCGACTCCTTCCTGGAGGGCCTCACGGAGCCCCCGGAACCGGGCATGACCCGCACCGAGGTGACGTACCCCCTGATCGAGCTGCTCCTGCCCGAGCTGGAGGAGTTCCTCGTCTACGTCTGGCGGCGCCAGCTCGCCGCCGCCACCGGCCGGGTCGTGCAGGCGGCGGACGACGAGGAGATGGTCGACCGGCGCCTCGCCGTCGGCTTCGCCGACCTCGTGGGCTTCACCCGGCTGACCCGCCGCATGGAGGAGGAGGAGCTCGGCGAGCTCGTCGAGGCCTTCGAGACCACGGCGGCCGACCTGGTGGCCGCGCACGGGGGACGCCTCATCAAGACCCTCGGCGACGAGGTGCTGTACGCGGCGGACGACGCCGGGATCGCCGCCGAGATCGCGCTGCGGCTCATCGAGACGATGGCGCACGACGAGACGATGCCCGAGCTGCGCGTCGGCATGGCCTTCGGCACGGTGACCACGCGGATGGGCGACGTGTTCGGCACCACAGTGAACCTCGCGAGCCGGCTCACGTCGATAGCGCCGCGCGACGCCGTCCTGGTGGACGGCGCGTTCGCGGAGGAACTGATCCACACCGGGGAGGCCCCCGCCTCCGAGGCGGAGGCCGCCGAGGCCGCGGCCACCGCCGAGAAGGAGGGCGAGGAACCGCCCACCTACCGCTTCGCCCTCCAGCCGATGTGGCAGCGCCCGGTGCGTGGCCTCGGTGTGATCGAGCCGTGGCTGCTCGCGCGCCGGGACAACACCGAGTCGTAGCCCCGGGCACCCGCGCACCGGCCGGGCCGTGGGCCGGTCGTCGGGGCGGGCCGGACGCCGGGGCACCGGCCGGGCCGTCGGCCGCTCATCCGGGCAGACCCGGGAGGCCGTGCGCCGACAGGCCGTGCACGCAGATGCCGACGATCGGGACGCAGACGCCCGGCGGCTCCGGCCGCGGTGCCGGGGCGTGACTGCTGGTGCCCGGCGCCGGCGCCGGAGTGGCCGGGTCGGTCGTCGCCCGCGGCGGCGGGGTGCTCATCGGCACGGAGGGGATGCCCGTCCCGCCCGGTGCGTCGCTCGCGAGGCCGCTGCCGTGGGGCCACGGCGTCGTCGGGACGGCCGAGGGCGTCGTCGGGGGCGCCGTGGGCGTGGCGCCGTCGCCCGATGCCGCAGTCGTGGCGGCACCGCCCATCACGCCGGATGCCGTGGCGGCGGACGGTCGCACCGAGGGCACCGCCTCCACCGTGGTCACGGAGGACCCCGCAGAGCCCGCCGGGTCGGTGGCGTTCCCCGCCCGCGGCTCGGCCTCCGCGCTCCCGCCGCCCCCGACCACCGAGTCGGGGGTCATCCGCGCGAGGCTCAGCACCCCCGCGGCGAGTGCGAGTCCCCCCACTGCGAAGAGCACCCGCCTCGGCCGCGGCCTGCGGTGCCGGCCCCGCACGGGGCGGAACCGCCCGGGAGGGTCGGTCGCGTCCCCGGACTTCGGGGCCCCCTCGCGAGGACGGGGCCCCGAGGACTCGGTGCGGGTCCTGCGGGCACCGTTCGCCGCGGGAGCGGACCGGACCGGGCCGCCCTTCGCGCCGACACCACCGCTTCCGGAGCGCCGAGCGCTGCCTGCGGCGTCTTCCGGGGCGCCGCAGGCTGCCGTGTCGCCCTCCGGGGTGCCGTCGGCGTCTGCGGCGGCCGAGGCGCGCTGCGTGCCGCCCGTGCTGGTCTGCGCGGGCCCGTTCCCGGCTGTGCCGGGGGGTGTGGGGCGGGTGCCGGGGCTGTCGGCCCGTGGGGCGCCGCCGGTGGCCGTACTGCTCTTCGGAGTGCCGTCGGTGTCCGTGCCGGCCCTCGACGCGGCACCCACCGGCGACCCACCGCCGTCGGTGGCCACGCGGGTGGCGTTCCCCGCCGTGTCGGTGGGTGCGGGGGTGAGGTCGGTCGGTCGGGCCGCGGTGGTGGGGGCCGGGGCCGTTCCGGAAGGAGCCGGGTCTGCCGTGCGGGCCGGCGCCGGGTCGGTCCGGGGCGCGCTGTTCTTCGTGGGGCCGGCCTGAGGTTCCGGGCGGGTCCTGCCGACGTCTGTCGTATGGCCGTTCGTCATGGTCGTCCCTCCCCTACGTGCCCGCGCCCCCCGAAGCGCTGTGGCGGTGCGCAGGCTATGCACGGTTCGGGCGCGATGGGCGGGAGTTGGGCCGGATGTCACCCGAACGGGGACGTACGGGGCGGGGGGAGCGGGTTTCCTGGGGCGGCGTCGGCTGCGATGATCGGGGCGTCGGTTGTTAACCCACGTTAACCGGGAGGGCGTCATGGCGGAGCAGGGGCCGGAGTCGACGACGGAGCAGGTCGACGAGCGGCGGTTCGGGGAGTTCGTCGCCGTACGGCGGCACGGACACGTCGCCGAGCTCGCCCTCGACCGGCCCAAGGCCATGAACGCGGTGTCCACCGAGATGGCCCGCTCGATCGCCGGGGCCTGCGACGCGCTCGCCGCCGACCGGGACGTACGCGTGGTGGTGCTCTCGTCTACCCATGAGCGGGCCTTCTGCGTCGGCGCCGACCTGAAGGAGCGCAATTCCTTCAGTGACGCCGACCTGGTGCGGCAGCGCCCGGTGGCGCGGGCCGCGTACACGGGTGTCCTGGAGCTGCCGATGCCGACCATCGCGGCCGTGCACGGCTTCGCGCTGGGCGGCGGGTTCGAGCTGGCGCTGTCGTGCGACCTGATCGTGGCCGACCGCTCGGCGGTCGTCGGGCTGCCCGAGGTGTCCGTCGGGGTGATCCCCGGCGGTGGCGGCACGCAGCTGCTGCCCCGGCGGGTCGGTGCGGCCCGCGCGGCCGAGCTCATCTTCTCGGCGCGGCGCCTGGAGGCGGCCGAGGCGCGGGAGTTGGGTCTCGTGGACGAGCTGGTGGAGGCGGGGCGGGACACGGCGGAGGCCCTCGCGCTCGCCGCGCGCATCGCCGCGAACTCTCCCGTCGGCCTGCGCGCGGCCAAGCGGGCGCTGCGGCTCGGTCACGGGCTGGACCTGCGCGCCGGCCTGGAGGTCGAGGACGCCGCATGGCGGTCGGTCGCCTTCTCGGGGGACCGGGCCGAGGGGGTGGCGGCGTTCAACGCGAAGCGCGCCCCGCAGTGGCCCGGCGAGTGAGCAGGACCTGCCGGCGTCTGTCCGGCGGGTGTGCCCGGTAGGGCTCCCGCCGGGGCTCCCCGCCTCTTCCGGCGGCTCCCTCCGGCGCTCCGGGCGGCTCCCTGCGGCGCTCCGCCCGGCTCCCGCCCGGCTCCCCTTCGGGCCCCTTCCGGCGGCGCCCGCATGCGCGAGCCCCTGTTCGCCGTATCAATGTCCCTAAATGCCATGTTTTTACCTAGCCTGGGGTGATGGGTGAGGACAATCGGCTGAAGGCCGTGGTGGAGCTGGCGCAGGGGATGGCGGCGGCACGCACCCCGCGCGAGTCGTGGCGGGCCGCGGCCCTCGGCGCGTGCCACGCGCTGTCCGGAAACTTCGCCGCGCTCTCCGTGTGGGAGCGCGAGCTCGGGCGGCTGAGGGTGCTCGCCAACGTGGGCGACCGGGCGGCGGACGAGGCCGAGTTCCCGGACGGGGAGTCCTATCCGGTACACCAGTTCCCGGAGATCACCGAGTTCCTGCACGAGCGCTGGGCGGGCGGCGGTGGCCCGAACGCCTGGGTGGAGACCGCCGACGGCCCGGCGGGCGGCGGCGCCGGGTACTGCCACCAGCGCGTCGCCGCACTGCGCCGACGGGGGCGCGGCTGCTGCGTGGTCGCCCCGATCGTCCTGCACGGCCGGGCCTGGGGCGAGCTGTACGTCGCCCGCTCCACCGGTGCCCCGGTCTTCGACCGGGCCGACGCCGACTTCGCGACCGTGCTCGCCTCCGTCGTCGCCGCCGGGATAGCGCAGACCGAACGCCTTGAGGAGGCACGGCGGCTGGCGTTCACGGACTCCCTCACCGGGCTCGCCAACCGCCGTGCCGTCGACATGCGCCTCGACGAAGCGGTCGAGCAGTACAAGAAGGACGGCGTCGTGGTCAGCCTCGTGGTCTGCGACCTGAACGGGCTCAAGCGCGTCAACGACACCCGCGGGCACGCGGTCGGCGACCGGCTCCTCGAACGGTTCGGGTCGGTGCTGTCCCTGTGCGGGGCCATGCTTCCGGGCACCCTGGCCGCCCGCCTCGGCGGCGACGAGTTCTGCCTGCTGGCGGTGGGCCCGCCGGCGGCCGCCGTGGTCCGGATCGCCGACGAACTGTGCCGCCGTGCGGCCGAGTTGGAGCTCGGCGAGGGCGTGGCGTGCGGGGTCGCCTCGACCGAGGAGGCGATCGGGCCCGTACGGTCCGCCCGTCGGCTCTTCCGGCTCGCCGACGCGGCCCAGTACCGGGCCAAGGCCGTCCGCGCGGCACGGCCCGTCGTCGCCGGGCGTGAGGGGGCCGACGACCCGGTCGTCCAGCTCGCGGACGCTCCGTCGCCCACCGAGGGGGAGCGCCGCCGCTTCCGCGGACGCCACCAGCTGCGCCCTGAGCTGCCCGCCGTCGCGGGCCCGGGCGGCCCCGGACGTCCGGAGGTCCGTTGTGACGTTCGCCGGAGTAAGGGGTCAACCCGGCACCCACTAGTGACATCAACGAATTCACTGCGTACGCTCCTGAATATGGATATGCACACTGTGATGGTGGGGACGTCCGGGGTGACCGCGTCCGACGTTCTTGCCGTGGCGCGCGACGACGCCCGGATCGAGCTCTCCGGCGAGGCGGTGGCGGCCCTCGCCGCGGCCCGCGAGATCGTGGACGCGCTGGCGGCCAAGCCGGAGCCCGTCTACGGCGTCTCCACCGGGTTCGGCGCCCTCGCGACCCGGCACATCAGCCAGGAACTGCGCGCCCAGCTGCAGCGCAACATCGTCCGCTCGCACGCGGCCGGGATGGGCCCGCGCGTCGAGCGCGAGGTCGTCCGCGCGCTGATGTTCCTGCGGCTCAAGACCGTCTGCTCCGGCCACACCGGCGTACGTCCCGAGGTCGCGCAGACCATGGCGGACATCCTGAACGCCGGCATCACCCCGGTCGTCCACGAGTACGGCTCGCTCGGCTGCTCCGGCGACCTGGCGCCGCTGTCCCACTGCGCGCTCACGCTCATGGGCGAGGGCGACGCGGAGGGCCCCGACGGCACCGTCCGCCCCGCCGGCGAGCTTCTCGCCGAACACGGCATCACCCCTGTGGAGCTCCGCGAGAAGGAGGGGCTCGCCCTCCTGAACGGCACCGACGGCATGCTCGGCATGCTGGTCATGGCCCTCGCCGACCTGGAGGCGCTTTACAAGTCGGCCGACGTCACGGCCGCCCTCTCGCTCGAAGCGCTGCTCGGCACCGACAAGGTCCTCGCGCCCGAACTGCACGCCATCCGCCCGCACCCCGGACAGGGCGCCAGCGCCGCCAACATGCTGGCGGTGCTGAAGGGTTCGGAACTCACCGGGCACCACCAGGACGACGCCCCGCGCGTCCAGGACGCCTACTCCGTGCGCTGCGCGCCGCAGGTCGCCGGCGCGGGCCGCGACACCCTCGCCCACGCGCGCACGGTCGCCGAGCGCGAGCTGGCCTCGGCGGTCGACAACCCGGTCGTGCTGCCCGACGGCCGCGTCGAGTCGAACGGCAACTTCCACGGCGCCCCCGTCGCCTATGTGCTCGACTTCCTCGCGATCGCCGCCGCCGACCTCGGCTCCATCGCCGAGCGGCGCACCGACCGGCTCCTCGACAAGAACCGTTCGCACGGCCTGCCGCCGTTCCTCGCGGACGACGCCGGTGTCGACTCGGGCCTGATGATCGCCCAGTACACGCAGGCCGCCCTGGTGAGCGAGATGAAGCGCCTCGCCGTCCCGGCGTCCGCGGACTCCATCCCGTCCTCGGCGATGCAGGAGGACCACGTCTCCATGGGCTGGTCCGCGGCGCGCAAGCTGCGCACCGCCGTGGACAACCTGACCCGCATCGTCGCCATCGAGCTGTACGCCGCCACGCGCGCGATCGAGCTGCGTGAAGGCCTGGCCCCGGCCCCCGCGACGCAGGCGGTCATCGACGCCGTCCGCGCGGCCGGCGTCCAGGGCCCCGGACCGGACCGCTTCCTCGCCCCCGACCTGGAGGCGGCGGACGCGTTCGTGCGCGCGGGCGGAGTGCTGACGGCCGTGGAGCCCGTCACCGGTCCGCTCCAGTAGCGGACCCCGTGGAACGCGGAGGGGCGCCGTCCGCAGGCGCCCCTCCGCACCGGGCGGCGCTCCCCGGTGTGCTAGGGTCTCGCATTGATACGTTTTGGTACCCATTTACTTTGTGCGCCTGATCGGAATCTTCCGCAGGCGCGTTTTGTTTTACCGGCATCTCCGGCATTACCCGGTGCATCTCCGGATGGGACCCTTACCTGTTCGGGAGAACAACATGGCTACAGGAACCGTGAAGTGGTTCAACTCGGAAAAGGGCTTCGGCTTCATCGAGCAGGACGGCGGCGGCCCCGACGTCTTCGCCCACTACTCCAACATCGCGAGCTCCGGTTTCCGTGAGCTGCTGGAGGGCCAGAAGGTCTCGTTCGACGTCGCGCAGGGCCAGAAGGGCCTGCAGGCGGAGAACATCATCCCCGCCTGATTCGGGGACGCGCTTTTCCAGAGCCGGGGCCCGCACCTTCGGGTGCGGGCCCCGGCTCGTGCTGTGAACGCCCGTCCACGGACGGGCTCGGTGCGTGCAGTCCGTGGGGCCCAGGAAGGAAAACCAGATCCAGCATGACTCGATCCGAACGTCCCGCCCGTAAGCGGCCGACGCGCGCACGTGGCGACGCCCAGAACGGTGGCGCCGCCCACGACGGCGGTGCCACGAGGAGCGGCGGCGCCGTGAAGAACAGCGGCGCGAAGTCCGACGGCCCGGCACGCAGCGGTGGTACGGCCAGGTCCGGCGGTGCGGCTCGGACGGGTGGTTCCGCGCGCAACGCGGGCCGCGGCGCCGGCCGTGGTGCGGGCAGGGGCGCGACCCGCCAGGTCACGCCGCCGCAGGAGTTCTCCCTGCCCGAGACCCTCACGCCCGCGCTTCCCGCCGTCGACTCCTTCGACGCCCTGGACATGCCGGCCGCGCTGACGAAGACCCTCGCCGCGAACGGTGTCACCGAGCCCTTCCCGATCCAGGGCGCCACCCTGCCCAACTCCCTCGCGGGCCGTGACGTCCTCGGCCGCGGCCGTACGGGATCCGGCAAGACGCTGGCCTTCGGGCTGGCCCTGCTGGCGCGCACCGCGGGCCGCCGTGCCGAACCGAGGGCGCCGCTCGCCCTCGTCCTGGTGCCCACCCGTGAGCTGGCCCAGCAGGTCGACGACGCGCTGACGCCGTACGCGACCTCCGTCCAGCTGCGCGTCGCCACGGCCGTCGGCGGGATGTCGATCGGCCGCCAGGCCGGTGCGCTGCGACGTGGCGCCGAGGTGCTGGTGGCCACCCCGGGCCGCCTCAAGGACCTCATAGAGCGGGGTGACTGCGTCCTGGACCAGGTCGCGATCACGGTGCTCGACGAGGCGGACCAGATGGCCGACATGGGCTTTTTGCCGCAGGTCACGGCGCTGCTGCGGCAGGTCGAGCCGGACGGTCAGCGGCTGTTGTTCTCGGCGACGCTCGACAAGAACATCGACCGTCTCGTGCGGATGTTCCTCACCGACCCCGTGGTGCACTCCGTCGACCCGTCGGCGGGCGCGGTGACCACCATGGAGCACCACGTGCTGCACGTGGCCGACGAGACCGACAAGAAGGCCGTCGCCATGCGGATCGCGGCGCGCGACGGCCGGGTGATCCTCTTCGTCGACACCAAGCGCGGCGCCGACCGGTTCACCAAGCGGCTGCTCGCCAACGGCGTACGGGCGTCCGCGCTGCACGGCGGGCGCAGCCAGCCGCAGCGCAACCGCACCCTCGACCAGTTCAAGAACGGTCAGGTCACCGCGCTGGTCGCCACCAACGTGGCGGCTCGCGGCATCCACATCGACGACCTCGATCTGGTCGTCAACGTGGACCCGCCCACCGACCACAAGGACTATCTGCACCGCGGCGGACGCACCGCACGCGCGGGCGAGTCCGGCAGCGTCGTCACCCTCGTACTCCCGGAGCAGAAGCGGGAGATGACCCGGCTGATGGCCGACGCCGGCATCACCCCGCGCACCGCCCGTGTCAGGTCCGGCGACGAGGAACTGACCCGTCTGACCGGAGCCCGCGAGCCCTCCGGCGTCCCCGTGGTCATCGAGGTGCCGCAGCCCGCCGAGCAGCCGAAGCCGCGTGGCAGGACCCGTACCGGCACGGGACGCCGCGGCGGTTCCGGTGACGGCGGCGGGCGGCGTACGGCCGCCGAGGGCGGCACGGGCTCGGCCCGCACGGACGGCGCCGGGCGCGCTCCGCGACGCCGCACGGGCCGCGGCCAGGACGCCGTGGCGCAGAGCGGCGGCCCTCGCGGCCGCGGCGGGCAGAACCGCGGTGGCGCGGGCCGTGGGGGCAGGGACGGCGGAGGCCGCAAGGCCGCGTAGCGCGCCCGCGCAAGCCCGTTGGCGGCCGAGGCAGGGCAGCCGGTGCCGCGCCCCGGGCAGACGCGGTGGCGGCCCGGTGGGCGACGGCTTTCGGGCCGCCCCGCCGGGCCGTCTCGTCGAGTCTGTCGTCGAGCCGCCTCGCCGGGGGAGCGGCGCCGCACCGCCCGCGGGCTCCGTGCCCGGACCGGTGTCAGGGGCTGCCGAAGAACCCGGGATCGACCTTGTCGAGCTTCAGGGCGAAGTCCCGGTGGAGCTGGAGGATCTCGGCCAGCGGCACCGCGCGACGGCTGGTCGAGTGCAGGTCGCGGCGGGCCTCGGCCGACCACAGGAACGGGACGACGGAGAGGCCCTGCGTCCCGCCCAGGAGGCCGGACTCGGCACGCCAGCCCGGCCAGCGCAGGGTGTCGTAGAACCGGTCGGTGCCCTCGCGCAGGAACCAGTCGAGCCACTCCCCGTGGCCCACTTCGAGTGCCTCCCAGCGCAGCGAGTCCGGCGCGAAGTAGACGATCTCGCCGGGGCCACCGGGGCGGCCCGCCGCTTCCGGGTCGGCGCCGTTGACGAGGAAGACCCCGCCCAGCACGTCGTGGCCGACGACGAGTCCGTTCGCCGGGCGCCAGGACGGGTCGAACCGCTCGGGGAACTCGTTGACCTCGGCGAGGCTCGGCAGGTCCGCCGACGCGCCGGGCAGTCCCGTGGAGGTGTCGGCGGCCGGGCTGCCGTAGATGCGCAGCCAGCCGCTGTCCAGCACCAGGCCACCGCAGTTGAGCACCAGACCGCCCAGCCAGGACCGCGCGGTGACCTGGAGCTGGAGCAGGGTGGCGCGCCCCAGCGCCGGGTCCGCGGGCAGCACCTCCATGGACACCCCGCTCGCGGCGAGTGCCTCGGACAGGAGCGGCCAGGAGGGCTCCTCGACATCGGTCAGCTCGGTCAGGTCTCGCATGGATTCCCCGTGGGTCGGTCCGGACCGGAGTACTGCTCTCAGCAGGCCGTGATGCGCTCGCGGCGCACCGAGTACGTCACGAATCCGGCGCCCAGGGCGAGGAAGAGGGTGCCGCCGACGACGTACGGCGTCGTGTCGACGCTTCCGGTGTCGGCGAGCTGGGTGTGGGGCCCGTCGGACTGCGTGTCCGGGTCCGTCGCGGTGCGCGCCTCGGGGGTCGTCGTCGCGGTGGCCGACGCCGAGACGCCCGGACTGGGTTGGTCCTGGGTCGCGTTGGCGGACGGGACGAACCACAGGGCACCCAGGAGGGTCCCGGCTGCGGTGGCGGTCAGCAACGATCGACGTGCGGCGGACACGAAATATCGATCCCCTTGTGGCGCGGGCGAATTGGCCGTGTGGGGCGATGCTAATGAAAGGCGCGGGTCGTGGGAAAGTCGCGCAACCCCTGGGCCTTACGCTCCGTCCCATGAGTACTCCTGAGACATCACAGTTTGTACGGCTTCGTGTCGAGCTCGTACTGGAGATCGACGACGCCGACGCCGTCACCAAGGCCGCGCTGCGGCGTATCGCCGGGGACACCGACATGCCCGCGGACGAGCGCGCGCACGCCGAGAACGCGGTGACGGAAGACACGGCCGAGGCCCTCGCGTATCTGGTGGACCCGTTCGACCTGGTCAGCGAGGTGCCCGGGATCGAGCTCGCGCAGGCGTCGTGGAGCAGCGAGCCCATCGAATACGACCCCGATTCGCCCGACTGGGACCTCGACGAGGATGATGCTGACGAGGACGACGAGGAAGAAGACCCGCTCGGCTGACGCGGCTTGGGGAAACGTGACCCCGGGCGGCAACCGCCGTCCGGGGTTTCTTCGTCTCAGTAGACGCACTGACCACATCCGCACCACGCGGCGCATGTCCGAACGTGGTGTGCCCCACACTCCCGAGGGGCGTGGAACGGGACGTACCGGTCGTAGCGTTGATGGTTCCTACGGGGCTGTTCGAGACATTTGGTTATTCGGCGACGATGGAGAAGCGTGTGATGACGGACAGTAAGCGGCGCAGGGGCCTGATGGCCGCGTCCGCACTGCTCGGCGGTGTTCTGGTGCTCTCTGGCTGCAGTGACGGCAACGCCAAGGCCGACGGCGACGGCGGCGGCGACAGCTCGTCGCAGGCCAAGGTCGACGAGGCGGCCGCCAAGAAGACCTCAGAGGCTCAGATCAAGATCACACCCAAGGACGGCTCCGACAACGCCTCCATCAACAACGGCACCGCGGTCACGGTGAGCAAGGGCAGGCTGACGTCCGTCACCATGCAGACCGCGGAGGGCACCGCGGTCGCGGGCCAGATATCCGCCGACAAGAAGAGCTGGAAGCCGACCGGCCAGCTCCAGCGGGCCACCACATACAAGATCGCCGCCGAGGCCGCCGACTCCGAGGGCCGCACCGCCCACGAGAACGCCTCGTTCACGACGGTCTCCCCGGCGAACAGTTTCATAGGCAACTTCACGCCGGAGGACGGCTCCACCGTCGGCGTCGGCATGCCGGTCTCGATCAACTTCAACAAGGCGATCACCAACAAGGCCGCCGTGCAGAAGGGGATCACCGTCTCCTCCAGCAGCGGCCAGGAGGTCGTCGGCCACTGGTTCAACGCCAACCGTCTGGACTTCCGGCCCGAGAGCTACTGGACCGGCGGCTCCACCGTGACCCTGAAGCTCGCCCTCGACGGCGTCGAGGGCGCGAGCGGCGTCTACGGCGTGCAGCAGAAGACGGTCACCTTCAAGATCGGCCGCAACCAGGTCTCGATCGTCGACGCCAAGACCAAGACCATGAAGGTCACCCAGGACGGCAAGACCATCAGGACCATCCCGATCTCGGCGGGTTCCCCCGAGAACAAGACGTACCAGGGCCAGATGGTGATCTCCGAGAAGTTCAAGGAGACCCGGATGGACGGCTCGACCGTCGGCTTCACGAACGACGACGGCAAGGGCGAGTACGACATCAAGGACGTGCCGCACGCCATGCGTCTGTCGAGCTCCGGCACCTTCATCCACGGCAACTACTGGGGCGCCAAGTCCATCTTCGGCGCGGTGAACACCAGCCACGGCTGTGTCGGCCTGTCCGACACCAAGGGCGCCGGCGACAAGAACACCCCTGCCGCGTGGTTCTACGACAACTCGCTCATCGGTGACGTCGTGGTCGTGAAGAACACCGGCGACAAGACCATCGCCCCGGACAACGGCCTCAACGGCTGGAACCTGAACTGGACGGCGTGGAAGGCCGGCTCGGCCGTCTGAGCCCGCTGAACCCGCCGAGGCGGCGGCGACCCCCACACGGGTCGCCGCCGCCTTCGCGTTCTCCGGGCCGGGCGCTCACCGTCCGCGCAGGCCTCCGGGCCCGCGCGCAGCTCTTCTCGCGGCCCGGCGCAGCCTTCTCATCGTTCTCTTATTTCGGCCTTATCCCTTCATCACACGCCGTACCTACCTTGCGGCCATGTTCTTCACCTACCTGAGGCGCGAACTGCGCCGCCGCAGAAAGGCGGCCCTCGTCGTCGCCTCCGGACTCGCCCTGGGCATCGCCCTGGTCATCGTGGTCAGTTCCGTGTCCTCCGGCATGGAGAAGGCGCAGGGCAAGGTCCTCCAGTCGCTGTACGGGCTGGGCACGGACATGACGGTCACCAAGGCGGCGGCGCCCGCGACCGGCTCCAGCCAGCGCCCGCGGTTCAACTTCGACGCCCGGGACAGCGACTCGGACGAGGAGCAGAGCAGCGACCGTGTCATGGTGCAGGGTTTCCAGACCCTGTCCGCGTCGACGGTCGCCGAGGTCGACGCGCAGAAGGGCGTCGCGGACTCCGTCGGCGGCCTGAGCCTGCAAGTCATCCGCATCGACGGACAGTTCACGCGTGGTCAGTTCAAGCAGGACCCGGACGCCGGCGGCAACCGGCAGGGCGGCGGAACCGGCACCCAGCAGCCCCCGCAGGGCCGCGTCGAGGGAGGCGGCGCCGACTTCGACGTCAACAACTACTCGGTCTACGGCACCGACGTCACCAAGCCCGCCCTCGGCCCGCTGACCTCCTCGAAGATCACCAGCGGGCGCACCTTCAAGACCTCGGAGACGGACGCCGAGGTCGTCGTCGCCGACAAGTCGTACGCCAAGGAGAAGAAGCTCAAGGTCGGCGGCACCGTCACCATCAAGAAGGTCAAGTACGAGGTCATCGGTATCGCGACGCCCGACAGCGGCGACGCGGCGGCCAACCTCTACATCCCGCTCAAGCAGGCGCAGACGCTCAGCGACTCCAAGAACAAGGTCACCACGATCTACGTCAAGGCGTCCGACTCGCAGCAGATCGACAGCGTCAAGAGCACCATCCAGAAGAACATCTCCGGCACCACGGTCACCACCTCCGCCGACCTCGCCGACACCGTCTCCGGCTCCCTGTCCACCGCCTCCGACCTGGCCTCGAACGTCGGCAAGTGGCTGTCGATCGCGGTGCTCGCCGCCGCCTTCCTGGTGGCCGGCCTGCTCACCTCCTCGGCCGTCTCCCGCCGCGTGCGCGAGTTCGGCACCCTCAAGGCGCTCGGCTGGAAGTCGGGCCGGGTGACCCGCCAGGTCGTCGGCGAGGCCATCGTCAACGGCCTGGTCGGCGGCGCCCTCGGCATCGCGATCGGCCTCGCCGGCGCGTACGCCGTCACCGAGATCAGCCCCACCCTCCAGGCGGAGCTGGGCGGTTCGAACGGCGGATCCGGCGGCCCCGGTGGCGGCGGTCCGGGCGGCGGCGTCTTCGGCGGCCCCGGCCGGCAGACCGCGAGCAAGGCCCTCGACGTCGCGCTCACCGCGCCCGTCAGCCTCGACACCATCGTCGTCGCGGTCGCCCTCGCCGTCACCGGCGGGCTCGTCGCCGGCGCCTTCGGCGGCTGGCGTGCCTCCCGGCTGCGCCCCGCCGACGCCCTGCGCCGCGTCGAATAGCCCGGCCCCCATGTACTCACGTATCCCAGGAGTTGCACCATGTACGAACTCAGAGGCGTCACCAAGCGCTATACGCGGGGCAAGGAGGTCGTCGACGCGCTCGACGGTGTCGATCTGACCATCGGGTCCGGGGACCGGCTCGTCATCCAGGGCCCCACCGGCGGCGGAAAGTCCACCCTTCTCCAGATGCTGGGCGGACTCGACCGTCCCACCTCCGGCAGCGTCGAACTCGACGGCACGGACATGGCGAAACTGTCCGAGGCCAGGCTCACCCGAGTACGCAGCGAGAACATCGGTTTCGTCTTCCAGAGCTTCAACCTGATTCCCACGCTCACCGCCCAGGAGAACGTCGAGACCGCTCTCGTCCCCCTCGGCGTGAAGACGAAGGAGCGGCGCGAACGGGCCGCTGCGGCACTGGAGTCGGTGGGCCTCGCCGAGCGCCTCGGCCATCTGCCCGCCGAACTCTCCGGCGGTCAGCAGCAGCGCGTCGCCATCGCCCGCGCCCTGGTCAAGCAGCCCAAGGTGCTGCTCGCCGACGAACCCACGGGAAACCTCGACGAGTCCATGCGCGACGAGATCATGGACGTACTGGAAGCCATGTGGAAGGAGTACGGGCTCACTTTCATCATGGTCACCCACGACTCGTCGATCGCGCAGAAGGCCCCGCGACTCGCGACGATCCGCAAGGGCCGGATCACCGTCAAGGAGAACGCGGGGGCATGAAGGAGCACGGGAATCGCGAGGGCATGAAGACGTACAGAAGGGGGAGTGCGGGGGCGTAGCGGAACAACCCCGTCAACTCTTCACCCCCGCCACTGTATTGGCGGCCGATCACCCCCCGGGCATACTGCGTGTTCCGGGGGGTGCACGCGCATGTGTACGGGACCTCCCCCGGCCGGATGAACGAGTTCCTCGTCCGGATCACATCTCCAGGGGGAGACTTGCGCAGACAAGTGAAAAGAACGTGCGCCGCGAGCATCGCCACGGCGGCCGCCGTGGCCCTGACGGCGGGCATGACCAGCCCGGCGTCGGCCGAGGCCGCGCACGCGAGCAGCACCTCCGTGGCCGAAGGGGCCTCCGGGCTCACCGCCCGGCACCACATCACGCTGATCACCGGCGACCGGGTGGCCGTCGACGCCGGGGGACGGGTCGTCGGCTTCGAACGCGCCGAAGGCCGCGCCCACATACCCGTGTTCGTCCGCAAGGCGGCCGGCCACACCTTCGTCGTGCCGGCCGACGCCCAGCGGCTGATCGCCTCCGGGCGGCTCGACAAGCGCCTCTTCGACGTCACCGAACTGAACCGGGCGGCCACCCGCAAGGCCCAGAAGCCGGGCCTGAAGCTGATCGTCGGCTACCGGGGCGCCGCGGCCGCCGCCAAGGCCGACGTCCGGGACGCGGGCACCGTCCGCAGGACCCTCAGGTCACTGAACGCGGACGCGGTCCTCACCCCGCGACAGGACGCGGCCGAGCTGTGGAAAGCGGTCACGGACGACGGCACGGCCGCCGTGGGCATCGCGCACGTGTGGCTCGACGGCGTCCGCAAGGCGAGCCTCGACAAGTCGGTGCCCCAGATCGGCGCCCCCAAGGCATGGGCGGCCGGCTACGACGGCAAGGGCGTCAAGATCGCCGTCCTGGACACCGGGGTCGACGCGGCGCACCCGGACCTCAAGGACCAGGTCATCGCCGCCAAGAACTTCTCCACCTCCGCCGACGCCACCGACCACTTCGGGCACGGCACGCACGTCGCGTCCATCGCGGCGGGCACCGGCGCGAAGTCGAACGGCAAGTACAAGGGCGTCGCGCCCGGCGCGAAGATCCTCAACGGCAAGGTCCTCAGCGACGACGGCTACGGCGACGACTCCGGCATCCTCGCCGGCATGGAGTGGGCCGCCGATCAGGGCGCGGACATCGTCAACCTCAGCCTGGGCGGAGGTGACACGCCGGAGATCGACCCGCTGGAAGCGGAGGTCAACAAGCTCTCCGAGGAGAAGGGCATCCTCTTCGCCATCGCCGCGGGCAACGACGGCGACTTCGGTGAGCAGACCATCGGCTCCCCGGGCAGCGCGGCCGACGCGCTCACCGTCGGCGCCGTCGACGACAAGGACAAGCTGGCGTCCTTCTCCAGCCGCGGCCCCGGCCTCGACGGCGCGATCAAGCCCGACGTGACCGCACCGGGCGTGGACATCACGGCCGCGGCGGCGCCGGGCAGCGTCATCGCCAAGGAGGTCGGCGAGAGGCCGCCGGGCTATCTGACGATCTCCGGTACGTCGATGGCGACCCCGCACGTCGCGGGCGCCGCCGCGATCCTCAAGCAGGAGCACCCGGACTGGACGTTCGCCGAGCTCAAGGGCGCGCTCACCGGCTCCGCGAAGGGCGGCGCCTACACGCCGTTCCAGCAGGGCACCGGCCGTATCGCCGTCGACCGGGCGATCAAGCAGACCGTCATCGCCGACCCCAGCTCGGTCGCCTTCCCCGTCGCGCAGTGGCCGCACACCGACGACAAGCCGGTGACCCGCAGCGTCACCTACCGCAACGTGGGCAAGACCGACGTCACGCTGACCCTCGCGGTGACCGCCACCGGCCCCAAGGGCCGGCCGGCCCCCGCGGGCTTCTTCACCCTCGGCGCGAAGACGGTGAAGGTCCCGGCGGGCGGCAAGGCCTCCGTCGGCATCACGGCCGACACGAAGCTGGGCGGCACCACCGACGGCGCGTACGCGGCGTACGTGACCGCCACGGGCGGCGGCCGGTCCGTGCGCACCGCCGCGGCCGTGCAGCGCGAGGTGGAGTCCTACGACGTCAAGCTGAAGTACGTGGCGCGGGACGGGGAGAAGCCCACCCACTTCACCGGTCTGACGCCATACACCGGCGCGGGCCGCGACTACGTCACACAGGGCACCGGAGCCGCGGAGACCGTCCGGGTCCCCAAGGGCACCTACACCCTGAACTCTCAGTTGGTGAAGGACCCCGAGAAGCCGGAAGGCGGCCTGGACTGGCTCGTCCAGCCTCGGCTGAGCGTCACCCGTAACGTCTCGGTGACCGTCGACCAGCGGACGGCCAGGTCCGCCGACATCACCGTGCCGGACGCCGGGGCCAAGCCCGTCTCCGCGGTCGTCTCGTACATGTACGCGCCCTCCGACTTCGGCTTCGGCGTCGGCATGGAGTCCTTCGCGGACCTGCGGGTCGCGCACATCGGCCCGGCGCTCTCCTCGGGCCTGACGCAGAGCTGGTCGGGCGTCTGGACCAAGGGCGACGACACCGAGTACGACATCTTCACCGGCGGCAAGGTGAGCAAGCTCCAGGGCGCGCACGTCAAGCACTACACGGCGGGCGACCTGGCCACCGTGAGGACCGGCATGGGCGCCGCGGCCTCCGGCAAGACGGGCGCCGTCACCGCGTACGGCTATCTGGCCGACGACTTCGCCTTCGGCGTCGGGGTCGAGCAGAAGCTGCCCGGCACCCGCACCCTGCACGTGTCCACCGGCGACCGTGTGCAGTGGAGCCTCGACTTCGAGCAGTACGGCGGCAAGGACCCCGACGGCTTCCCGCTCGCCGAGGCCTTCTACACGCTCGGTGACGCACAGACCTTCGCGGCGGGCAGGAGCTACACGAAGACCTTCAACACCGGTGTCTTCGGCCCGAAGCTCAGCAGCTCGTACGGCGTCTTCCGCGACGGCCGCTACATCAGCGGCTACCTGCCGATGCTCGCCGACGGGCAGTCGCACGCCGGGGCATCCCTCGTGACGTCGGTCAGTACGGCCCTGTACCGCAACGGCACGAAGATCGCCGAGAACGACGACCCACTGGACGGCAGCGGCCGCTTCAAGGTGCCGGACGCCGACGCGTCCTACCGGCTGACCACCTCCGTCAAGCGCTCCGTGAAGGTTGCCGCGGCCTCCACCCGGATCGACGCCTCCTGGACGTTCCGCTCCAAGAAGGCGTCCGGGGTGAAGCTGCCGGTGTCCACGGCCCGCTTCGGCGCGCCCCTCGGCCTGGACAGCCGCGGACCGGCCGGCCGCGAGGTCACCGTCCCGGTCACCGTCCAGGGCGCCGCCGCGGGGGCCAACCTCCGCTCGCTTTCCGTGTACGTCAGCTACGACTACGGCCAGACCTGGACCAAGGCCGACGTCAGGAACGGCAGGATCACCTACAAGAACCCGGCGAAGGGCAAGGGCGTCTCGTTCCACGCCAAGATCGCCGACAAGAAGGGCAACAAGTCCACGATCTCGATCTACAACGCCTACTACAGCAAGTGACCCTGGAGGCGGGGCCCGGGTTCGCCGAGCGCTGACCCGTTTCGCCCAACGCTGACACGCGGCGGCGGCCCGTCGGAAGCAGAGCTTTTGACGGGCCGTCCGTGTTTGTGTGAGGGCATGACCGCTTCGACCGTCGAATACATCCGCTACCGCATCCCCGAGGACCGGTCGGCCGAGTTCCTGGCCGCCTACACGCGGGCCGCCGTCCAGCTCGCCGCCGCCCCGCAGTGCGTCGACTACGAACTCGCCCGCTGCGAGGAGGACTTCGAGCACTTCATCCTGCGGATCACCTGGACGTCGACCGAGGACCACATCGAGGGCTTCCGCAATTCGGAGCTCTTCCCCGGCTTCCTCGCCGAGATCCGCCCCTTCATCGGCGACATCGAGGAGATGCGCCACTACAAGCCGACGACGGTGCGGGGTGCCGGCGCGTCGGTCCCCACGCTCTACTCCTGGGCGGGCGGCGCCGAGGCCTTCACCCGGCTCACCGAGTCCTTCTACGGCAAGGTACTCAAGGACGGCCTGTTGGCGCCCCTGTTCGCGGACCTGGCACCCGAGCACGCCGTCCACGTGGCGCTCTGGCTCGGCGAGGTCTTCGGCGGCCCGCCGGCGTACTCCGAGACACAGGGCGGCCACGGGCACATGGTCGCCAAGCACTTCGGCAAGAACATCACGGAGGTGCAGCGCCGCCGCTGGGTGAACCTCCTCCAGGACGCCGCCGACGACGCCGGGCTGCCCACCGACGCCGAGTTCCGCTCGGCCTTCCTCGCCTACGTGGAGTGGGGAACACGTCTGGCCGTCTACTTCTCCGGCCCCGACGCGACCCCTCCGGGAGAGCAGCCGGTGCCGAAGTGGACCTGGGGCGCCGCACCGCCGTACCAGCCGTGACGGGGCCGCCGTACCAGCCGTGACGGGGCCGCCGTACCAGCCGTGACGGAGCCGCGTGGCGGGCGTGACGGGGCCGCCGTGCCGGGTGCGGTGCCCGTCGTGGCGGCCCGTGACACACGGCACGACGACGTGACCCGGTGTGCGAAGCGTGCCGGTGGTCCTACTGCGGCGCGGTCGCCCCCGCACGGGTGGCGTCCCTGCCCCAGGACGCCAGCAGACGCAGCGCCTCCGCCGAGGACGAGTCCGGCTCCGCGTGATACGTGATCAGGGCCAGCTCACCGTCGTCCAGCAGCCGGAAGGACTCGAAGCGCAGCGAGAGCTCGCCCACCAGGGGGTGCCGCAGATGCTTCAGCCCGTGGCTCTTCTCCTTCACGTCGTGCGTCGCCCACAGCCGGCGGAAGTCCTCGCTCTTCACGGAGAGCTCCCCGACCAGCGCGGACAGGCGCGGATCGTCCGGGTGGCAGCCCGCGTCCATGCGCAGCATGCAGACGATGTCGATCGCCTTCTGCTCCCAGTCCACGTACAGGTCCCGGTACTCGGGCTTCAGGAACACCAGACGCGCCCAGTTGCGCTCCTGGGGCGGCATCTCGGACCAGTCGCCGAAGATCGCCGCGGCCATCCGGTTCCAGGCGAGGATGTCGGAGCGCCGCCCGGTGAGATACGCCGGGACGCCGTCCATCGAGTCGAGCAGCTGCCGCAGCGCCGGGCGCACCTGCTGCGGCCGGGCCGCCTGCTTCTTCTTGTGCTGCTTGGGCTTCGCCAGGTGGGTGAGATGCGCGTGCTCGGCATCCGTCAGCCGCAGCGCCCGCGCGATCGCGTCGAGGACCTCCGCCGACACGTTCCGGCCGTTGCCCTGCTCCAGCCGCGTGTAGTACGCCACGGACACCCCGGCCAGCTGCGCCAGCTCCTCGCGGCGCAGCCCGGGTACGCGGCGGTGCCGTCCGAAGTCCGGCAAACCCACGTCCTCGGGCTTCAGCCGGGCCCGGCGACTGCGCAGGAACTCGCTCAGCTCCGCACGCCGGTCCAGCGACCGGCCCACTTCCCCGGTGGGCTCCTGAGAGGGCTGTTCGCTCATACGTCCAGTATTCACGGTCGTACGCGGAGGATCCTGACCCCGCCGGTGGTAGGACCGCTGGACGTACGCAAAGCCGTGGCCTGGGTGAAGCCCCGCGCCGGAGGCAGTCTGGGATTCGTGCTCGGCCGGAGCCGGCCGAGCACGGCACAGACCACTCCTGAGGAGAACTCCCGGCATGACCACTGTTGCTGCCTACGCCGCTCCCGCCGCCAAGGCTCCGCTGGAGCGCACCACCATCGAGCGCCGCGAGGTCGGCGCGTCCGACGTCCTGATCGACATCAAGTTCGCCGGCATCTGCCACTCCGACATCCACCAGGCCCGCGAGGGCTGGGGCGAGGCCATCTTCCCGATGGTGCCCGGTCACGAGATCGCCGGCATCGTCTCCGAGGTCGGCTCCGGCGTCACCAAGTACAAGGTCGGCGACCGTGTGGGCGTCGGCTGCATGGTCGACTCCTGCCGCGAGTGCGACAACTGCAAGGCCGGCCTGGAGCAGTACTGCACCGGCGGCGGAATGACCGGCACGTACAACGCGGTCGGCAAGGACGGCGAGCCCACCTACGGCGGCTACTCCGAGAAGATCGTCGTCGACGAGAACTACGTCGTCCGCATCCCCGACGGCCTGTCGCTGGACGTGGCCGCACCGCTTCTCTGCGCCGGCATCACCACGTACTCCCCGCTCAAGCACTGGAACGCTGGCCCCGGCAAGAAGGTCGCCGTCCTCGGCATGGGCGGCCTCGGCCACATGGGCGTCAAGATCGCCCACGCCCTGGGCGCCGAGGTCACCGTCCTGTCGCAGTCGCTGCGCAAGAAGGACGACGGCCTGAAGCTGGGCGCCGACCACTACTACGCCACCAGCGACCCGAAGACTTTCGAGGAGCTGCGCGGCACGTTCGACGTCATCCTGTCCACGGTCTCGGCCCCGCTGGACCTGGACGCCTACCTGTCCCTCCTCAGGACCGACGGTGCCTTCGTCAACGTCGGCGCCCCCGAGGAGCCGGTCAAGCTCAACCTCTTCTCGGTGATCGGCGGCCGCAAGACCCTCGCGGGCTCCGGCATCGGCGGCATCCGGGAGACCCAGGAGATGCTCGACTTCTGCGCCGAGCACGGCTTCGGCGCCGAGATCGAGCTGATCAGCGCGTCCGAGATCAACGACGCGTACGAGCGGGTGCTGGCGAGCGACGTCCGCTACCGCTTCGTGATCGACACCGCGACGATCTAGTGTCGGCCGGCCCCCGTGCCGATGAGGGGCGCCCTTGGCCGCACGGCCCGCGGGCGCCCTTCCGCGTCGGCAGCCCATGCCTCCCGCGTACGTTCCGGCGCCCGCCCGGTGCGGGGCGGGATCGGCCCGGGGCTGCCGCAGCGGGCGGGTGCCGCGAGAGCCTGCGCGTGAGGCGTCAGCGGCCCCGTCGGGAGTTGAGCCGGGCCGCCTGGCGGGTCAGATGGTCGCGCTCGGCGAGATTCGGTGCCCTTCGGGCCGCCTCCGCGTACAGCTGTGCCGCCGTGACCAGGTCGCCGTCGCGCTCGTGGAGATAGGCCGCCACCGCGGTGCGGCGAGGCATGGGGCTTCCGCCGCTCGAAGAGCTCGAGGAGGCGTCGTCCAGCGCCGCGAGCGCCGCGAGCCCGGCGCGCGGGCCGTCGGCCTCGCCGACGGCGACCACGCGGTTGAGCCGGGCCACCGGGCTGTCGGTCAGGCGCACGAGCTCGTCGTACCACTCGACGATCTGCACCCAGTCGGTCTCCTCGACGGTGGGTGCGTCGGCGTGAAGTGCGGCGATGGCGGCCTGGGCCTGGAACTCGCCCAGCCGGTCGCGGGCGAGGGCCGCCTGCAGGATCCCGACGCCCTCGGCGATCATCCCGGTGTCCCACCGTCCGCGGTCCTGCTCGGCGAGCGGCACCAGAGCACCGTCGGCCGCGGTCCGGGCGGCGCGCCGGGCGTGGTGGAGCAGCGTCAGGGCGAGCAGGCCCGCCACCTCCGGGTGGTCGATCGACGCCGCGAGCTGCCGGGTGAGCCGGATGGCCTCGGCGGCGAGGTCGACGTCGCCGGAGTATCCCTCGTTGAAGACCAGGTAGAGGACACGGAGCACGGTGGCGACGTCCCCGGGCCGGTCGAACCGCACGCCGGAGACGGTGCGCTTGGCCCGGCTGATGCGCTGCGCCATGGTCGCCTCGGGCACCAGATACGCCTGGGCGATCTGGCGGGTGGTCAGCCCGCCGACCGCGCGCAGCGTGAGCGCGACCGCGGACGACGGCGTCAGCGAGGGGTGGGCGCACAGGAAGTAGAGCCGGAGCGTGTCGTCCGCCGCGGGGGCGGGGCCCGGCGCAGGCTCCTCGTCGACGAGGTCCTCACGCCGACGCCGGGCCGTGTCGGCGCGGGTGGCGTCGAGGAACTTGCGCCAGGCCACGGTGACCAGCCAGCCCTTCGGATCGCGTGGCGGATCGGCCGGCCAGACGCGGAGCGCCTCGACGAGCGCGTCCTGCACGGCGTCCTCGGCCGCCGCGAAGTCGGCTCCGCGGCGGACGAGGACGGCGAGCACGCTCGGCGTGAGGCTCCGGAGCAGGGCCTCGTTCATCGATGAGGGCACTCCGTGACGGAGGGCTCCGCGGCCAGGAACGGGCGAAGTTCGAGCCACTCGTGGATCGGCTTGCCGCCCGCCCCGGGGGCGGCCGACAGCTCTCCGGCCAGTTCGACGGCCCGCTCGTGGCTGTCGACGTCGATGACCATCCAGCCGGCGATGAGGTCCTTGGTCTCGGCGAACGGTCCGTCGGTGACCGGCGGGCGCCCCTCACCGTCGTACCGGACCCACTCTCCCTCGGGGGCGAGCGCCTCACCGCCGACGAACTCGCCGGTCTTCTCGAGCCGGGCCGCGAAGTCGTTCATGTACCGCACGTGCGCCGAGATCTCCTGCGGCGTCCACTGCTCCATCGGCACGTCGTTGAACGAAGCCGGGGCGCCGCGGTAGTGCTTGAGCAGCAGGTACTTGGCCATGGTGGTCTCCTCGGTGTTCGTGCGGCCCATTGTGGCCGCGTTCACCTCGGGGACGGAGCCGGTCACGCGTTCTCGACATCGGCGTCCGAATTTCTTCCGGGCCGTTCCGACGAGCCGGGCCGGCGAGCCGCGCACGACATGACCGGGCCGCTACAGGCGGCGCAGGACCTGTGCCTCCGCCCGCTCGACGTGCGTACGGCTGTAGGCGTGCACCAGGGAGAGGTGGAAGAGCGCCGGGGCCAGCGGCGCCCAGCGGTGGATGCGGTCGGGCCGCAGCATGTACTTGACCACCGTCGTCGGGCGGAAGGGCACGTAGTCGACGGCCTGGTGTTCCCACCGGTCGGCGACGCCCCGGCTCATCCGCGTCCGCAGGTTCTCGCCGGAGAGCTCCTTCAGCTTGGCGTGGAAGTGGGCGCTCCAGTGCCGCTTGTCCGTGTCCAGGACGAAGGCCAGAAGATCCGCATCGTGCGGATCGCGCTCCTCGAACGCCGGCGCAGCCGGTACCAGGCATCCTGCAACGGCTGCTGGAACAGCACCGCGCACACCATGCCGAGCACGACGGCCACGACGCCGTTGGCAACATCGATTCCGTCCATGCCGCAGACACTATGGATCTTGACGTTGCCAGGAGGCGTCGTGCTCCTACCGTCATCCCTGCCGGTCTCCTTGCCGGTCGTCTGTGCCGCCGGTCCCCGGGGCCGGCCGTCGTTCAGGAATGACCGCGGCTTTGGGCCTCGGCCCTGGCGATGGCCTCGGCCTCGCTGTCGGCCAGCGCGATGGCGACGCCGAACGCCTTGGCGATGTGACCCGCGGCCGACATGACGCGTGCCGTGCCCACGACGGGGGCGATCGCTATGAGCACGTCCTGCAACTGCTCGATGCTCAGATCGGCCTTGAGAGCGGGATCGACATGGGCCAGGTACGAGATCGGCGGGGCGTCCATGGCCACCAGCGCGGCGATACGGGTGAGGATCAGGGTCCTCTCGTCCATGCCGCAGTGCTCGATGGAATCGATGGTCATCGCGGTGAGCGTGTCGAGAACGGGAGCGTCAGACGCAGTGGCCATGACGGGACCACCTTCCGGTGCCGTGAGGAGCCGCACACGCCACCCGCGGATCGCGGGATTTCCCTGCGTGTGGGCGATCGGTCCTCTCAGCGTAAGTGCGCCCGGGGCCGCGCGCGCGTCGGTCGTGCGTCGTCTCGCGTCCCGCGCAAACGGCGGCCTTCGCCGCAGTGAGCGATGCCCCGGCCGTCCGCCGAGCGAGCGGTTTCGACGCCGCCCCGCGACACGAGTCCGCCGGGCCTCCATGGTCCGCAGGGGGTGCCCCGGCTCCTGGGCCGCGCTGCCATGCGGTCGAACTCACCTACGGGGGCGACTCGTTCATCAACCTCCGGGACGCGGCGGCGTGGCGCGGCGTCGGCCGGGCAGGGCCGCCGGTGTCAGTGCGCGGCCGGGCAGGGCCGCCGGTGTCAGTGCGGGAGCGTCGCCGCGCTGCCGCCGTTCGCCTCGTATCCCGCCACCGCGAGCGCGCGGTATATCGCGTAGTCCGAGGCCGGGTCGGCGGTGAGGGTCCAGGGCAGCGCGCCCACGTGGCCGTCCACGTGCAGGAGCTGGTCCATGGCCTCGGCCCAGCGCTCGCTGCGGACCAGGAAGAAGACCAGGAGATGGCGGACGTGGGCCAGCATCGGGTCGTCGGGGCGGGCGGCGTGCACCGCGAAGAGCGCGCCGTGCACCGCCTTCGTCACGACCTCGCTCTGGTAGAAGCTGCGGACCAGGTTCACCTCGGGGAGGTGCTCGAAGACCGCGAAGAGCGGCATCGCGGCGAGGAGCGAGCCCTGCGGGGCGCGCGCCGCGGCGGCCTCCGCGAACGAGTAGGCCACGTCCCGCGAGCCGTGCCACTTCTCGCACCAGTAGTGCAGGGCCGCCAGATGCGCCCCCATGTGGGAGGGCGCGCGGTCCAGGATCTTCAGCCAGAGCTGCTCGAACTCGGGCTGGGGGTAGGACAGTCCGCGGGCCACGGACAGCTCGACGATGTACGGCACCGGGTCGCCGGGGGCGAGCAGCGCGGCCTCGGCGCAGGCGGACCTCGCCTCCTCCATGATGATCCGGAACTCGTCGGTCCCGGGTGTCGACGTGCGCCACGCCTGCTGCACCAGGAACTCCGCGTGCACCGCGCCGCCGCCCGCGTCCTTCGGGGCCTCGGCCCGCCACACGCGCAGCCACTGCCCGCCGGGCGTCTCGCTCACCCCGCCGGGGCGCTGCTGGAGCTCCAGGGACGCGGCGCCCGCGAAGGCCTGCACCCGCTGCCACCGGCGCTCCCCGTCGCTCTCGGTGCCCGCGAGCAGCTGCGAGGCGGCGCGGTAGTCCTGGGTGCGCTGCACGAGGTCGAGCACGTCCAGCAGGTCGTGGTCCGGGCCGGGCATGCGGATGTCCAGCTCCTCCTGCCGCAGGAATCCGTAGTCCGCCGGGTCCGCGGCGTCCGGGTCGCCGGGCGCGACCTGCTGAATTCCGGCACGCCTGCGCATCAGCACCGGCAGCAGGACCAGGCTGAACATGGCCAGCGCCATCAGGACCCAGAGAATCTCCATGTCACAAGCGAACCAGACGGGTCCGACAATTGGCCAACCCGGTCCGGTATCGGTCCGGCCGACGGCCTCCAGCCGGCCCGGCAGGCGGGCTCCGGGCCCGGTGCGGCCACCCCGGTCCGGCCCCGGCCGACCGGTCCGGCCCCCGCCGCCCCGGTCCGCCCGGTCCGGGGCGGCCTGCGTCCCGGACCCGGCGGACCGGGCGGACCCGGGCCGTCGCGTCATGGGCGTGCGACGTCATCGGGCGCCCGGGCGCACTACGCTCGCTACCCATGAGCGACAGGCACATCAGTCAGCATTTCGAGACCCTCGCGATCCACGCGGGCAACACCGCCGATCCCCTCACCGGCGCGGTCGTCCCGCCGATCTACCAGGTCTCGACCTACAAGCAGGACGGCGTCGGCGGGCTGCGCGGCGGTTACGAGTACAGCCGCAGCGCCAACCCCACCAGGACCGCACTGGAAGAGAACCTCGCTGCCCTGGAGGGCGGCCGTCGCGGCCTCGCGTTCGCGTCCGGACTGGCGGCCGAGGACTGCCTGTTGCGTACGCTGCTCAGCCCCGGCGACCACGTGGTCATCCCGAACGACGCGTACGGCGGCACCTTCCGCCTCTTCGCGAAGGTCGTCTCCCGGTGGGGCGTCGAGTGGTCCGTGGCCGACACGAGCGACCCCGACTCGGTGCGCGCCGCCCTCACCCCGAAGACGAAGGCCGTCTGGGTCGAGACGCCCTCCAACCCGCTGCTCGGCATCACCGACGTCGCGGCGGTCGCGCAGATCGCGCGCGAGGCGGGCGCCCGGCTCGTCGTCGACAACACCTTCGCCACCCCCTACCTCCAGCAGCCGCTGGCGCTGGGTGCGGACGTCGTCGTGCACTCCCTGACCAAGTACATGGGCGGGCACTCGGACGTCGTCGGCGGTGCCCTGATCACGGGTGACCAGGAACTCGGCGAGGAGCTGGCCTATCACCAGAACGCGATGGGCGCGGTGGCCGGCCCCTTCGACTCCTGGCTCGTGCTGCGCGGCACCAAGACGCTGTCCGTGCGCATGGACCGGCACAGCGAGAACGCGGGCAAGATCGCCGAGATGCTCACCCGGCACCCGCGCGTGACCCGCGTCCTGTACCCGGGCCTGCCGGAGCACCCCGGGCACGAGATCGCCGCCAAGCAGATGAAGGCGTTCGGCGGCATGGTCTCCTTCCAGGTCGACGGTGGCGAAGAGGCGGCCGTCGAGGTCTGCAACCGCGCCAAGGTGTTCACGCTGGGCGAGTCCCTCGGCGGCGTCGAGTCCCTGATCGAGCACCCGGGACGCATGACGCACGCGTCGGCGGCCGGTTCGGCGCTGGAGGTCCCCGCCGACCTCGTACGCCTCTCCGTGGGCATCGAGAACGTCGACGACCTGCTCCAGGACCTTCAGCAGGCCCTCGGGCAGTAGCCGTTCACCAGCCGGTCAGCGGTGGGGTCGTCTGCGACGGCGGCTCCACCCACGGGCGGGCCGTCGCCGCCCATACGGTGAAGGCGACGGCCGCGGCGAACAGCACCAGCCACATCAGGCGCCGGGCCGCCCTCCTACGGCGCAGCATGCGGCCTCCGCGACGGACGACGTCCCCGTGCAGGTCGGGCGGCACCGTGGGCGGCGCCTGCTCCAGCATCCGCCGTACGGCCGCCTCACGCTCGTGCAGGCTCACGACGGCGCCACCTCCACGACGGCCGGCGCCGGGCCCCGCGGCGGGTGCAGCAGCGTCGCCATCGAGCGGGCGCAGATCGTCCGCACCCGTTCCGCCGGCAGCCCGAGCAGGGCCGCCGTCTGTTCCTCGGCGACTCCCTCGTACAGCCGCAGCACCAGGATCAGCCGCTGCTGGGGCGTGAGCCGGGCCAGCACGTGGTCGGGGGAGGGGCGCGGCCGGCCGAAACTCCCGTACTGGTGCCAGGCCGAACGCGCGAAGCGGACGGCCAGCTGCTGGCGGGCGCAGTCGTACGGGTCCTCGCCGCGCAGCCGGTCCCAGGAGGCGTACGTGTGGGCGAGGGCCAGCACCAGCAGGCGCCGCGCGCGCGGGTTGGCGTCGCGGGGTTCGGCCGTGAGCAGCGTGGCGGCATGCAGCAGCCGCCCTGCCGCGCCCGCGACGAACGCCTCGAACTCCCGGGCCCGGCGGGCGTCTTGGGACGCCTGCCGTTCTCGCACCACGCCTCCCGCCTGAGAGCGCCCCCGAGGGGACGGGGCCCGGCCGCGTACGGGGTGCCGCACCGCGTACGAGGAGGACCCGGTCTCATATGAGGCCAGGCGCCGCCTTCCGGTCAAGAGCCCGGGGCACACCCATGCGAGCGCGGGCATATCCTGCCCGCGCCGGACACCCCGTCCCGGGGGCCCTTCTCCGGGCGGGCCGCCCCGCGCGTGCGGCGGCGGCGCTCCGGGCCTGCGACACGGCGAAGTGCGCCCGCGGAGGTCAGGAAGTCGGCTGGGACTCGGCGACGGGCCCGCCGTGGGCCGCCTGACGTGCGGAGAGGGCGCCATTGAAGCGCGTGAGGAGCGTGCAGAAGGCCTCACGCTCCTCCGGCGCCCAGTCGTGGGTCAGCTCGGCCATCAACTGACGCCGGGAGGAGCGCACTTCGTCGAGCCGGGCCTGCCCGCGCGGCGACAGCTGGAGCACCACGGCGCGCCCGTCCTCGGGGTGCGAGGTCCGCTTCACGAGCCCGGTGTCGACGAGCGGGGCCACCTGCCGGGTGACCGTCGAGGAGTCGATGCCCATGCTCGCGGCGAGCGCCTTGACGCCCATCGGGCCCTCCTTGTCGAGGCGGTTGAGCAGCAGGTACGCGGCGCGGTCCATGGAGTTGCGCACCTGCCCCACCCCGCCGAGCCGGGTCTGTTCGGCACGGCGCGCGAACACCGCGACCTCGTGCTGCAGCGTGTCGAGAAGACCGGTGTCACCGACGGTCGTCATGTCCATCGACATTTCAGGTGTTGTGGGCATGGCCGGGGGCTCAATTCATGCGTGGGAGGCTGGGTTGGGGGACAGGGTACGCGGCCGGGAGGCGGGTCGTACCTGCGCTGAGCAAACCAGTCTCGCAGCGTGGTCAAGCAGGGAGCGGACCCGCGTGAACTGCGAGACTGGTGGTCATGAGCTACAGCACGGCTGACTCCTTTCCCAGCGTGACTCTCGACGACGTCCGTGGCGCGCAGAAGATGCTCACGGGCGTGGCGCGGATGACCGCGATGGAGGGCAGCAGGTACCTCACCCAGCTGGTCGGCGCTCCGGTCCACTTCAAGTGCGAGAACCTCCAGCGGACCGGTTCGTTCAAGCTGCGCGGCGCCTACGTGCGGATCGCCGGGCTGCTGCCGGAGGAGCGCGCGGCGGGCGTGGTCGCGGCGAGCGCCGGCAACCACGCGCAGGGCGTCGCGCTGGCCTCCTCGCTGCTCGGGGTGCGCGCCACGGTGTTCATGCCGACGGGTGCCCCGCTGCCGAAGGTCGCGGCCACCCGCGAGTACGGGGCCGACGTGCGGCTGCACGGCCAGGTGGTGGACGAGACGCTCGCCGCCGCTCAGACGTACGCGGCGGAGACGGGTGCCGTCTTCATCCACCCCTTCGACCACCCGGACGTCATCGCGGGCCAGGGCACGGTCGGGCTGGAGATCCTGGAGCAGTGCCCCGAGGTGCGCACGATCGTCATCGGCATGGGCGGCGGCGGGCTGGCCGCGGGCGTCGCGCTCGCCGTGAAGACGATCCGCCCGGACGTGCGGATCGTGGGCGTGCAGGCCGAGGGTGCCGCGGCGTACCCGCCGTCGCTGGCGGCGGGGCGCCCGCTGTCGATCGACCACCCGGCGACGATGGCCGACGGCATCATGGTCGGCCGGCCCGGCGACGTGCCGTTCCGGATCGTCGCCGAACTGGTGGACGAGGTCCGCACGGTCTCCGAGAACAACCTGTCGAGCGCGCTCCTGCTGTGCCTGGAGCGCGCCAAGCTGGTCGTGGAGCCCGCCGGCGCGAGCCCGGTCGCCGCGCTGCTGCGGGATCCGCGCAGCTTCGAGGGCCCGGTGGTGGCCCTGCTGTCGGGCGGGAACGTGGACCCGCTGCTGATCCAGCGCATCCTGCGGCACGGCCTGGCGGCGAGCGGCCGCTACCTCGCGGTCACGCTGCGGCTGACCGACCGTCCCGGGGCTCTCGCCACACTTCTCGGGGTGTTGTCAGTGGCGGACGCTAACGTCCTCGATGTGAGTCACGTTCGGACCGACCCACGGCTCGGGCTCACGGAGGTGGAGGTCGAGCTGCACCTGGAGACGAAGGGGCCCGAGCACTGCGCCGAGGTGAATCTGGCGCTGCGTGAGGCGGGGTACACCGTCATCGACTGAGCCCGGCGAGGCATCGGCCGAGGTCAGGGCCACTGTTCGTCCCACTGTCGGTCCCGGATGGAAAAATCTGTTGAGTGACGCGATACATCGCGTTACGGTGTGCCCCTTGCCACACGCCCTGCCCGCGGACGAAGACCCCACCGGCCCGGGCGTGCCGTACAGGGCAAAAGCAAGACATTTCCGTGCAAATCCCCAACGACGTGGAGAAACTCACATGCCAGGCGCCATCTATGCCGAAGGCCTGGTGAAGACCTTCGGTGACGTAAGGGCTCTGGACGGCGTCGACCTCGATGTCCCGGAGGGCACCGTCCTGGGCCTGCTCGGTCCGAACGGCGCGGGCAAGACCACCGCGGTCCGCTGCCTGACGACCCTGCTGCGCCCCGACAGCGGCAAGGCGGTCGTCGCGGGCGTGGACGTGCTCAAGAACCCCGACGCGGTCCGCCGCAGGGTCGGCCTCTCCGGACAGTTCGCCGCGGTCGACGAATATCTGACCGGCCGCGAGAACCTCCAGATGGTCGGCCAGCTCTACCAGATGAAGGCGAAGGCGGCGAAGGTCCGTGCCGAGGAACTGCTGGAGCAGTTCAACCTCAGCGACGCCGCCGACCGCACCGCCAAGACGTACTCGGGCGGCATGCGCCGCCGGCTCGACCTGGCGGCCGCCCTGGTCGTCTCCCCGCCGGTGATGTTCATGGACGAGCCGACGACCGGCCTCGACCCGCGCAACCGCCAGCAGCTGTGGGACGTCATCAAGCAGCTGGTCTCCGGGGGCACGACGCTGCTGCTCACCACCCAGTACCTCGAAGAGGCCGACCACCTCGCGCACGACATCTGCGTGGTCGACCACGGCCGCGTCATCGCCCGCGGCACCGCCGACCAGCTCAAGGCGCAGACCGGCGGCGAGCGGGTCGAGGTCGTCGTGCACGACCGCGAACACATGGCGACCGCCTCCGAGGTGCTGCGGGGCTTCGGCAAGGGCGAGACCACGGTCGAGGAGCACACCCGCAAGCTCACCGTGCCCGTCACCGGCGGCGCGAAGCTCCTCGCGGAGGTCATCCGCGAGCTGGACACCCGCGGCATCGAGATCGACGACATCGGCCTGCGCCGCCCCACCCTCGACGACGTCTTCCTCTCGCTCACGGGCCATGTGGCCGAGGCGAAGGACGAGGACACCCCAGCGGCGGACGGCGCGAGCCGTCAGCGCAAGAAGGAGGCCGGCAAGTGAGTGCCGCCAGTGACGCCGTGCAGCTCACGGCACCCTCGAACCCGGTCGGCCAGTCCGTGCGTGACTCGCTGGTCGTCGCCAAGCGCAATCTGATCAGAGGCCGGCGGAGCCACGTCTTGAAGGAGCAGGTGAAGTGAGCGCCATCAATGATTCCGCGGTCATCGCCCGTAGGAACTTGATTCGTATGGGCCGGATTCCCGAGATGCTCATTTTTGGCCTGATCCAGCCAATTATGTTTGTGGTGCTGTTCACCTACGTGTTCGGTGGCTCAATCCAGGTCGGCTCGTCCAGCTCCACCCAGGCTTACCGCGAGTTCCTGATGGCCGGGATCTTCGCCCAAACTGTCACGTTCGCTACGGCGGGTGCGGGTGCGGGCATCGCCGACGACATGCACAAGGGTCTCATCGACCGCTTCCGCTCCCTGCCGATGGCCCGTGGTGCGGTGCTGACCGGGCGCACCTTCGCCGACCTGGTGCAGACGGCGCTCACACTCGTCGTCCTGGCTGTCGTCGCCGTGATCGTCGGCTGGCGCACGCACGAGAACATCGGCAAGGTGCTCGCCGGCTTCGGGCTGCTCCTGCTTCTCGGTTACGCGTTCTCGTGGATCGGCGCACTCATCGGCCTGTCCGTCCGCACTCCTGAAGCAGCGACCTCGGGCGGTTTGATCTGGCTGTTTCCGCTGACGTTCATCTCGAACGCCTTTGTGGACGCCAATCAGATGCCCACCTTCCTGCGGCACATCGCGGAGTGGAACCCGTTCAGCGCCACCGTGCAAGCATGCCGCGAGCTATTCGGAAACCTTCCCCCGGGCTTCCAAACGCCTGATGCCTGGCCTATGCAACACCCCGTGTGGGCCTCGCTGATCTGGTCGGTCGTGATCATCCTGCTCTTCCGCACACTCGCGGTCCGGAAGTATCGCCGGGCGACAGGTTGACGGTTCCCGGATCTTGTGTCGTCAACGCTGGCCAGGGTGACGACATGCGCAGTCCACGTCGCAAGCCTGGCCCATGCAGCACTCGGTCTGGGCCTCGGTGATCTACTCGGTCCTGATCATCGTGCTCTTCCGGACCCTGGCGGTGCGCAAGTACCGGTCCGCCACCGCGTGACACGACATGACGATGCCCCCGGCCGCACGGCCGGGGGCATCGTCGTAGTCGTCGGTCCCGGGCTCAGCCCTGGTACGGCTCGGCCTTGAGGATCTTCACCGAGGCGAGCTTGCCGTTCGGCAGCTCGTACTGGGCGTCCTCGCCGACCTTCTTGCCGTTCACACCGGAGCCCAGCGGGGACTGCGGGGAGTAGGTCTCGATGTCGGAGCTCGCGTACTCGCGCGAGGCCAGCAGGAAGACCAGGGTGTCGTCCTCGTCGCCGTCGAAGGCGATGGTGACGACCATGCCCGGTGCGACCACACCGTCCGCCGCGGGAGCCTCGCCGACCTTGGCGTTCTCCAGGAGCTGGGTCAGCTGGCGCACACGGAGCTCCTGCTTGCCCTGCTCCTCCTTGGCCGCGTGGTACCCGCCGTTCTCGCGCAGGTCGCCCTCCTCGCGCGCGGCCGCGATCTTGGCGGCGATCTCCGTGCGCGCAGGACCAGACAGGTACTCCAGCTCGGCCTTGAGCTGGTTGTACGCCTCCTGGGTCAGCCAGGTGACGTTCTCGCTGGTCTGGGTCACAGGTGCTCCTCGTAGGTACTGGGAATACAAAGCATCGCCCTACCCAGAAGAATGTTCCTTCACGGGTGGGCGAAACCACGAGCCTAACAATTCAGTGGCTCGAAAGGGAGGACATAACGCATCAGAATTACGTCAGTGCAGGTCAGTGGGTATGTGCTGGTAGGAGCTGCGGGTGATGTCCGCCCGTGTGGTCCCGCCGCCTGCCGGTTCGCTCAGTCCGCGTGACAGCCGAGCAGCTCCGCCGTGGTGCCACGGGCCGTCGTACGCAGGGTAACCACCTTGTCGACGCGTGACGAGCTCTGGTCGAAGCGGAAGTCGGCCCGGCCCACCTCCCCGCCGTCCTCGGACTGCGAGCGCAGCGTGCAGTAGCCGTGGGCGTCTGTGTCCTTGCGCACTTCCAGGTGCACCTCGACGGCGCTGTCCGAGACCGCCTTGAAGGTGATCACTTCCGCGCTGATCTTGCTGCCGCCGACGTAGTAGGACGCGAACCAGCCGATCAGGGCCAGCAGGGCGACGCCCAGAACGCCACCGATGATCTTGAGTTTCCGGTCGGCGCGCTCGTCCGCGGAGCGGCCGTAGCGGCCCTCGGGCAGCTGGGTGCTCGCCGTACTCATGATCGTCCTCTCGGCAGGGCCGGGACCAGGGGTCCTGGAAGGGGGCCCGGAGACAGGGCCCTGGAATTATTGGCCCCCCGATTCCGTCACTATAGAAGCCGCCCGAGGCGCTCTCTCACGCCGGGCGCCGACCGCTGATCCACCGAGGCGACAGCCGACTGACCGAGGATTGAGTCTTGACTGACCAGCTGCGACTGATGGCCGTGCACGCCCACCCCGACGACGAGTCGAGCAAGGGCGCGGCGACCATGGCGAAGTACGTGTCCGAGGGGGTGGACGTGCTGGTCGTGACCTGCACGGGTGGCGAGCGCGGCTCCATCCTCAATCCGAAGCTCCAGGGCGACAAGTACATCGAGGAGCACATCCACGAGGTACGCAAGAGGGAGATGGACGAGGCCCGCGAGATCCTCGGCATCAAGCAGGAATGGCTCGGCTTCGTCGACTCGGGCCTTCCCGAGGGCGACCCGCTGCCGCCCCTTCCCGAGGGCTGTTTCGCCCTGGAGGACGTGGACAAGGCGGCCGGTGAGCTGGTCAAGCAGATCCGCTCCTTCCGCCCGCAGGTGATCACCACCTACGACGAGAACGGCGGCTACCCGCACCCCGATCACATCATGACCCACAAGATCTCGATGGTGGCGTTCGAGGGTGCGGCCGACACCGAGAAGTACCCGGAGTCCGAGTACGGTCCGGGTTTCCAGCCGCGGAAGCTGTACTACAACCAGGGCTTCAACCGCCCGCGCACCGAGGCGCTGCACCAGGCCATGCTGGACCGCGGCCTCGACTCCCCGTACGGGGAGTGGCTGAAGCGCTGGAGCGAGTTCGAGCGCACGGAGCGCACGCTGACCACGCACATCCCGTGCGCCGAGTTCTTCGAGATCCGTGACAAGGCGCTCATCGCGCACGCCACGCAGATCGACCCCGACGGCGGCTGGTTCAAGGTCCCGATGGAGCTCCAGAAGGAGGTCTGGCCGACCGAGGAGTACGAGCTCGCCAAGTCTCTCGTCGACACCTCCCTCCCCGAGGACGACCTCTTCGCGGGCATCCGCGACAATGCCTGACATGAGCGCAAGCCAGGCACTGACGCACCTCGTCCCCCTCGCCAAGGAGGTCGACGAGAACAAGGTCACTCCCGGCGTCCTGGGCTTCATCGTCTTCGCGGTGATGGCCCTGGCCGTGTGGGGGCTGATGAAGTCCATGAACCGCCACATGGGCAAGGTCACCTTCGAGGAGGACCCGGAGAAGGACTCGGCGGCCCCGGGCAAGGGCGCCGTCGGCTCCGGCGGGAAGGCCTCCCCCGCGAAGGGCTGAGCCGGACCTCGCGCCGAGCCGGGCTCAGTGCGAACGGTCCGCCAGGGACAGCAGCGGGTGCGTGGACTCCGGCCGCGGGTGGTCGGAGTGCGCACCCGCCGGGCCGTTCCCGCGGGTGAACACGGCACTGGCGTCGACGCTGACGAGGCGGTGGTCGAGGACGCCGTGCGGATACGGCTCCTCGACGCCCCGCATGGCGACGGCGGACACCGGCGCGGGCGCTGGGCCGATGCCGGTGTACCCGATGCCCGCTCGTTTGTCCGCGCACGCGCAGATGCCAGAAGCCGGTGGCGCGGTCGTGCTGCGAGTGCGTCGCCACGGCCGGACCGTGCGGCGGTGCCCCGGCGAGCGCCCGGAAGGTCGGGTCGAACGCGCCACCCAGGCAGCGGGTGACGAACGCGTACGCGTACTCGGCGGCGAACGTCTGCGGCATCTGCTCCACCCGGCCGGGGAGGGCGAAGCCCCCGCTCCTCGGCGAGTAGCCGCGCGAGTACGCCGGGAAAGGCGGGCTTCCCCATGCCGGGCTCGCCGGTCACCACCAGCGGGCGGCCACCCGCCAACTGCTCCCGCGCGCGCCCGACCAGCTCCACCGGATCCCCTCCTCCGCGGACGACAGGACCGTCCTACCGGGCCGACGGCACCGCCACACCCATCACGTCCCGGGCGTGGCGGCCCGGGACCAGGCCGAGGCGCCACGCCTGCCAGCCGGCGTCCAGGTCGACCCCGCGTTCCAGCAGCAGCCGGTACGCCTCGATGCAGTCGTCCAGCTTTCCGTCGCGGGAGGTGTGGCCGGCACGGGAGAGCTGGGCGAGCTCTTCCTCGGCGACGGCGGCGCCCACCTCGTAGCCCCCGGTGGCCGCGTACGGGAGCAGGGTGCAGCGCAGGAAGCGGGCCCAGTCCCCGCCCCGCCGGTCCCCGTACGAGGTGAAGAGGTCCACCGCCTCGTCGCACAGGGTCAGAGCCTGCTGGGTGCGCGCGTTCCCCGCGTCGACGACCGCGAGCTCCAGGCAGGTCCACGCCTCGCCGTGTGCGACCCCGATGCGCTGGAAGTCGGCGCGCGCGTCGACGAGGAGCTGGCGGGCGAAGCCGGAGTTGCGCAGGGAGCCGGTCTGGGCGGCGCGCTGGTCGCGGGTGACCCGGGCCGAGTGGTGCCGGGCGCACGCGAGCCCGTACACGTCCCGCATGCGGGAGAACATCGTCCGGGAGCGCTCCAGCTCGCGGACCGCCTGATTCAGGTTGCCGGTCTCCTCCAGGGCCTGGCCGAGGTAGTAGACGGTCCAGGCCTCGCCGCGCGCGTCCTCGTTCTCGCGGTGGCGGGACGCGGCCTGGCGCAGGCCGTCGACCGCGGAGGACGGGTCGCCCTCGACGAGCCGGGCGCGGGCCAGCTGGGTCAGGGCCCAGGCCTCGCCGCGGGGGTCGCGGGTGCGGCCGTACAGGTCCAGGGCCTCGCGCAGCTCGCGGTCGGCGCGCGGCACGTCGCCCATGCGCAGGCCCAGCTGGCCGAGGTGGAAGTGGGTCCACGCCTCGCCGTGCACGGATTCGCTCTCGCGGTGCAGGACGAGGGCCTGGGTCAGCAGGTCGAGCGCCTGGGCGAGCCGGGAGCGGTCCCGCTCCACCGCGGCGAGCGCGTGCATCGTCCAGGCCCGGTCGGCCGCCAGGTCGGGGGAGGCCTGGAGGTCCATGGCCTCTTGGAGCTTGGCCGCCGCCTCGGTGAGGTTGCCCTGGTGGTGCAGGGTGATGCCGAGGGAGCACAGCGCCCGGGCCGCGCCCGCGTCGTGGTGCGCCTCGAAGTAGAGGTCCACCACGGAGGCCAGGGTCGTGCGCGCCTTGTCCAGTTCGCCCAGCTGGCGGGCGGCGATGCCGGTGCGCCACTGGACCGAGCGGACCAGCAGTCCCTGGTCGACGGCCTGGGTCAGCTCGCTGATCTCGCCCAGGCGGTAGAGGTCGCCGCGCAGCAGGCAGTAGTCGCACAGGGCGCCGAGCAGATTGAGCACCGCCGCCTGGTTGACGCCCTCCGCGTGCCGCAGCGCCGCCGTGATGAAGCTCGACTCGTCGTCCAGCCAGCGCAGCGCCGCGTCGAGCGAGGTGAAGCCGTGCGGGCCGAACTGGTCCGCACGGGTGGACGTCTTGCCGTCGACGAGGCGGATCACCGAGTCGGCGAGTTCCGCGTAGTTCACGATCAGGCGTTCCTGGGCCGCCGTGCGCTCGGAGGGTTCCTCCTCGTCCATCAGCCGGGCCGCGGCGAAGGAGCGGACCAGGTCGTGCAGGCGGTAGCGACTGCCGCGCACGTGGTCGATCAGCCCCGCCTGCGAGAGCGCGGTGAGATGGCGGGTCGCCTCCGGTTCGTCCGTCGCCAGCAGGGAGGCCGCCGCGGCGGCGCCCAGGGAGGCGCGGCCCGCCAGGGCCAGCCGGCGCAGCAGCCGGCGGCCCGTGTCCGACTGGTCGGTGTAGCGCAGCCACAGCACCCGCTCGACGGGTTCCACCGGGCCGTACGCCTCCAGGTCGGTGGCCAGCCGGCGCGGGGTGCGTGGGCCGAGGCAGGAGCCCGCGATGCGCAGGGCGAGCGGCAGCCCGCCGCACAACTCCCTTACCCGGTCACTGGATTCGGCGTCGTACGGGCCCGAGGCGTCCTGTGCCGCCGCGTTCAGCAGTTCCTCGCCGCCGGCCGCGTCCAGTGCCTCGACGGGGAGCTGGTGCACCCAGGCGGCGAGGTCGGCGGACAGGTCGAGCGGTTTGCGGGAGGTGACCAGGACCAGGCTGTCGGAGCGCTCGGGGATCAGGGTGCGTACCTGTCCGGCGTCGCTGGCGTCGTCCAGCACGATCGTCACGGGCAGGTCCGTCAGATGCTGGTGGTAGAGCTCGCTCAGCCGCCTGACCTGCTGGTCCTGTGAGGCGCGTTCGCGGAAGAGGAGCTGTTCGCGGGGGGCGCCGAGCCGGTTGAGGAGGTGCAGCAGCGCGTCCCGGGTGGTCAGCGGCGGGTCGTCCGGGCTGTCGCCCCGCAGGTCCACCACGCACGCGCCGCGGAACTGGTCCCTGAGGTCGTGCGCCGCCCGGACGGCGAGGGTGCTGCGGCCGGAGCCGGGTGCTCCGTGCAGCACGACGACCGTCGGGCGGGTCTCGGTGCTCGCCCGTGCCGCCTGCACCCACTGCGCGATCCGCGACAGCTCCGTCCGCCGGCCGGCGAACGGTCCTTCCGGCTTGGGCAGTTGGCCGAACGACTGCTCCAGGACATTGCGTCGCCGGGCGGCCGCGCTCTTGTCGGTGCGGCGCAGCTGGGGCGCCCCCTGCTTGGCGCCCGTGGAGGCGCTGAGCACGCGCTGCTGGTCGAGGAAGGGGCGGATGCCCCGGACCTCCAGGGCGGTCAGCCACTGCAGGCGCAGCTGCTCGGCACCGCCGGGCTGCCCGAGCGCCCCGGCCCGGCGACTGGCGGCCGGCACGTGCGAGGCGGTCACCTTGAGCACGGTGGCAGCCGCTCCCGCCACGGCGACGGTGGCGCCCGCGCCGACAGCCGTGCCCGCGCCCGTGCCGAACGCCAGGTCCGCGACGACGGCGGCAGCCGCCGCCACGGCCGTGACCAGCAGGGACGTGCCGGCGCGCTCCCGTGCGTAGCGCTGCCCGAACGTCAGCTGTCCTGCCTCGGCCTCGTCGAGTGCGCGTGTGTACGCTCCGTACTCCTCGGTGGCCGTCTGTCCCATCGCGTCGAGGGCGGCCCGTGCCCGCGACAGCAGCACGCCTCCATCGACGCGCCCGCCCGAGCGCCGCACCTCTTCCTCGACGGCCCGGGCCAACAGCCGCTCGGCCTCCGCCCGATGGCTGTCCCGCATGTCACGTCCCCCTCCGGCAGCAACTCCTTGGCCTACGAGTGTCCTTCGTGCGGGACGTGAAGGACAGAGGACCGTCGATCATTCGCGCAGTGCGCCCGGTTCCTCCACGCCGGGCAGACCTCCCGGGGCCCGGCGCGGACGCGGCTCACCCGCGGGGGCGCGCCCGGCACCCGCGTGCTTCTTTGCCGCCCGGGACACCGTGGGAGAGTGGGGGTGTGAACCGACTGGCCCATGAGACGTCCCCGTATCTGCTCCAGCACGCCGACAACCCCGTCGACTGGTGGCCGTGGTCGGCCGAGGCCTTCGACGAGGCCCGCAGACGGAACGTGCCGGTGCTGCTGAGCGTCGGCTACAGCAGCTGTCACTGGTGCCATGTCATGGCGCACGAGTCCTTCGAGGACGACGCCACCGCCGCGTACCTGAACGAGCACTTCGTGAGCGTCAAGGTCGACCGCGAGGAGCGGCCGGACGTCGACGCCGTCTACATGGAGGCCGTGCAGGCCGCGACCGGGCAGGGCGGCTGGCCCATGACCGTGTTCCTCACACCGGACGCCGAGCCGTTCTACTTCGGCACGTACTTCCCGCCCGCGCCCCGCCACGGCATGCCGTCCTTCCCGCAGGTCCTGGAGGGTGTCACCAGCGCCTGGACCGACCGGCGCGACGAGGTCGCCGAGGTCGCGGGGAAGATCGTGCGGGACCTGGCCGGGCGCGAGATGAGTTTCGGCGACGGCCGGGTGCCCGGCGAGGAGGAGCTGGCCGGCGCGCTCCTCGGGCTCACCCGGGACTACGACACGGCGCGGGGCGGATTCGGCGGGGCGCCCAAGTTCCCGCCGTCGATGGTGGTCGAATTCCTGTTGCGGCACCACGCGCGGACCGGCTCCGAGGGTGCGCTCCAGATGGCCGTGGACACCTGTGAACGGATGGCGCGCGGCGGCATCTACGACCAGCTGGGCGGGGGGTTCGCCCGGTACTCCGTCGACCGCGAGTGGGTCGTGCCGCACTTCGAGAAGATGCTGTACGACAACGCGCTGCTGTGCCGGGTCTACGCCCATCTGTGGCGTGTCACCGGCTCCGGGCTCGCGCGCCGCGTCGCCCTGGAGACCGCGGACTTCATGGTGCGTGAACTGCGCACCGAGGAGGGCGGGTTCGCCTCCGCCCTGGACGCCGACAGCGACGACGGGACGGGCCGCCACGTCGAGGGCGCGTACTACGTGTGGACGCCGGAGCAGCTGCGCGAGGTCCTCGGTGAGGACGCCGAACTCGCCGCCCAGCACTTCGGGGTGACGGAGGAGGGCACCTTCGAGGAGGGTGCCTCCGTGCTGCGGCTGCCCCAGCACGAGGGCGTCGTCGACGCCGACCGGATCGCCTCCGTGCAGCAGCGGCTGTTCGCCGCGCGCGCCGGCCGACCTGCCCCCGGCCGGGACGACAAGGTGGTCGCCGCGTGGAACGGCCTCGCGGTCGCCGCCCTGGCGGAGACCGGCGCGTACTTCGACCGCCCCGACCTCGTGGACGCCGCGATCGGCGCGGCCGACCTCCTGGTGCGGCTGCACATGGACGACCACGCGCGACTGGCCCGTACCAGCAAGGACGGTCACGTCGGGGCCAACGCCGGTGTGCTGGAGGACTACGCGGATGTCGCCGAGAGTTTCCTGGCGCTGGCGTCCGTCACCGGGGAGGGGGTCTGGCTGGAGTTCGCGGGCTTCCTGCTCGACCATGTGCTCACTCAGTTCACGGACGCGGAGTCGGGCGCCCTGTACGACACGGCGGCCGACGCCGAGGCGCTGATCCGCCGGCCGCAGGACCCCACGGACAACGCCACGCCCTCGGGGTGGAGTGCCGCGGCCGGGGCGCTGCTGAGCTATGCCGCGCAGACCGGTGCCGAGCCTCATCGCACGGCCGCCGAGCGGGCGTTGGGGGTGGTGAAGGTGCTGGGGCCACGCGCGCCGCGCTTCGTCGGCTGGGGTCTCGCGGTGGCGGAGGCGCTCCTCGACGGACCGCGGGAGGTCGCGGTCGTGGGACCGGTCGGCGATCCGGCGACCAGGGCGCTGCACCGTACGGCGCTCCTGGGCACGGCGCCGGGGGCTGTCGTCGCTGCGGGGGTGGCGGACAGTGACGAACTACCGTTGCTTTCCGGCCGACTTCTGGTCGACGGACGGCCTGCCGCGTACGTCTGCCGTAACTTCGCCTGCGAGGTCCCGACGACCGACCCCGACCGGCTCGAAGCGGCCCTGAGCGGCCGAAAGGTCTGACCCCCAACTCGCCCAAACGTCACCAGTGTTCGGATTGTTCAGTTAGTCGACCGAGTGTGATGAAACACGCTCTTCACCGGAAGATCCTGTGCACTTCACAGATCCCCCATAGTGTCTGACCGGGACGCGACAGATGTCACTCATTGTCGCGACCGGGGGTCATAGGGGATCTGGGGGGATCTTTTGCTCACGTCTGTCTTCATTGCTGCCGTTTCACTGGCGCTCTTCTGGATGGCGGCCTTCACCCTGTGGTGGCAGATGCACGCGTGGCGTACGCCCGAGGTGCTGGCCTCCACTCGCTTCAGCAGCCCGGACGGCGGGGAGAGCCTGTCCTTCTCGCTGCTGCTGCCCGCGCGGCACGAGCAGGCCGTGCTGGACCACACCATCCAGCGGCTGCTCGAATCCGGCCACACCGACTTCGAGATCATCGTGATCGTCGGCCACGACGACCCCGAGACCACCGCGGTGGCCCGCGCCGCCGAGGCGCGCGACCCGCGGGTGCGTGTGGTCGTCGACCACCACGAGAAGAAGAACAAGCCGAAGGCCATGAACACGGCCCTGCCGCACTGCCGGGGCGACGTGGTCGGGGTCTTCGACGCCGAGGACCAGGTCCACCCGGAACTGCTCGCCCACGTCGACCACGCCTTCCGCACCACGGGCGCGGACGTCGTCCAGGGCGGCGTCCAGCTCATCAACTTCCACTCCAGCTGGTACAGCCTGCGCAACTGCCTGGAGTACTTCTTCTGGTTCCGCTCGCGACTCCATCTGCACGCGCAGAAAGGATTCATTCCGCTCGGCGGCAACACCGTCTTCGTCCGCACGGGCGTCCTGCGGGAGGCCGACGGCTGGGACCCCGACTGCCTCGCCGAGGACTGCGACCTCGGTGTACGCCTGTCCAGCGTGGGCAAGAAGGTCGTCGTCGCCTACGACTCCGACATGGTGACCAAGGAGGAGACCCCGGGCTCACTGATGTCCCTGCTGAAGCAGCGCACCCGGTGGAACCAGGGCTTCCTCCAGGTCTACCGGAAGAGGGACTGGAAACAGCTCCCCGGCTTCGGGCAGCGGCTGCTCGCCCGCTACACGCTGATGACGCCCTATCTTCAGGCCGTCTCCGGCGTGATCATCCCGCTCAACGTGGCCGTCGCGCTCTTCCTCGACGTGCCGGTCGGCATCGCCTTCATCACCTTCCTGCCGGCGGTGACCGCCCTGGTCACGTTCGTCTTCGAACTGGTCGGACTGCACGACTTCGGCAAGCAGTACGGGCTGCGGGTCCGCTTCGTCCACTACCTGAAGCTGGTCGTCGGCGGCCCCTTCTACCAGGTGCTGCTGGCGGGCGCCGCCGTACGCGCCGTCTGGCGCGAGCAACGGGGCCGCAACGACTGGGAGCTCACCAGCCATGTCGGCGCGCACCTCACCGAAGCGATCCGAGAGGACGTCCCCGCGTGACCTCCACTCTTCCCGCGGCGACCACACCCACGGTCCCCGCGCAGCGGCACCATGCGCCCGAAAACGTCCCCGACACCCGTCCGTCCCTGCGCTTTCGCAGTTCACGCCCGGACCTCATCCTGTGCGGGGTGCTGCTCGCGGCGATCCTCGTCGTCCAGGGCTGGAACATCGCCGACTACCCCGCCCTCAGCGACGACGAGGGCACCTACCTCGCCCAGGCCTGGGCCGTCCAGCAGGGCAAGGGCCTGGCCCACTACACGTACTGGTACGACCATCCGCCGCTCGGCTGGATCCAGATCGCCCTGCTGACCTGGATCCCCGCGCACCTCAGCCCCTCCTCGATGACCGTCGGCTCGATGCGCACGGCCATGCTGCTGATCAGCGCCGTGAGCACGGTCCTCGTGTACGTGCTCGCCCGCCGTCTCTCGCTGCCGACGTGGGCGGCCGGCCTCGCGATGGTGCTCTTCGGGCTGTCCCCGCTGTCGGTCGTGCTCCAGCGCGAGATCTTCCTCGACAACGTCGCGGTGATGTGGACGCTCCTCGCGTTCTGCCTGGCCGCGTCCCCGAGCCGCCATCTGTGGCACCACTTCGGGGCGGGCATCGCGGCCGCGGCCGCCGTGCTCACCAAGGAGACGATGCTCGTCATCGTGCCCGCGCTGTTCGTCACCATGTGGCGCCACAGCCACCGCGACACCCGCAAGTTCGCGCTCACCGGAGCCGTCACCGCCTGCGCGCTGATCGGCCTCGCGTACCCGCTCTTCGCCCTGCTCAAGGGCGAGTTGTTCCCCGGCTCCGGGCACGTCTCCCTCTGGGACGGCATCACGTACCAGATGAGCCGCCCCGGCTCCGGCTTCGTCCTCGACCCCGGCAGCGGCTCGTACGGAGTCCTGCACTCCTGGCTGTACTACGACCGTGTCCTGCCCCTCGGCGGGCTCGCAGGCGCCCTGCTGCTCCTGGCCACCTGGCGCTGGTCGGTCACCGCGCGCGCCCTCGCCGGACCCGCGCTCACCGTCGCGATCCTCGCCCTGGTGGCGATGCGCCCCAGCGGCTACCTGCCCGCCATGTACGTCATCCAGGCCCTGCCGTTCCTCGCCCTGGTCCTGGCCGGCGGCGCCGCGAGCGTCTCCCACGCGGTACTGCGACGGTGGCGCGGCACCGCCGAGAAGACGTACGTCACCTGGGGACGCCGCGGCCTGGCGGCGGTGCTCGTGGTGGCTGCCGGGGCCTATGTCGTGCCCGACTGGTACGACGGGGACCGCACCGCCGTGACCACCGACGCGAACGCGCCCTACCGGGCCGCGTCCGCCTGGCTGCGGACCGAGGTGAGGGACCCGCGCGGCACCAGGGTCCTCGTCGACGACGCCCTCTGGCTCGACCTCGTGCACGCGGGCTACCGGCCCGGCCTCGGCGTCATCTGGTTCTACAAGGCAGACCTCGACCCGGCGGTCACCAGGACGATGCCGCGTGGCTGGCGCGACCTCGACTACGTCGTCGCCTCCCCGACGGTCCGGCGCGACGCCGTCGACCTGCCCACCGTGAAGGCCGCCATCGAGCACTCGACACCCGTGGCGACCTTCGGCAGGGGCGAGGACCGCATCGAGATCAGGCACATCAACGACACCACCACCACGGCGACGTCCGGAGGCAGTCGATGAGCAGCTTCGAGAGCACTGTCCCGGACGAACTGGGGGACCCGGCGGTACACCCGGCCGAGATCCCCGAGCCGGGCGCCGTCACCATCGTCGTACCGACGTTCAACGAGTCGGCGAACATACGGGAGTTGCTGCACCGCATCACCGAGGCGGTGCCCGCGCGGCTGCCCTGCGAGGTCGTCTTCGTGGACGACTCGAGCGACGACACCCCGGACGTCATCTCCCGGGCGGCGCAGGACTGCCCGTTCCCCGTGACGGTGCTGCACCGCGACGAACCCGTGGGCGGCCTCGGCGGCGCGGTCGTCGAGGGACTGAAGGCGGCCACCTCCGACTGGATCGTCGTCATGGACGGCGACCTCCAGCATCCGCCGTCCCTGGTGCCGGAACTGGTGGCCCGCGGCGAGCGCTCTGGCGCGGGGCTCGTCGTCGCCAGCCGGTACATCAAGGGCGGCAGCCGCGCAGGCCTCGCGGGCGGCTACCGCATCGCCGTCTCGCGCGGCGCGACCTGGCTGACCAAGTCGCTCTTCCCACGCCGGCTGAGCGGTATCAGCGACCCGATGAGCGGCTTCTTCGCGATCCGCCGCAGCGCCGTCACCGCCGACGTCCTCAAGCCGCTCGGCTACAAGATCCTGCTCGAACTCGCCGTCCGCTGCCGCCCGCGGCAGGTCACCGAGGTGCCCTTCGTCTTCCAGGACCGGTTCGCGGGCGAGTCCAAGTCGACCGCGCAGGAGGGCTTCCGCTTCCTGCGCCACCTCGTCGGACTGCGCACCGCCTCACCCGTCGCCCGCATGATCGTCTTCGGGCTGATCGGCGCCACCGGCTTCGTGCCGAACCTGCTCGGCCTGTACGCCCTCACCGCCGCCGGAATGCACTACGTACCGGCGGAGATCCTCGCCAACCAGCTCGGGGTCGCCTGGAACTTCCTGCTCATCGAGCATCTGCTGTTCCGCGAGCGGCGCGGGCACCGGCACTGGTGGGACCGCGTCGGCCGGTTCGCGCTGCTCGCCAACGCCGACCTGGTGCTGCGGATCCCGCTGATCGCGCTGTTCGTCGACCGCTTCGGCATGGGCGCGCTCTGCGCCACCGCGCTGGCCCTGGTGACGACGTTCGTCCTGCGCTTCGTGGGGACCGAGGCGCTGATCTATCTGCCGCGCCGGCGTGGCACGTCGGCGGGCGGAAGCCGCGCAGGAAGGAGAAGCGCGTGAGCAGAACCGGATTCCGGATGCGACCGAGCCGGACCACCTCGCTGCTGGCCGTGGCGGGCCTTGCCGCCGGCCTGCTGCTCGTGGCGCCGCAACCCGCGTCCGCCGCCAACCTCGTCACGAACCCGGGGTTCGAGACCGCCGGCACCGACGGCATGCCCCACTGCTGGGAGAAGTCCGGCTGGGGCGACAACGACTTCACGTTCGCCACCGTCGCCGACTCCCACTCCGGGACCAAGGCCATGCAGGTCACACTGACCCGCCGGGCCGACGGCGACCGCAAGGCGCTGATCACCGAGTCCACCGCCTGTGCCCCGGTGGTCGGCGCGGGCAAGCAGTACGACCTGGGGCTCTGGTACAAGACCACCACCCCCGACGCCGCGATCACGCTCTTCCGGCACGACGCGACGGCGGGCTGGCAGTACTGGACCGACCTCAAGACCCTGGACATGGCGGCCGGCTGGACCCGGGCGACGGTCCGCACCCCCGCGGTCCCGGCCGGCACCGACCGCATCACCTGGGGTGTCTCGGTGTACGGCACGGGTTCGGCGACCACCGACGACTACACGATGGAACAGGTCTCCGACCCGGTCCCGCCCGCCGAGTGCACCGGCACGGCGAAGGAGTGCGCCGACGGCAGGTGGACGGTGCTGCCCACCCAGAACCCGGTGCGGTCCATGCACTCCGTCGTGCTCAGGAACGGCAAGGTGCTGCTGATCGCGGGGTCCGGCAACAGCGAGGAGAACTTCGCGGCGGGCACGTTCACCAGCGCGGTCTACGACCCGGCGAACGGCACGTACGAGGTGATCCCCACGCCGAAGGACATGTTCTGCGCCGGGCACGTCCAGCTGTCCGACGGGCGGGTTCTGGTCATGAGCGGCAACAAGGCGTTCCCGGTCGCGGGCGGCCACGGGTACGAGGGGTACAAGGACTCGTACGTCTTCGACCCGGACACCGAGACGTACAGCAAGACCAACGACATGAACGACGGCCACTGGTATCCGTCGGCCACCGAGCTCGGCAACGGCGACGTCATCTCCTTCGGCGGACTGCGCGAGGACTCCACCGGCTCGGTGACCGCCGAACGCTGGTCGGCGGCCGAGCAGAAGTGGCTGCCGCTGTGGCAGGTCAACCAGACCTGGTCGTACTGGGGCCTGTACCCGTCGATGATCCTCATGCAGGACGGCCGGCTCTTCTACTCGGGCAGCCATGTCTTCGGCAACGGCACCCCGGGCACGGGCTCCGCGATCTACGACTACGACGCCAACACCACGACCGCCGTCCCCGGGCTCCAGAACAAGGACGAGCGTGACCAGTCCGCGAGCGTGCTGCTGCCCCCGGCCCAGGACCAGAAGGTCCTGACGCTCGGCGGGGGCAACATCGACTCCAACCCGGACGCGGGCCGGCTCACCGACATCATCGACCTCAAGGCCGCCGATCCGGTCTACACCGCCGGCCCGCCGATCCCGCAGGGCACGGTGGACCTGGGCGACGGCAAGGTCGCCCAGACCGGCGACCAGGGCAAGATGTACGTCTCCGCCGTCCTGCTGCCCGACGGGAAGGTCCTGGAGACGGGCGGCGGCCTGCACAACCGCGCCGACCCCGTCTTCGAGGCGTCGGTCTTCGACCCGGCGACCTCGGCCTTCGACCCGGTGGCCGCCGACCCGGAGGCCCGCGGCTACCACTCGTCCGCGTTCCTGCTGCCCGACGGCCGGGTGATGGCCACCGGCGACAACCCGGGCAACGGCACCTGGAACCACAACGTGTCCATCTACACCCCGCCCTACCTCCTCAAGGGCACCCGCCCCACGATCACCTCGGTGATCGACAGCGAGTGGGTGTACGGCGACACCCAGCGCATCACCGTCGACCGGCCCATCGCCAAGGCCGAGCTGATCCGCCCGGCAGCGGTGACCCACTCCTCGGACCCCAACCAGCGGTTCGTGGACCTGCCGCTGTCCGTCGACGGGGACAACGTCGACCTGAACGTGACGAGCAATCCCGATCTGGCGCCGCCCGGCTGGTACATGCTCTTCGCCGTCGACGCGGGCGGCGTGCCCTCCGTCGCCCAGTGGGTACACCTCCAGGGCCCGTCCGTGCTTGCGGCGGACACCGCCTCGGCGCATGTCCACTCCTTCGCCGACTCCCTGGAGGGCAAGGTCGCCGAGCCGGGCCGGAAGCGGAGTTCGCAGAAGGTCGGCAGCGCGGTCTCCGGCTGCGACCGCCACTACGGCGGCGTCGGTGTCTGTGTGCCGACGGCCTTCCCGGACGGCGTGAAGAGGACCACGGCCTCCCGCTGCGCCTGGCTGAAGAAGAACGACTACGGGCGGTTGAAGGTCAACGGCAAGGACGACCCGCTGGGGCTCGACCCCAGCAGGGACGGACTCGCCTGCGGTGCACGGGATCTGGCGAGGCGTTAGATCTTTCGGGAGCCGCCGCCTCAGCGGCTCCCGAACTCCGCCAGGGCGCGCACCACGATGGCCTCCAGACGGTCGTGGTGCGCGCCCTTCCAGTAGGCGCGCCCGCATTCGCCGCACTGCGCGAAGACGTCGTACGACCGCTGGGTGCCGCCCTCCAGCTGGTCCGCGACCTGCTCCTTGGTGGCCCCGGCGAGCAGGCCGTTGCACGCGGTGCAGCGCGTCCAGGGCCTGAGCTCCGGCGCGAACCGGCCGAGGACGTCGCGGAGTTGGTCCTCGGGCCGGGTGCTGTAGATGTAGGCGCCCGCCCACAGCTCACGCCGGCGCAGCAGGCCGCGGTCGCGGCTGAGCATGACGCGCCGCTCGGCCGCGGACCGGGCGGCGAGCGCCGGGTCACCGATGTCCGTGGACTCGTACGCCGTGTCGACGCCCAGCAGCCGCAGCCGGCGGGCGAGCGTGCCGAGGTGGACGTCGAGGAGGAAGCGGAGCGGGGCCCCGGGCACCTGCTGCGGGCGCTCGACCGCCCGCACCCGGACCGATTCACCGGCCGCCGGGATGTGCGAGAAGGACACCGGTCGCCCGTCCACGACCAGGGCTCCCACCTCGGTCAGCGGGACGCCCAGCGACTCGACGACGTGGCCGAGCGTGGAGGATCCGTCGGTGCCCACGGCGGTGGCGCCGGTGCGTCGCGCGTGCGGGACGAACATCCCCAGTTCGGGGGCGAATTCGACGTCGATCTCCGGTCCGTTCACCCCGTCAGCATGTCATGCGGGGTGCCCCTGGGGCCTGGGGGTTTCCGCGCCCGCGGCCGTCCCGGCCGCACCGCCCAGACCGTGCTCCAGGACGTCCACCGCCCGGTCCACGACCTCGGCGAAGTCCTCGCGGTGACCGCCCTCGGCCCAGTACAGGGAGGTCTCCATCAGCCCGCCGATCAGTGACATCGCGAAGACCCGCACCTCCAGACCCTCCGGGTCGAGGCCGGTGCGCTCGCCGATGGCCCGGCACAGCAGCCGGCCGGTGACCGACATGCTCTCCATCATCCGGGAGCGCACGGCGGGCACCTCCACCATCAGCCGGGTGCGCAGCCGGGTCACCTCCGGCCCCTCGTTGTCGCCCAGGGCGATCGCCTTGCGCAGCACGTACCGCAGGGAGTCGAACCACGGCTCGTCCGAGGGGCGCGCGCGGAGCTCCTCCTCGAGCATCGGGTCGTACTCGTCGGTGAGGACGATGTCCTCCTTGGTCGGGAAGTAGCGGAACACCGTGGACGGGGAGACCTCGGCCGCCTCCGCGATCTGTTCGATGGTGGTCGCGTCGTACCCCTGCTGCCGGATCAGCCGGTACGTCGCGTCGCGGATCGCGGTCCGGGTCTTCATCTTCTTCCGTTCGCGGAGCCCGGGCCGGGGCCCCGCGGCGGAGGCGGAACTGTGTGCGGTGGCGGCCATGGTGCTCATTGTCCGGCATCGGCGGGTGCCGGGGCCATGCCGGTGTGCGGCTCGGGGGCGGTGCCGGACGCCGGTTCGGGGTTGCGCAGCAGTGCCGCGGCCAGCAGGGCGGTCACCAGCGCGGCGACACCGCTGACCAGCAGGACCAGGTTCATGCCGTGGAGGTACGCGGCGTCCGCGGAGGCGGCCAGCGCGTGGTCTTTGAGCCGGCCGGCGACCACATGGGCGCCGACCACGGAGTCGCCGGCCGCGTCGGCGGCGGCGCGCGGCAGGGCGGAGGTGTCGAGGCGGTCGGCGTAGGCGCTCGCGAGGAGCGAGCCGAGCAGGGCGATGCCGGTCGCGCTGCCCACCTGGCGCACCGTCATCAGGAGCCCGGAGCCGCTGCCGGCCCGGTCGCGGGGGAGCGCGCCGATGGCGGCGGACATCGCGGGCACCACGGCGAAACCGAAGCCGAGTCCGGCCACGGACAGCCACAGGGCGGTGAAGCCGTAGCCGTCGTCGACGGAGGTGCGGCTGCCGAGGATCGCGGCGAAGGCGAGGACGACGAGACCCGCGCTGATCACGGCGCGTGGCCCGAACCGCGCCAGCACCGGGCCCGCGGCGCGGGACGCGATCAGCAGTCCGCCCATCATCGGCAGCATCCGTACACCCGTGCCGAACGCGTCGTGCCCGAGCACCGCCTGGAGGTACTGCGGCAGCACGAACATCAGGCCCGACAGCACGAACATGACCAGCGTCGCGGCCAGCGTGTTGAGGAGGAAACCGCGCTGGGCGAGCAGGGAGAGGTCGAGCATCGGGCGGACACTGCGGCGCTCGCGCAGGACGAGCAGCGCGACCAGGACGAGCGCGGCGCCGAGCAGGCCGAGGACCAGCGGGTCGCCCCAGCCGCGGTGCGGGGCCTCGATGATCGCGTAGATCAGGATGCTGAGCCCGGCCGCGGTGAGGGCGGTGGACACGGTGTCGACCCTGGGGGAGGAGGGGTCGCGGGTCTCGGGGAGCAGGAACAGGCAGGCCGTGATGCCGATGGCCGCCATGGGCACGTTGACCACGAAGACGGAGCCCCACCAGAAGTGGTCGAGCAGCCAGCCGCCGACGATCGGGCCGAGCGGCAGCCCCAGCGCGGAGGCGGCCGAGACCGCGCCGACCGCCTTGGTCTGCTCGTCGGGTCCGAACAGCGAGGGCAGCACGGCCAGCGCGAGTGGCATCACGAGCGCGCCGCCGATCCCCATCAGCGCGCGGGCGACGATCACCCAGGCGATGTCGTCGACGAGGGCGCCGACCAGGGATCCCGCGAGGAAGACGCCGAGTCCGGCGATGAGCATGCGGCGCCGTCCGAAGCGGTCGCCGAGCAGGCCTGCCGGGAGCATCAGCGCGGCGAAGACGACGACGTACGCGTCCGCCGTCCACTGCTGCTCGCCCGTGGAGGCGCCCAGGTCCCGGGCCATCGTCGGGAGCGCCACATTGAGGATCGTCATGTCGAAACCGAGCACGAGCATGCTCGCGACCAGGGCCCCGAGGGCCCACCAGCGGCGGGGGTCGCGCCCTGCGGCGCCGTCATCCGTGAGAGTCACCATGAAATGAAAGTAGCTCTCAAAAAATGGTGTCTGTCAATATGGCTCGGGGGCCGGAGGTCGCCCGGGGGCGGTCCGGAAGCCGTGTCCGGGTACGACGAAGGGCCGCGGCTCGAAAGCCGCGGCCCATCGGTGCAGGGAGGTCGCAGGGGCTATCCGTGCTGGTAGGCCACCAGCGAGATGCCGATGTAGTGCACCACGAACGCCGCGAGGGTGAGGGAGTGGAAGACCTCGTGGAACCCGAACCAGCGCGGGGACGGGTTCGGCCGCTTGATGCCGTAGATGACCCCGCCCGCGCTGTAGAGCAGGCCGCCGACGATGACGAGGACGAGGACCGCGATCCCGCCCGCGCGCATGAAGTCCGGGAGGAAGAAGACGGCCGCCCAGCCCATGGCGATGTAGCAGGGCGTGTAGAGCCAGCGCGGTGCGCCGACCCAGAACACCCGGAAGACGATGCCGGCGGCCGCGGCGGCCCAGATCCCCCACAGAAGCCACTGCCCCTTGGCGCTCGGCAGCAGCAGCATGGTCAGCGGGGTGTACGTGCCCGCGATGATCAGGAAGATGTTGGCGTGGTCGAGCCTGCGCAGGACGCCGTCCATGCGGGGGCTCCAGTCGCCCCGGTGGTACAGCGCGCTCACGCCGAACAACAGGCAGGCCGTCAGGGCGTAGATCCCGCAGGCGATACGGCCGCGGGCGGAGTCCGCGAGCGCCGTGAGCACCAGGCCCGAGACGAGGGCGGCCGGAAACATGCCGAGGTGCAACCAGCCGCGCAGTTTGGGCTTGACCGGATGCGACAGGGAGAGCGCATCGGGATCGCGGCCTACGGCCGGCGAGTCCGTGGGCGCGTCGGGGACGGACGCAGTCATGCGCGCATGGTACCTACGGAACCGTAAGTTACGTATCGGCGCGGCGTGATGGAACGCCGTTAGTGGCCATGGTCTCACGCGAGCGGCGGGAGCGCTCGGGGGTGCGGCGGGGCGGCCGGCCTCCGGCGCGGTCCGGGCCTTTGGCCGTGTTCATGCGCGAAGCGCGTGCTCCGCGGGGTGTCCGGCGGCGGGGAACGGCAGCCCGGCCCGCCCAGGCCCGCGGGTATCCGGGATGAACCCCCGGTGTGCGGGAGGAAACCTTCCGGCGAGTGGCGATGCTCACTCCGCTCAGGTGTGAGGACCTCTGGACATATGCGCGGATGCGTCGGATGATCAAATGAGTGCGGTCGGCACCGGATGAGCGCCAGAGATCGACAACCGTGAAGCATCCGGGTCGCAGCCCCCACGGGGCACAACAACAAAACCCCTCATTTAGGAGCAATCGTGGCGCGCGACATCGCGGCTCCCACAACCGCCGTCCCCACCAACCACCAGGAACTGATCTCGTGGGTCAACGAGATCGCAGCACTGACCGAGCCGGACAGCGTGGTCTGGTGTGACGGATCCGAGGCCGAGTACGAGCGACTGAGCGAGGAGCTCGTCCGCAAGGGCACCTTCAAGAAGCTCGACCCGATCAAGCGCCCCAACTCGTACTACGCCGCCTCCGACCCGACCGATGTCGCGCGGGTCGAGGACCGGACCTTCATCTGCTCCGAGAAGGAAGCGGACGCGGGCCCGACCAACCACTGGAAGGCCCCCGCCGAGATGCGGGAGATCTTCTCCGGCGAGGGCGGGCAGGGCGGCATCTTCCGCGGCTCGATGAAGGGCCGGACGATGTACGTCGTCCCGTTCTGCATGGGCCCCCTCGGCTCCGACCTCTCCGCGATAGGCGTCGAGATCACCGACTCCGCCTACGTCGCCGTGTCCATGCGCACCATGACCCGCATGGGACAGCCGGTCCTCGACGAACTCGGCTCCGACGGCTTCTTCGTGCGTGCCGTGCACACGCTCGGAGCGCCGCTCGCCGAGGGCGAGGCGGACGTGCCGTGGCCGTGCAACTCCACGAAGTACATCTCCCACTTCCCCGAGACCCGGGAGATCTGGTCGTACGGCTCGGGCTACGGCGGCAACGCGCTGCTCGGCAAGAAGTGCTACGCCCTGCGCATCGCCTCCGTCATGGCGCGCGACGAGGGCTGGCTCGCCGAGCACATGCTCATCCTCAAACTGACCCCGCCGCAGGGGGAGTCCAAGTACGTCGCCGCAGCCTTCCCGAGCGCCTGCGGCAAGACCAACCTCGCCATGCTGGAGCCCACGATCTCCGGCTGGACGGTCGAGACCATCGGCGACGACATCGCCTGGATGCGGTTCGGCGAGGACGGCCGGCTGTACGCGATCAACCCCGAGGCCGGCTTCTTCGGCGTCGCGCCCGGCACCGGTGAGCACACCAACGCCAACGCGATGAAGACGCTGTGGGGCAACTCCGTCTTCACCAACGTCGCGCTGACCGACGACAACGACATCTGGTGGGAGGGCATGACGGAGGAGACTCCGGCCCACCTCACCGACTGGAAGGGCAACGACTGGACGCCGGAGTCCGGCACGCCCGCCGCGCACCCGAACGCCCGCTTCACCGTGCCCGCCTCGCAGTGCCCGATCATCGCGCCCGAGTGGGAGGACCCAAAGGGCGTGCCGATCTCGGCGATCCTCTTCGGCGGCCGCCGGGCCACCGCGGTCCCCCTGGTCACCGAGTCCTTCGACTGGAACCACGGTGTCTTCCTCGGCGCGAACGTCGCCTCCGAGAAGACCGCCGCCGCCGAGGGCAAGGTCGGCGAGCTGCGCCGCGACCCGTTCGCGATGCTGCCGTTCTGCGGCTACAACATGGGCGACTACATGGGCCACTGGGTCGACGTCGCCAAGGACAAGGACCAGTCGAAGCTCCCGAAGATCTACTACGTGAACTGGTTCCGCAAGAACGACGCGGGCAAGTTCGTGTGGCCGGGCTTCGGCGAGAACAGCCGCGTCCTCAAGTGGATCGTGGACCGCCTGGACGGCCGGGCCGAGGGCGTCGAGACGCCGATCGGCATCCTGCCGGCCAAGGGCGCCCTCGACACCAAGGGGCTCGAACTGTCCGAGTCGGACCTCGACTTCCTGCTCACCGTCGACAAGGAGGTGTGGCGCGAGGAGGCGTCTCTGGTCCCCGAGCACCTCAACACCTTCGGCGACCACACCCCGAAGGAACTGTGGGACGAGTACCGCGCGCTGGTGCAGCGTCTGGGCTGAGTCCCCGTACAGACTCCGCGGCCGGTTTGGATGTGCCCTGACCAGCGATCGTCACGACCGGCCGCGGTGATACCACCCCACAAGAGCCGGGACCCCGCGCAACGGCGTGCGGGGTCCCGGCTCTTCCCGTGCTCCCCGCTACCCCCGCCCGTCCCGGGGTCCGCGACGCCCGGTGCGCGGAACGTGCCGGACCGGCTGAAAATGTCGCACGTTCGCGGGACACTCCTGACATCCTGCAACTAACCCCGAAATGAGGTGAGCGGGGTGCGCACACCGGTCAGCGATCCCATGAAGATCGGGCCGTACCGCATCGTGGGACGGCTCGGTTCCGGCGGGATGGGATGGGTGTATCTCGGACGTTCGCCGGCCGGGCGCGAGGTCGCCGTGAAGGTGGTGCGGCCCGAACTGGCGGCCGAGCACGAGTTCCGGGAGCGGTTCGCCCGCGAGGTCGCCGCGGCACGCGTGGTGGGCGGCGCCTACACCGCGGCCGTGGTCGACGCCGACACGGAGGCCGAACTCCCTTGGCTGGCCACGATGTACGTCCCCGGCCCCTCGCTCGCCGAGGCGGTCCGCACCGACGGGCCGCTGCCCGAGCCCCAGGTGCGCCGGCTCGGCGCGGGCCTGGTGGAGGCGCTCCAGGCCATCCACGCCGCCCGCGTCGTGCACCGCGACCTGAAACCGGCGAACGTGCTCCTCGCCTCCGACGGACCGCGCGTCATCGACTTCGGGATCTCCCGGGTGGACGGCGCTCCCGGCCTCACCCAGGTCGGCGTGGTCGTCGGCACCCCGCCCTTCATGTCGCCGGAACAGATCAAGGGGGCTCCGGTGGGCCCGCCGAGCGACGTGTTCTCCCTCGGCGGCGTCCTGGTGTACGCGCTCACCGGCCGCCCGCCGCACGGCAGCGGTGAGGCGGTGCGCTACCGGGTCGTGCTGGCCGAGCCCGAACTCGACGGCGTCCCCGCGGGGATGCGGGAGCTGATCTCCGGGTGCCTGGCCAAGCGGCCGCAGGACAGGCCCGCACTGGACACGCTGCTCGCCGGTCTGCTGGAGCGGACCCCGAAACCGGCGTCCTGGCCGCCACCGACCGTGGCGCACAGCATCAAGGTGCGCACCCATGAACTGGCGAACCGGCGCCGGCAGAGCGTCAGCGAGTCCGTGCCGTCCTGCCTGCTGCTGCACGCGCAGGCGCTGCTGGACGCCGGTCTGACCGACAGGATGGTCGCCGAGGCGGTGGGCCGTGGCGACGCCTGAGTCATTTCCCGGCCGGGGCCACGACATCCTCGAGATCGGCACGCACTGGCGGCAGTTGGTACAGAACTGGGTGGCCAGGCGGAATTACCACACCGTGACCGACACCGTTTCCGTTTCCATGCAATTCGATCTGAAGGAAACGGGGCGGATGGTCACCGTGAGATTCATGACGACCAAACGGCTTCTCGTCGCGTTCGCGACCGACGGTCATTATCTGCGCCAGGATCAACTGGCCGTCGCCGCCGCGGCATCGAACGCATGGAATACCGAACAGCTGAACCCCATGCTATCCGTGTGGGACGTACGCGGACCGCGCCCCTGCCTGGCCGGAGTGTGCGACCTCCCGCTGGCCTGCCGCATGACCCAAACGGATTTCGATGCTTTGGCCAGTGATTGGGTGGAACGGGCGCGGCAGATGTTCACTCGCTGCCATCAGGTATTCAAGTTGTAGAAGTGAAACCCGTCATGCGGCCCGAACCCCTTTCGGACGCCCACCGGTTGGCCCCAATATGGGCGAGTGCCTTTCAAGGCGACGGGGGTGCGCCTTTCAGGCCACGGGGGGTTTGCCATGCGGCGTTCGTTCTGCTCCATCGCGCTTTCCGGAATACTGCTCGCGACGGCTCCGGCGGCCGCCGCGGCGGTACCGGGATCGGCGGCCGACGCGTCCTGCGGAAAGGACTTCAGGGAGCGCCTCCAGTGCTGGTCGCGGAACATCCGCGACGGCACCGTACGGGTCAGGCTCGACGAACCGGTGCGGTTCGACGGCAGCGCGCGGGAACGCCGGGACGTCGAGGGCGCCCTGTGGCACGACCGCGCCCACCTCGTCGTCGAGGTGCCGAAGAACCGGCACACCGGAGGCGGCGGCACCGCGCTTCTCCTGCTGGCGAACGCGACCGGCCGGCTCGTCGAGCAGGACGCCACGATCGACCGGCTGCCCGCCGAGGCCGTGAGCGAACTGACGAACCTCCAGGCATGCCGGCCCAAGAACCTGTGCACCCGGCTCGCCAAGGGCCCCCTGCGGGGTGCCGACCTGATCGCCGAGCACCTGGCGGCCGACCTCTCCGAGCACACGTACGCGATCGCCGAGCCCTCCGGGCCGCCGTTCGGCGGCACGGGCACCCCCTCGGGCACGTCCAGGACCACCGAGAAGGCCGACGGCAAGCAGACGTCCGGGGCGGGCGGGGGCGCGGACAAGCGGTCCGACCAGGCCTCGGACGCCGGCTGGGACACCGCCACCCAGATCCTCGCGGTCCTGTGCGTCCTGCTCGTGGTCCTGCTCGCCGCCCTGCTGTTCCTGATCCGCCGGTCCTCGCGCGCGGTGGGCACCCTGTCCCGCCGCGCCCTCGCCGCACCCGGCGTCGGGGCCGTCCCGCCCACCACGGCACCCACCCGCCGGCGCGACGAGACCACCGTCCGCCGGCGCGACGAGACCACCACACGCCCGCGCGACGAGACCACCACCCGCCTCAGGGTGACACCGGCACCCCGGTACGGGCGCCGGGTCGGCAATGTGCCCGGCCCCGCCAGGCCGGCCGTCGTCCGCACCGAACTGCACCCGCAGGGCTACGTCGAGATCGACCGTGTGCTCTACCGGGCAGTGTGGGCCGAGCCCGGCCGGCCGCCCCCCGCCCCCGGCGGGCTCGTCGACGTCACCGACGCGCGGGAACGGGACTCCGACGTCCTGTACGCGTTCCCGCCGGCCACCGGACGGCACGCCAACGGCACCAGGACCTGAGACCGGGAGACACAGATGCACAGCGAGTACCCGCCCACGCTGCCGGCGGAGTATGCCGACATCGAGTTCGAGAACAACGCGCAGCGGCTGCCGCTCGTGCTCTGCCTCGACACGTCGAGCTCCATGGCCGGACAGCCCATCCAGACGCTCAACAACGCGCTCATGGAGTGGACCCGGGAACTGCACGACGACGTCAGCCTCAGCTACAGCGTGGAGGTCGCCGTGGTCACCTTCGGCGGCCAGGGCGTCGCCGCCTGGCGCGGTCCCCAGCTCCTCGCCCCCCGCGCCCCGGTGAGCCCCTTCGTGCCCGCGCACACCTTCCAGCCGCCGCAACTCACCGCCGCCGGGGTGACCTTGATGACGGAGGCGCTGGAGCTGTCGATGCACATCGTCGCGGCCCGCAAGGCCGAGCTGCGGGCCTCCGGCCTCCAGTACTACCGGCCGCAGATCTGCCTGGTCACCGACGGGCTGCCGACCGACGGCACGGGTCATCTCACCGACGCCTGGCACCGGTTGATCCCCGTCCTCGCCGACGAGCAGCGCGCCCGCCGCTTCCGGCTGTACGCGATAGGCGTCGGCGGCATCACCGACATGGGCGAGCAGGTGCTGCAGGCCTTCGCGCCGAAGTTCAACGCCCGGCTCCAGGGATTCCCCTTCCGCGAGCTGCTCCAGATGATGTCCGCCAGCGCGAACGCCGAGCAGAAGGGCGCGGGCGACGAGGTCTTCGAGAAGATCTTCAGCCAGTTCAAGACGCAGCGCCCGGCCTGGGAATCCTGACCGATGGCCACCGTCGACGAGCGGGAGTCGCCGTGGCGGATCCACGGCATGAGCGTCGAGGGCTACCGCCACCGCCGCCAGGGCCTGCCCTGCCAGGACGCCTGCGCCTACGCCGCGTCGCCGTCGGTGGCGGTCCTCGCCGTCGCGGACGGCGCCGGCAGCAGGCCGCGCTCCGAGGAGGGAGCCCGGCTCGCGGTGGAGCTGGCCGCGGAGCACTTCGCGCGGCGGGCCGCCGCGGCGGCGGACCGCCACCCCGGCGAGGCCGTCCACGAGCTGCTGGAGGACGCCTTCCACGACGTCAGCAAGGTGTTCCTGGACAGGACCGGGGCCGAGGCCGCGGACTTCGCCACCACCCTCACCGTCGTGGTGCTGACGCCGGGCTGGCTGGGCCATCTCACCGTGGGCGACGGCTTCGTCGTGCTGCGGGCCGGCGCGGAGGACGGCGAGCGCCAGTTCCATCTGCTGCCGCAGGCGATGGCGGCGAGCGAGTACAGCAACGAGACGGTGTTCCTCACCTCGCCGGACGCGGCCCGCTGGGTGCACACCGACTGCGTGTCCGACGAGGGGATCGACGGGGTGCTGCTGTCCACCGACGGACTCGTGCAGGCCGCGCTGAACCGCGCGGGCAGCGGCACACCGTCCCCGAACGTCTCGTTCGTCGACGCCGTGTTCCGCTCCCTCGACGCCCCCGGCCCGGTCACCGACAGCGCCCACGAGGGCCTCGCGACCCTGCTGAGGTCGGACCGCCTGACCGCCCTGAACGCCGACGACAAGACACTGCTGCGTGCCGTGCGGGGGGCGCGGCCATGAGCGGGCTCACGGTGTTCCTCGACGGGAAGCCGGTCACCCTCGCGGAGCTGCCGCTCAAGGGCGGCGGCCAGGCCGCCGTGTTCCCGGTCGTCGGCGACGACGGCATCGTCGTGAAGCTCTACCGGGAACCGCCCGGCCTGGAGCAGGAGCGGCGGCTGATGCGGATGCTGACCATGTCCCCGCTCGCCGCCCGCCCCACCGACCGCTCCCAGCCGCCCGAACTGGCCTGGCCCACCGCGCTCGCCCGCGGCCCGCAGGGGGAGTTCCTCGGCTACGCCATGCGCCGCTTCGGCGAACCCGATCACGTGCAGGTCATCGGCCTGTTCACCCGAGCCCAGCGCCTCAAGCTGTTCCCCGACCGGGCCGACTGGCGCTTCCTGCTCGGCGTCGCCTGGAACCTCGCCTTCATGACCGCCCGCATGCACTACGACAACCTCGTCATCGGTGACTTCTCCAGCAGCAACGTGGTCGTCGACGCGAACGGCTTCGTCACCTTCCTGGACTGCGACTCGATCGCCTTCAACGACCCGGTGACCGGCGAGCTCTTCCCCTGCCTGATGCACACCACCGACTACTCGTCGCCCGAGCGGCAGGCCGGCGGCCCCGCCACCCGCGCCACCGACGACTTCGCCCTCGCCGTCCTCGTCTACCAGCTGCTGACGGCCGGCAACCACCCCTTCGGGGGCGTCCCGCACGACAGCGCCTCCGAGTCGACCGTCAAGGACAACATCGCCGCCAGCTGCTCCTACGTCGTACGCCCGGAGCGTGTGGTCATCCCGCGCGGCACCATCGACCCGTCCGTACTGCCCCCCGAACTGCTCACCCTGGCCCGCGCCGCGTTCGGCGCCGGCGTGCACGCGCCCGCCGCACGCCCTCCGGCGGAGGCGTGGCTGCGCGCGCTGGACAAGGAGCGGTCCCTGGTGCGGGTCTGCCCGAGCCGCCCGCTGCACACCTTCGGCTCCCATCTCACGTCCTGTCCGTGGTGCACCCGGGCGGCGACCACCGGGCACGACGTGTTCAACGGTCCGCCGCCGGTGTCCGTACCCGTGCCGGACCCGCGGCGGGGACAGGACCCGGATGACCCGGACGGACCGTGGCCCGCGGCCCTCAAGGCCGCCGTTCTGATCGCGGTGGTGGTGGTCCTGGTCATCATCGGGCTCTCGCGCTGACGACAGCAGGGCACGCCCGTACGGCGCTCGTGGCAGGCCCGTACGGCGGCCGCGGCGGGACCGGTGCCGTGCCCGCCGCGCCGGGCGCGGCGTGACGTCACCGCGCGCGGCCCCGGTCCTCCAGATAGCGCGTGTGCGACTCCTGCCGGCGTGCCTCGGCCTGCCGCAGCGTCGTCGCGAGCCGGTCCGACTCCTCGTGCAGCAGGGTGAGCTGGCGCTCCAGATGGCGTTCCGGCGGTTCGGTGCCGGGTGCCAGCCGGGTCCACCACCTCGTCCGTACGAAGGTGTCGACGGCCTCCGGGACGTCCTGCCGTACCGCCCGGGACAGCATGTGCACGCCCTCCGGGTCCTGGGCGAGGACCTCGGCGACCCAGCCGGGGTCCAGCAGCGCCGCGAGGAGTCCGGTCAGTTCGGTGAGCCGGCCCGCCGCGGCCGGCGGCAGCTCGACGCCGTCCAGATACTCGCGCAGCGTCCCGAAGTCCCGGCGCAGTTGCTCCAGTTGGGCGGACGGATCGGGGAAGTCCGGGAGGTCGGGACGCTCGGGCGGGGCGATCAGCGCGCCCGCGCCGTACAGGCCCGCGACGACGAAGGGCCAGTACGGGCCCGCAAGTCCGGTGAAGGTCAGCGCCAGGCCGAGGAGCCCGCCCGCGCTGCCGGCGAGGTTCTTGCGGGACTCGAGGAAGCGGACGAGCCTACTGGTAGCCACGGATCTCCTCGAAGGCGCCGTCGAGCGAGCCCTTTCGGGCGTCGAAGAGACGGCCGCCCGTCAGGTCGGCGATGTGCTGGAGCTCGCCCCGGTCGGAGTCGCCGAACAGGATGGGGAAGACGGGGATCTCGCGTTGCCCCGCGGGGAGCCGCCGGTAGAAGCCGTCGAACTCCCGGGGGCCCGCGCCCGTCGTGTTCTCGCCGTCCGTCATCAGCACGATCGACGTGAACGTGTCGCCGTCGGACCCGAGGTGTCCGTACGCCTTCTCCAGCGACGTGTAGATCGCGGTGTCGCCGTCGGCGGTGAGCGCGCGGGTGTCCTCGCGGATGCCGTCGAGCCCGGTCTCCGGGTCCCCGGGCCGCACCACGTGCGTGCGGACGCTCTTGACCCCCGAGCCGAACGGCATCAGCGTCACCTCCTCGCGGTCGCGGAAGTCGCCCGTCAGATTGGTCAGCGCCTTCTTCAGCCGGCCGAGCCGGTCGCCGCCCATCGAGCCGGAGGTGTCGAGGACGTAGACGGTCCGCGACGGCCGGCGGAGCTTGTTCTCGTACGAGTCGAGGAGACGGTCGGCGACGGAACGGCTGCCGGGGAAGGGGAGCTCACGGCGCCTGCTCGTGTCGAGCCCGGGCGCCGGGGGCACCGAGGCGACGACCGGGCGGCGGTGCGTCTGCCGGGTGATCTCCCGCTGGACGGCCGGGGTGCGCAGGGCCTCGGCGAGGCGGCGCACGGTCTCGCGGGTGTCCGCCGAGCCGACGGCGAGCGAGGAGAGGGGGTAGTCGGCGGTGACCACGCCGTCGCGCGGCCGGATGACCGTCAGCCCCTTCACCCCCTCCAGTACCGACTCGTAGTTGAACAGCGCGTCCACGGTGCCGCGCCGCCGGTACGCGGTGGCCAGCCAGCCCGAGGACCCCGACGTCAGCTTCTGTCCCGCGAAGAACTCCCGCAGCCGCGGGGCCGCCTTCCGCACGTCCGCGTCCGTGAGCGCCGACTGCGCGCCGGACAGACCCGAGGCCACCGAGATCAGCGTGGCGAAACCGGAGTTGGAGCGCGCGGGGTCGGTCATCCCGTACGTCAGCTTCCCGTCCGCCACGGCCTTCTCGACCTGGGACCAGGTGACGTCGTCCGGATTCCAGCCCAGCTCGGTCACGGTGGCCGGCTTCACGCCGATGGCCACCGGGCTCGACATGACGGGCGTCTCCGAGACCACCCGGCGCGCCGCGTCCGGACGCAGCCGCAGGCAGTCGTTCGACGACAGCCACAGCGCGTCGAACGACCGGTCCGCCCCGCCCTTCGCCAGCAGGTCGACGGCGGCGAGCGTGCCCATGTAGGTCGGCTTCACCGTGATGCCGGTGTCCTCGTGGATCCGGTCGAGGACCGGCTTCATGTCACCGAGTTCGCTGGAGGCGAGGACCCGCAGGGTGCCGGGCCCGGGCGCCCCGCCGCCGGACTTCTCGTTCTCGGGTGCCGTGCACGCCGCGACCGCGAGGAGGGTCACGACGGCGCACGCCGCGCGTCGTCTCATCCGAGCCCGCCTTCCAGCGCGCCCTGCGACCGGCTGCGCTCCAGACAGGCGCCCGCGTGCCGGAGCTCGGCCGTCAGGGACTCGACCGTCGCGGCCATCGACTCCGTCGCCTGCACCTTGTACGTGTCGATCGCGTCGAGCGTGCGGTAGATCTGCTGGAAGGCGCCGCGCAGGGTCTCCGCGCCGACGGCGGGGTCGGCGGCGATCCGCTGGATCTCGCCGCTCTGGGTGGCGAGCATCTCGGCGTTGCCGCGGATGAGGTCCTCGGTGGTGCCGCGCAGGGCGTTGACCTGGTCGACGACCTTGCGCTGGTTGTCCAGGGCGGAGGCCAGCATCACGGAGATGCGCAGGGCGGAGACCGTGGTGGTGGCCGCGCGGTCGACGCCCTTGATCAGCTCGTCGTTGTTGCGCCGCACCACGTCCATGGCGAGGTAGCCCTGGGCGCACACGGCGAGCTGGGTGAGCAGGTCCTGGTGCTTCTGGCGCACCGGGAACAGCACGTCGGAGCGGAGGCTGTCGGCCTGCGCCGGGTCGGCGGACCCGACGCCGGCGATGTGCTCCTCGACGGTCGTGTCCAGGGCCTGGGTGAGGACGACGTACTCCTGGAGCTTGCCCATCGTCTCCCACAGCCGGACCCGCTCGGTCTGCAACGCCGCGTTGTCCCGGCGCAGTTCGTCCTGGCCGCCGCGCAGCGAGCCGACGATCTTGTTCAGGGTGCCCTGCGCGGAGGCGTACTTGGCGACGTGGTCGCGCAGCCTGTTGCCGCCGGGGAGCCGGGAGAGGAACTTCCTCCCCTTGCTCGCGGGCAGGTCCCGCGGGTCCAGGTCCTCGACCACGCGCCGGAGTTCGACGAGTGACCCCGCGACGTGGGACCGGGCGTCCTCGCCCTTGCCGGGCAGGCTGCGCAGTGTGCGCTCCAGCATGCGGTTGGACTGTGCGGCGGCGCCCCGCATCTCTCCGGCGCCCAGACCGGTGATCTCGCCGACCTTTCCGGCGAATTCGGGGGAGCGGGCGTCGAGGCCCGCGAGTCCGCCGACGTACTCGGCGGCGCGGCGCGCCATCTCGTCCCGCACGGACGGTTCGACGGGGACGAGCCCGCCGGCCTTCTCGCGGGGCACGGCCGACACGGCCTCCGGCGGCGTGAGGGTGAACTCGTTTTCTGTGCTGGTCACTTGGTGCTTCCCCCTAGTTCCCGGCCCGGCGCGCCATCTCGTGCAGCACCTTGGAGGCGGGCACGGGCGCCTGCCGGACGCCGGTCAGCTTCTGATTGAGGTACGAGGTGCGGCCCGCGGTCGCCGCGGTGAACTCCGCGGTCGCGCCCTGCGGCCGGAACCCGTGCCGGACGGCGAGCCTGCGCAGCGTCGAGTCGGTGCTGAGGAGTTCGCCGAGCGCGCGGCCGGCATCGGTGAGCGGGACCACCGTGTGGTCGCTGTTGGCCGTGGTGTCCGGGTACAGGACGGTGAGGTCGCCCGCCTCCCGTCCGCCGTCCTCGCCGAGCAGCGCGGCGACCTGGGACTCGTAGACGAGGACGAGAGGATTGCCCGCGCCGCTGATGAAGTCCCGGAACGCCGCGTCCGTGCTGGACTGCTGGGCGCCCTGCACACTGATGAGCTTGCGCATCAGGGGCGCGGTGCGCTCCACGTCGGCGGCGGAGGCCGCGACGCGTCCCTTGTCGGCCACGTAGGAGGCGGCGGCGAGATAGAGGGCACCGGAGTTGGAGGTGGCCGGGTCGGTGGTGGCGATGTAGAGCGTGCCGGTCAGCTCGCCGTGTGCCGCGGCGCCCTTGAGCTGCTGCCAGGTCCGGTCGTGCCGGGCGGCGTCGAGACAGGCCTCCATCTTGAGGGTGCCGGTGTTCCTGTCGAGGGCGGCGAGTCCGTTGGCGGCGAGGACCTGTGCCGCGCTGCGGTGCGCCACGACGACGACCGGCGAGTAGAAGGGCCTCGGCAGCGGCTGCCGTGCGTGGTACTTGCGGGCGAGCTCGTCGGCCGGTGCCTGGCTGGACGGGAACGCGAAGTCGTACCCCTTGAGGTCGAGCCCTTCCATGGCCCAGGACCCGGACGTCTCCGTCTTCACGGTGTAGCCCTTGGCGGCCAGGGCCTTCACCACGTCGGGATCGGCGAAGAACTCCGCCTTCTCCGATCCGATCACTCCTCGCACGGTCTTCGTTGCCGTGCCCTTGTCCTGACCTTCGCGGCCTGCGACGACGGCTGCTGCCACTCCGCCGATCAACAGCACCGCCAGGACGATTCCTGCGATACGTCTCACGCCTGGAGCGTGCGCCCCGGAACCCAACGTTCCCGGTCTGGGCGGGTGAACAGGGGGTGACCACCGGGTCCCGGTACGCAACCGGAGGGGGCACCCTCCTGCCGGCCTGCACGGCGCACCCCGCCGGCCTGCCTCACCCCCCCGGGTCCAAGGGGGTGGACCGGCTGCCGTGCCCGACGCCGACGCGCCCCGGTCGACCGGCCGATCGCGCACCGCGGCGGGGCCCGGGCGGCCTTCCGGGGAGCCTGGTGCGGAGTCCGGGGCGACCGGGTCCGCGGTGCGCCGCGCGCGCGTGCCGGGGTGTGGTGACCGGGCCTGCCGGACCGCGAGGTGCGGGTCATATGGCGCCCGGTCCGCGCGTCGCTGCGGGTGCACGCGGACCGGGGCCGTCAAGGGGAGCCCGCAGGCTCAGTGGGGCGCGAGCTCGCGGGGCTCGGCGACCGGGGCATGGGCGTCCATGCGCTCGGCGGCGAGGATCGCCGCCGCGGTGTCGGCGCGGGACGCCGCGACGACGAGGGCGCGGCCGGCGAGCGCGTGCGCCCGCTGGTGGAGCGCCACCAGGTGTGGTTCGTGCAGGGCGGCGGCCGCCGCGGCACGCACCGGCGTCGCTCCGCCCCGCAGCCGCGCCACCTGCGCGGTGAGCCGCTCGGCGGCAGCGTCCAGGTCGGCGGAGGGCGCGAGAGCGCGGATCTCGTCCGTGACCGCGAGCAGCGCCGCGAGGTGACCGGCGAGCTGGATGTCCAGCTCCTCCTCGCGCGACCGGTGGGGGAAGTCCGAGGAAGTGGTGCCGGCCGTCGTGTGGACCGACTTGGTGCGGATCGGTTCGTACATGGGACGGCCTCCTGTGCTCTGACAGGAAGCCATCCTAGCTTGGATTTCGTCTAAAGTTGAGCCGAGTCGCAGATTTGTGCACGGTGCGCACGCAGCGTGAGCGTCAGGGCTGGGTGTAGCCGTCCAGGAACTTCCCGATCCGCGTCACCGCGTCCGTCAGATCGGCGACCGCCGGCAGGGTGACCACCCGGAAGTGGTCCGCCTCGGGCCAGTTGAAGCCCGTCCCCTGTACGACCATGATCTTCTCGCGGCGCAGCAGGTCGAGGACCATCTGCCGGTCGTCCTTGATCTTGAAGACCTTGGGGTCCAGGCGCGGGAAGAGATACAGCGCCCCCTTGGGCTTGACGCACGTCACGCCCGGGATCTGCGTCAGCAGCTCGTAGGCGACGTCCCGCTGCTCCATCAGCCGGCCGCCGGGCAGCACCAGGTCGTTGATCGTCTGCCGTCCGCTCAGCGCGGCCACCACTCCGTGCTGGCCCGGCATGTTCGCGCACAGGCGCATGTTCGCGAGGATCGTCAGCCCCTCGATGTACGACTCGGCGTGCGCGCGGGGCCCGGAGACCGACATCCAGCCCACCCGGTAGCCCGCCACCCGGTACGCCTTCGACATGCCGTTGAAGGTGAGGGTGAGCAGGTCGGGGGCCACCGCCGCCGTCGCCGTGTGCGTCGCCTCGTCGTAGAGGATCTTGTCGTAGATCTCGTCGGAGCAGACCAGCAGATTGTGCCGCCGGGCGATGTCGGTGAGCCCCCGGATCATCGCCTCGTCGTAGACCGCGCCCGTCGGGTTGTTCGGGTTGATGATGACGATCGCCTTGGTGCGGTCGGTGACCTTCCGCTCCACGTCGGCGAGGTCGGGCATCCAGTCCGACCGCTCGTCGCAGCGGTAGTGCACCGCCGTACCGCCGGACAGGGACACGGCCGCCGTCCACAGCGGGTAGTCCGGGGCGGGCACCAGGACCTCGTCGCCGTCGTCCAGCAGGGCCTGCATCGCCATCACGATCAGCTCGGAGACGCCGTTGCCGATGAAGACGTGCTCGACGTCCGTCTCGATGCCCAGGGTCTGGTTGTGCATGACGACGGCCCGGCGCGCGGCGAGCAGGCCCTTGGCGTCGCCGTAACCGTGCGCGGAGGAGACGTTGCGGAGGATGTCCTCCAGGATCTCCGGCGGGCACTCGAACCCGAAGGCGGCCGGGTTGCCCGTGTTGAGCTTGAGGATGCGGTGACCGGCTGCTTCCAGCCGCATCGCCTCCTCAAGAACCGGACCCCGGATCTCGTAGCAGACGTTGGCGAGCTTCGTGGACTGGATCACCTGCATGCCCGTGAGCTTACGGCCGTGTAACGCGGGGTGGGGGGTGTTTTCCACCACGTGAGACGTGCCGGTTCCGTCGCTTTCGTCCCCGTGCTGGGCTCGGACCCCTTGGGGTCTCTACAATCCGCCCTCATGTCCTTGCAGCCCGGCGACCCCGAGAACCGGCCGAGGGTGTACCTCCCGCAGAGCGGCGGCGAGGGCTCCCCGGCCTATGACGCCTACGCCGACCCGGCCGCGGCGCACGGCTGGCAGGAGGGATACGACGGCGTCGGCGACACGGCCGTCGGCGACACGGCCGTCGGCGGGCCGCCGGCCCCCGCGGACGGTGACGCCGCACAGGAGCGGGACGCCGTGCGGGACCCGGCGGCCGCCGACGGTCCCGCGCAGGAGTGGGACGCCGCGTGGAACCCGGCCGCCGGCGACGCGGCGGGCCGCCTCGACCGGCTGCGCCACCGCCGTCGCACCCGACTGGTCCGCCGGCTCGCCGTGGGCGCCGGAGCCGTGTGTGTCGTCGTCCTCGGCGCGGCGCTCTCCGGGGCCTTCGACTCGGCACCGTCCGGGGGCCCCGCGCCCGCGGGACGCGACGCGGGCGACGGCGCCGGTGACGACTCCGAGGTCCCGGGCGTCCCGTCCGCGGGTGCGGAGGACGGTGGCACGGACGGCGCGACCGCGAGCGGAACGCCAGGCGGGTCCGCCTCCGCGACCCGGGACGCCACGCCGTCCGCCACGGCGACGGCCTCGCCCTCGTCGTCCGGCGCTCCGAAGGCCACCGCGTCCCCGAGTCCCACGGCCGCCGGAACGTCCTCGGCGGGCCCCGGCAACTCCGACAGCCGCCCCGGTCACGGCCAGGGTGCCACCAAGCGGCCCAAGTAGCCCTGCGGGTTGCCCGCCGGCGCACACCCGGAAGCCGGGACGAGGCCGGAAACAACTCCTTGTCCCCTCACCCCTCGCGCCTCACAATGCGCATGACAAGAGAAGGGTGGCTGGAAGACCTTCGGTCACCCCAAGTCGCAAGAGGGGACCCCCACATGAGAAAGCCTCTCGTCGCCGCGCTCTTCGCCCTGGTGATCGCCGGGACAGGTGCGGCACCCGCGGTCGCGGCGCCCGCTCCCGACCGCGCCGCGCAATCACCGCTCCAGGAGCAGGCGTCGGCCGGGAAGGCGTCGCCCGACCGGGCGCCCGCAGTCCAGGCCGTGGACTTCGCCGGCACCGTCTCGCTCAGCAACTGTTCCGGCTCGGTCGTCCGGATGCCCGGCTCCGAGGACGACGACCCCGCGCTCGTGCTCTCCAACGGCCACTGCCTGGAGACCGGCTTCCCGGAGCCCGGCGAGGTCATCGTCGACCAGGCCTCCAGCCGCTCGTTCGGCCTGCTCAACTCCGCGGGCACCAGGGTCGCGACGCTGCGCGCCAGCAAGGTCGCGTACTCCACGATGACCGACACGGACGTCACGATCTATCAGCTCACCCGCACCTACGCGCAGATCAAGAGCTCGTACGGCATCGCTGCGCTGACGCTGAGCGACACGCACCCGGTCGCCGGCACGGCCATCAAGGTCGTCTCCGGCTACTGGAAGCGCATCTACAGCTGCAACATCGACGGGTTCGTGTACCGCCTCAAGGAGGGCGACTGGACCTGGAAGGACTCGGTCCGCTACACCTCCGCCTGCAACACCATCGGGGGCACGTCCGGTTCACCCGTCGTCGACAACTCCACCGGCAAGGTCGTCGCCGTCAACAACACCGGAAACGAGGACGGCGAGCGCTGCACGGTCGACAACCCCTGCGAGGTCGACGCGAACGGCACCGTGACGGTCCGTCAGGGCATCAACTACGCCGAGGAGACCTACCAGATCGTCCCGTGCTTCGGGCTCGACAACAAGCTCGACCTGAGCCGCTCCGGCTGCACCCTGCCCAAGCCGTAACCGCTGCGCGGCGGGTGGTCATCCGGTCGGCTCGCGGCGGACCGCCCGCCCCGCCAGCACATCCGTCCTGCGCCCGTCCTCGATCACGAAACGGCCGTCGACGAGGACGTACGGGATACCGGTCGGCAGCGTGCGCGGGGCCTCGAAGGTGGAACCCGCGGCGACCGTGGCCGGGTCGAAGAGGACCAGGTCGGCGCGGTTGCCCTCGCGGACGATCCCACGGTCGGGCAGCCGCAGCCGGGCGGCCGGGCGGCCGGTGAGGTGGGCGACGCACTCCTCCAGGGACAGCACGCCCAACTCCCGTACGTACCGGCCCAGGTAGTGCGGGAAGGTGCCGTACGCCCGCGGATGAGGCTTCTCGCCCCGCAGGATGCCGTCCGAACCGCCCGTGTGCACGGGGTGGCGCATGATCGCCCGGACGTTCTCCTCGTGGCCGACGTGCTGGAGGATCGTCGGGCCGAGCCGGTCCTCGACCAGCAGACGGCGGGCGGTGTGCCAAGGAGTCTCGCCGCGTTCGTCCGCGGACTGCCGGACCGTGCGGCCGACATAGGGGGCGAGGCCGGGGTCGCTCACGCCGGAGATCTCGATGGTGTCCCACTCGATGGGGACGCCGTGGCAGCCGTCCGCGCCGACGACCTCCATGTGGTGCCGGATCCGCTCGGCGGTCGCGTCGTCCCGAAGCCGGGCGAGGACCGCCTCCGGGCCGCCCTCGCCCGCCCAGCTGGGCAGCATCGCCACGAGCGTGGTGCAGCCCGGCGTGTAGGGATAGGTGTCCAGGCTGATGTCCGCGCCGCCGGCCAGTGCCTCGTCCAGCAGAGCCAGCAGTTGCGGGGCCCGCCCCTTGTTGACGCCGAAGTTCATGGTGGCGTGGGCGAGGTGCAGCGGGCAGCCCGCCTCGCGGGTCAGGGCGACCATCTCCTCGTACGCCTCGAGGGCGCCCGCCCCGTACGAGCGGTGGTGCGGGCAGTAGTAGCCGCCGTGCGCGGCCACCACCCGGCACAGCTCCGTCAGTTCGGCGTCCTTGGCGTACATCCCGGGTGTGTACGTCAGCCCGGACGACATGCCGACGGCGCCCTCCCGCAGGCCGTCGGCCACCAGTCTGCGCATCCGGTCCAGCTCCCCGGGCGTCGCCTCGCGGTCCTCCCAGCCGACCGCCAGCATGCGCACGGTGCCCTGCGGGATCAGGTACGCGGCGTTGACCGCGATCCCCTCGCCGTCGAAACCGTGGTCGAGCCGGTCCAGGTACTCGCCTACCGACCGCCAGGTGAAGTCGATGTCGTCGCCGTGGCCGTTCCAGCCGGTGATCGCCCTGCGGACCTCGGCGAGTGTGCGGTCGTCCACCGGCGCGTACGACAGGCCGTCCTGGCCGATGACCTCCAGGGTCACCCCCTGCGCGGCCTTCGCGCTGTGGTCCGGGTCGCGCAGCAGCGCCAGGTCGCTGTGCGCGTGCATGTCGATGAAACCGGGGGCGAGGACCAGGCCCTCGGCGTCCAGTTCCCGGCACGCGGTCGGGCGCTGGCAGCCCGCCGCCGCGGCCTCCTTGACGATCGAGACGATCCGGCCGTCGTCGACGACCACGTCGGCGCGGTACGAGGACGCACCGGTGCCGTCGACGACGTCCGCGTCACGGATGACGAGATCCAACACGGCGGCCTCCTAGAAGAACGTGCGGACGTAGTCGACGACCGTGCCGTCCTGCTCCACCACGGGAATCAGCTCCCACTTGTCGAAGGACGTGCAGGGGTGGGACAGACCCATGCCGATCCAGTCGCCGACCCGCAGCTCCGCGCCGGGGGAGGTGCGCAGCCACGCGTGCTGGTCGGAGAGGCCGGTCACCTCGACGCCGCTCGCCGCGTGCTCGACGCCGTCGCGCCGCACCACCTGCGCCTCGGGCAGATCCAGGTCGTACGCAGCGTCCCGCTTGCCCGCGTTGGCGAAGGCCTGGTCGGCACTGGGCCGGGAGACCACCTGGGCCCACAGCCGGAAGGCGGGGTGCAGCGCGCCCTCCTCCGGGATGCGGGTGAAGGGGGTCAGCTTGCGGTAGTGGCCGTCGTCGTGGGAGACGTACGCGCCGGACCGCAGCAGCTTCAGGACCGGCCGGGAGAGCGCGGGGATCTCCGCGAAGACGTCGGCGACCGCGTCGAACCAGGCGCTGCCGCCCGCGCTGACGACGATCTCCTCCAGCCCCCCGAACCGGCCCGCCTTGTCGAAGTCCGCCGCCAGCGCGGTGAGCCGGCGCAGCCAGGCGTGCACACGCTCCGGGTCCGCCTGCGGCACCTCGCCCTCGTAACCCGCCACGCCGGCCAGCCGCAGCGTCGTCGTCGCGGCCACCGCGTCGGCGACCGCCGCGCACTCGGCCTCCGTACGGACGCCGGTGCGGGCTCCCTCGCCCGCGGCGAGCTCCACGACCACGTCCACGGGGCGGGCGGTGCGGGCCAGCGCCGCGTCCATCAGCTCCACCCCGCGCACGGAGTCCACGTAACAGATGAAACGGAAGTCCTCGTCCCGGGCGAGCTCGGCGGCGATCCAGCGCAGCGCCGCGTGGTCGACGAGCTCGTTCGCCAGGAAGATCCGGTCGATCCCGAACCGGCGTGCGACACGCACCTGGTGGGGGACCGCCAGCGTGATGCCCCACGCGCCGTGCTCGATCTGCTGCCAGAACAGCTGCGGGGCCATCGACGTCTTGCCGTGCGGCGCGAAGGCGAGGCCGTGCCGGGTGGCGTACGTCTCCATGAGGGTGAGGTTGTGCTGGAGCCGCTCGGCGGAGAGCGCGAGGACCGGGGTGGTGAAGCCGTCCGTGAACAGATTGCGGCGCTGGGCGGCGAGCTCGCCGACGGTCAGTCCGTCGGCGTCCGGCGGGAGGCCCTTGAAGCGGTGGTCGACACGGTCCGCCGTGAGAGCGGCGAGCTGTGCTGCGGCGGTGTCGGCGCCCATGGGGCCTCCTTGATCAGGTGTGTTGCCAGCGCTCCACTGGTGCGTTGCGCAATATGCAACGGTCATTGCGTATGTCGCTTACTGCTGTCTAACATCCCAGCCAACGCAGGGTCAACGGTGCCGTTGGCCGCGAGGTCCTGCCGTCGCCCCCCCGCCCGCTCGAAGGGCGGAGGGGAGCGTGACGGCAGGACCTGGAGTGTCCACCACGCCGTACCCGCGAGAGCAAGGAGCCTCAGCCATCGTGACCCCCGACGGACCCGCTGACACCGCGCCCCACGGCGCCGCCGCCGGCCTCGGCGACCCCGTCGACGTGGTCGCGCTCGGCGAGTCCATGGTCACCTTCCTGCCCTCGCAGCCGGGCCGCCTCGCCGACGTCCCGTCCTTCGAGCGGGGCATCGGGGGCGCCGAGTCCAACGTGGCGTGCGTGCTCGCCTGCGCCGGGCACACCGCGCGCTGGGTCGGCCGGGTCGGCGCGGACGGGTTCGGCGACCACCTCGTGGAGACCATCGCCGCGTACGGCGTCGACACCTCCGCCGTGCGTCGCGACCCCGACCGCCCGACCGGCATCTACTTCCGCACCGCGGGCGACCGGGCGACCGACGCCCACGAAGTCGCCTACTACCGCGCCGGGTCCGCCGCCTCCGCGATGGCGGCCGGCACCCTGGACCTCGACGCCGTCCGTGCCGGCCGCGTCCTGCACCTGTCCGGCATCACCGCCGCGCTGTCCGAGGACTGCCTCGGCCTGATGCGCGAGCTCACCGCGCCTCGGCCGGGCCGTCCGCTCGTCTCCTTCGACGTCAACCACCGCCCGGGACTGTGGCGCGACGCCGCGGGCCCGCGGGTCCTGCTCGACCTGGCCCGCGGCGCCGACATCGTCTTCGTCGGCGAGGACGAGGCGCGGGAGGCCTGGGGCCTGCACGGGGCGCGCGCCGTCCGCGACGCCCTGCCCGAGCCCGGCGTCCTGGTCGTCAAGCAGGGCGAGGCGGGAGCGACGGTGTTCGAGAAGACCGCCGCCGGCCGGGGCGAAGCACTTGTCCCCGTCGGTGGATACGGCGGGGGCGAAGGGGAAGGCGTCGGTGGCCGGGGCGAGCGGTCCCGTCTCGCCGACCGGGGCGAGACGCTCGTCGGCGTCGGCGGGACCGGCGCAGAGGACGCCTCCGGCGGCCGGAGACAGGGCGTCGCCGCGTCCGGGCGCGGCGACGGTGCCGCCGACACCGCCACCTTCGTGCCCGCCCTGCACGTCGACGTCGTCGCCGCCGTCGGTGCCGGCGACGCCTTCGCCGCCGGCTTCCTCTCCGCCACCCTGCGCGGACTGCCCGTCCGCGACCGGCTCCGGAACGGCCACCTCATGGCCGCCGCCGCGCTCACCGACCCCGGCGACCTCGCCACGCCGCCGTCCCGCGACCACGCCGACCGCCTGGCCGCTCTCGACGACGACGCGTGGGGGAGACTTCGACTCGGCCCCGGCTGGACGAAAACCATCGGCCACGCCGCCGATCGAACCGTCGATCGGGCCGAGGAGGAGGTACGCACGCCATGAGTCAGACCGTCGACCGCGCGCTCAGCATCCTGCCGCTGCTCGCCGAGGGCCCCGCCGACCTCGGCCAGGTCGCCGACCGGCTCGGTGTGCACAAGTCCACCGCGCTGCGGCTGCTGCGCACCCTGCACGAGCACGGACTCGTCTACCGCCAGTCCGACCAGCGCTACCGGCTCGGCGCCCGCCTCTTCGCCCTCGCCCAGGAGGCCGTGGAGAACCTCGACGTGCGCGAGATCGCCCACCCTCACCTCGTACGCCTCAACGAGCAGTGCGGACACACCGTCCACCTCGCCGTCTACGAGGAGAACGAGGTCCTCTACATCGACAAGGTGGAGAGCCGCTACCCCGTGCGCATGTACTCGCGCATCGGCAAGCCCGTCGCCATCACCGTCGCCGCGGTCGCCAAACTGCTGCTCGCCGACCTCCCCGAGGCCGAGCGGCGGGCTCTCGCCGACAAGCTCGACTACCCCATGTACACGGCCCGTTCGATCCCCAACGCGCCCGCCTTCCTCAAGGAGCTGGCGACGGTGCGCGAGCAGGGCTGGGCCACCGACCTCGGTGGCCACGAGGAGTCCATCAACTGCGTCGCCGCCCCCATCCGCGGCGCGGACGGACGCGTCGCCGCCGCCATGTCGGTCTCCGCACCCAACGTCGTCGTCACCGCCGACGAACTCCTCACCCTGCTCCCGCTGGTGCGCCGTACCGCCGACGCCATCAGCCGCGACTACTCGGGCAGGACCCCCACGAAGGAAGCCCCCCAAGAAATGAGCACGGAATGACGGACAAGATCGCCCTCACCCCGAGGACGCACACCACCCCGCCCGCGAAGTTCTCGCACGGTGTGAAGAAGGGCAACATCCTCCAGGTCGCCGGCCAGGTCGGCTTCCTGCCCGCCGAGGAGGGCAAGCCCCCGACGCCCGCCGGCCCGACCCTGCGCGAGCAGACCCTCCAGACCCTCGCCAACGTCAAGGCGATCCTCGAAGAGGGCGGCGCGAGCTGGGACGACGCGATGATGATCCGCGTCTACCTCACGGACGTCGGCCACTTCGCCGAGATGAACGAGATCTACAACCAGTACTTCGAGGAGCAGGGCCTCACCGCGCCCCCCGCCGCCCGCACCACCGTCTACGTCGGACTGCCGGCCGGACTCCTCATCGAGATCGACGTGCTCGCCGTCCTCGGCTGACACGCACCTTCGGACCACCCGCACTTCCGCACGCCGTCACGGCGCGGCGCCCCACACCCGTCATCCCCCGGGGCGCCGCGCCGCGATCCCCCCTGCCCGAAAGCACCATGCACTTACGAAACAGAGGCCCTCCCATGGCGTCCCCCCTGTCCCTGTGGTCCTCGGTGCCGTCGCACCCGCTCGCGGCGCCGGCTCCGGCCACCCCTGAGACACCACCTCACACCGGCGGTCTGCTCCTCCTCGTCGACGGCACCGCCGGGCTGCTCACCGTCGCCGCCCTCGGCATCGCCCTGCTGCTGTTCCTCATCATCAAGGCCAGGCTCCAGCCGTTCGTGGCCCTGCTCGCCGTCTCCATAGCCGTCGGCCTGGCCTCGGGACTGCCGGTCACCGAACTCTTCGGCACGGTCCAGCGGTCGACGGCCGTCTCCGTCATCGAGTCCGGCATGGGCGGCATCCTCGGCCATGTCGCCATCATCATCGGCCTGGGCACCATGCTCGGCGCCATCCTCGAAGTCAGCGGCGGCGCGGAGGTGTTGGCCTCCCGGCTGCTCAATCTCTTCGGCGAGAAGCGCGCACCGCTCGCCATGGGCCTGACCGGCCTGATCTTCGGCATCCCGGTCTTCTTCGACGTCGGCATCTTCGTCCTCGCGCCGATCGTGTACGCCGCCGCCAAGCGCTCCGGCAAGTCCATCCTGCTCTACTGCCTGCCGCTGCTCGCCGGCCTGTCCATGACCCACGCGTTCCTGCCCCCGCACCCCGGCCCGGTGGCCGCGGCCGGTCTGCTGCACGTCCAGCTCGGCTGGGTCATCCTCATGGGCATCGTCTGCGGCGTCCCCGCCGTCCTGGCCGCCTGGGCGTACTCCGCCTGGATCGGCAGGCGCCTCTTCGTCCCCGTACCGCAGGACATGGTCGAGGCCGCGGCGGAGGCCAGGCAGGCGGTCGTCGAGGAGCAGCGCGCGTCGGGAGTGGAGCCCCAGGAGAAGCCGGTGCCGCTCGGCACGGTCCTCGGCATCATCGGTACGCCGCTGGTGCTGATCCTCGCGGCCACCTTCTCGTCGATCGCCCTGGACCCGTCCACCGTCCGCTCGGTCGTCGAGTTCTTCGGCAGCCCGTTCGTCGCCCTCACGATCGCCCTGCTCCTCGCGTACTACCTGCTCGGCATCCGCCGCGGCTGGTCCCGCAAGTCCCTTGAGACGGTCTCGACTTCGTCCCTGAAGCCGGTCGGCAACATCCTGCTGGTGGTCGGCGCCGGCGGCATCTTCGGAGCCGTGCTGAAGGCGAGCGGCGTCGCCCAGGCCCTCTCCGACACCTTCAACGACGTCGGCCTCCCGGTGATCGTCCTGTCCTATCTGATCTCCGTGGTCCTGCGGGTGGCCCAGGGCTCGGCGACGGTCGCCATCGTCACGACAGCGGGCATCGTGGCCCCGCTGCTGACGGAGGGTCACCACTCCCAGGCCTTCGTCGCCCTGGTCATCATGGCGATCTCGGCGGGCTCCATCTTCGCCTCGCACGTCAACGACGGCGGGTTCTGGATGGTCGCCAAGTACTTCGGCATCAGCGAGCGCGACACGCTCAAGACGTGGACCGTGCTGGAGAGCGTGCTGTCCGTGGCGGGCTTCGCCGTGGCCGCCGCGGTCAGCCTGGTCGTGTAGGCGTCTGATAACGAAGTCGGGGCTGGCTGTGTGCGACACAGGATCGTCGACCATACTGCCCGCTGTGGAGCAGCGCATAGGTTCGAGCAGCCAGCCCCTGGGCGCCGGATTCGACCCGGCCTTCGTCCCCGGACTCACCTCGCCCGCGGCCGCGGAGCCCGAGGACGCGGTGTCCGGCACCGCGGCCGAGGACGCCGCGATCGGGGAGACCTCGCCGAAGGCGGCGGAGTCCGGCGAGTCCGACGTCGAGGAGACAGCCTCCGGCGGGACGGACGACGCGGTCGACGCCGGCCGTAAGGACGACGAGGAGACCGCGGAGGCCGGCCCCCGAAAGGCGGCGGCCGACGCCTTCGCCGAGGACGCCGACGACGAAGCGGAAGGCGCCGGCGACAGGGCCGGGGCGGACGCGGAGGACGCGGCCGACCCCGACGGTCCCGTCTTCGAGGCATCCGACCGCCGCGCCTCGATCACGGCCGACCACCGCGGCGTACGGCTGCGCCTGGACGACCAGGAGGCGGAGTTCCGCTGGGACGAGATCGGGGCCGTCGAGACGGAGTCCCCGCGCTTCGGCAAGCGGTTCACCGTCACCGTGCACACGCCTGACCGCCGCTGGTACCCGATCGAGATCGAGGCGACGGCCAGGTCGCGCTTCAAGGAGTGGGAGTCGCGGCTCGACGAGGTCCTGGACGCCTACTTCGAGGACGGCGAGGACGCCGAGGGCGACGCCGCGTGACGCGCGGGGCACCTCGCCCCGGCTAGCTGCAGTACTGGTCGGCCTTCCCGATCGACCGGTACATGCAGTCGGCGTTCTCCAGGAGTTGCAGCACCGCGTCGCGGTTGCGTGCCGTCTCCCGCTCGATGACCTCGTCGGGCGGGTAGAAGCCGCCGCCTCCGGATGACGGGTACATCTCGAAGGTGTAGCTGAAGATCTTCTGGGCGCCCCACAGGTAGTCGTCGATCGAGCCGTCCGTGATGTAGAGGTCGCTGGACTGCTCGGGCGTGTAGCCGTTGCTGGCGGCCATCTTCTCGCCGACGGTCCTGAAGGCGTTGTAGTCGTCCGCCGTCATCCCGGTCGTGGTGTTCGAGTACGTGTACCCGAACGGCCACAGCACCAGCTCGCTGTACGTGTGGAAGTCGATCCCGGCGGTGATCTGCTGCTTGCCGCCGACGACCCGGCCGCGGACGAAGTCGGCGACGACCTTCACCTCGGGCGCCGACTCGGCGGACGCCCCGCGGTAGGTCTCGGACGACTTCGACCCCGAAGAGCCGCCGCAGCAGCCCCACTTGTAGTTCCAGTTGCGGTTCAGGTCGGTGCCGACGTACGAACTGCCGCTGTTGGGCTGGCGGTTCTTGCGCCACGAGCGGTAGGAGCCGGTCGCGATGTCGTACTCGCCGCCGTCGGGGTTGAGGTCGGGGACGATCCAGATCTCGCGGCTGTTCACCATGCCGGTGATGCGGGAGTCGGAGCCGTAGCCCGCGCCGAGTTCGCGGAGCAGATACAGCGCCATCTCGACGGTCAGGTGCTCGCGGGCGTGCTGGTGGAAGGTGAAGAGCACCTCGGGCTCGTTCTCGTCGGTGGCCACGTTGTCGCTGACCTTGATGGCGACGATGTCCCGGCCCTGGTAGGACTTGCCGATCACCCGCTTGCTCATGATGTCCGGGTACGCGGCGAGGCGCTGGTCGATCTCCGTGTTCATCTCGGCGTAGTTGTGGTACTTCGAGTCCGCCGACGGGAAGTCGAAGAGCCGGACGTCACCGGCGCCGCCCGACCGGTCCGGTGCCGAGCCCAGCGGTGAGACGTCGTAGCCGAGCGCGCGCAGTTTCCTGATCTGGTCCGCGCGGCCCGAGACGACGACGGTCTCCTCGTCGGCCTCGTCCACGGTGACACCGGTCTGCTGGATGGCGGTGCGGGTCACCGGTGTGGTGCCCTGATGGATCTCGTACTGGCGGACGTCGTCGGCAAAGGGGGCGTGGGCTCCCGCTCCGCTCGCGGTGGCGTCGGTGACGGTGGCGGTGAGGGGGGCCGCGAGGGCGAAGGCCGCGAGGACGGCGAGGGCGGCGGTGCGCCGGCCGTTCTTCCTCGACCCGGTCGCGCCGCTGCCGCGTATGCGAAGTCGCATGAAGTCTCCTTGTGTCTCCAGGAATTCCGGGATCTCCGGAATGTGGGGAGTGGAGCGGGGGGTGGTTCATGGCGACGTGCCTGGTGCGGGTGCGGCGCTCATGGTGCGGCCGTGGCATGAGCAGGTCAAGCGATGACAAAGCGGCGATGGCGGGAATCGGCCGAAATTCAGCCCGGTGGCGTACGTGGGCCGCATCGGTCGCGGCGCCACGCCCGAGGTGCGGACGGGCGGATGCACCAGGCCCGGGCATGGCCCGGGCCCGCTCGCCCCCGGCCGTGGGGTCGTGTGCCCGATGGGTGCACATCGCGTGGCGATCGGCGTACGCGCCCTTGTGCACCACCGCCCCACACGCTTTCTTGACCGCATGACGGAGACCACCGGGAAGTCCGCGAAGCCGGCGTCGGCGGAGACCGACTCCCACCCCCGCAAGTCCAGTTGGAAGTACATCGGACCCGGGATCGTCGTCGCCGCGACCGGCGTCGGCGCCGGCGACCTCGTCGCCACCCTCATCGCGGGCAGCAACTTCGGCTACACGCTGCTGTGGGCCGCCGTCATCGGCTGCCTGGTCAAGATCTCCCTGGCCGAGGCGGCGGGCCGCTGGCACCTGTCCACCGGCCGCACCCTCTTCGACGGCTGGGCGAGCCTCGGCCGCTGGACGACGTACTTCTTCGTCGTCTACGCGGTCGTCTGGGGCTTCGTCTACGGCGCGGCGGCGATGTCGTCGAGCGCGCTGCCGCTGCAGGCCCTGTTCCCCGGCGTCTTCCCGGACGACTGGTCCATCAAGCCGTGGGCCGTCCTGTGCGGGCTCGTCGGCCTGGTCTTCGTCTGGTTCAACCGGTACGAGGTCTTCGAGAAGGTCATGACCGTGCTGGTCGGCGTGATGTTCGTCGTCACCGTCTACCTCGCGGTCCGGGTCACACCGAACCTCGGCGACGCCCTCGCGGGACTCCTGCCCGTACTGCCCGACGAGAAGGACTCGGTCCTCAACACGCTCGGCCTGATCGGCGGGGTCGGCGGCACGATCACCCTGGCCGCCTACGGCTACTGGGTCAACGCCAAGGGATGGACGAACACGGGCTGGATGAAGGTGATGCGCCTCGACAACCGGGTCGCCTACGTCACCACCGGCATCTTCGTCGTCGCGATGCTCTTCGTCGGCGCGGAGCTGCTGCACTCGGCGAACGTGGCCATCGCCGGCGGCGACCAGGGGCTGATCCAGCTCGGCGACATCCTGGAGGAGGAGTACGGCACGGCGACCGCGAAGTTCTTCCTGATCGGCTTCTTCGCGACGTCCTTCACCTCGCTCATCGGCGTCTGGCACGGCGTGAGCCTGATGTTCGCGGACTTCGTGGCGCGCTACCGGACCCGGGAGCAGGCCACGGGCGAGGAGGTCGCGGCGGGCGGCCGCGAGAAGTCCTGGCCCTTCCGCGCCTATCTGCTCTGGCTGACCTTCCCTCCGATCGTGCTCCTCTTCCAGGGCGAGCCCTTCCGGCTCGTCATCCTGTACGGAGTCCTGGGCGCGGCCTTCCTCCCCTTCCTCGCCCTCACCCTGATCTGGCTCCTGAACTCCTCCCGCACGCCCCGCGAATGGCGCAACGGCCCGCTGAGCAACGCCATGCTGGCGATCGCCGGGCTGCTCTTTCTCGTCCTGTGCGTCAAGCAGATCTGGGACCAGCCGTGGTCGGACTTCATCTGATCCGTGCTCCCCGCACGCCTTTGGTCCGGGTAGGTTCGCGTGTGCCCGGAGCGAACGAGGAAGCAGGCATGCGAGAGTTCGACGCGGACCAGGTCCGGGAACTGGTGGCGGGCCCGAAGTTCTACGAGGACCGGTCGGAGCGGGTCTGTCCCGCCTGCGGGCACTCCGCGGTGCGCACCTACGTGTACCGCAGTCACATCCGCGTGCGCCCCTCACTGATCAGCTACATGTGGTGCGCCCACTGCCGGCGCTTCAAGGGGTGGACCGGACCCGACCTCGGGACCTTCGACTTCACCGACCCGATGGAGAAGCTGTCGACGGACGAACGTGCCGCCATGGCGAAGGACTTCGGCGGCTTCTTTTGGAACCTGGACAGGCTGTGGGACTCCGGCGAGCTGCCCCAGCAGTTCTCGTGAGACGGGGCGCCGCCGCTCGTGGGGCCGTCGCGGCCCCGGGGCGGGAGGGGCCGCGGCGCGGGCGGTCGCCCCCGGACGCGGTCCGGCCCCGGCTGTGGCGCAGCCGGGGCCGGACCTTCGTCCTGCTGACGGGGAGGGGTCAGCCGAGGGCGTGCACGTGCGGTCCGACCGCGTTCGACCAGGCGTTGCCCGCCGACGCGTCCCAGTTCGTCGACCAGGTCATCGCGCCGCGCAGACCCGGGTACGTCCTGGAGGGCTTGAAGGAACCGCAGCTGGTGCCCTTGGCCAGGCAGTCGAGGGCGTTGTTCACGATCGTCGGGGAGACGTAGCCGCTGCCCGCCCCGCTGGTGGAGGCGGGGAGACCGAGACCCACCTGCGACGGGGCGAGGCCGCCCTCCAGCTGGATGCAGGCGAGGGCCGTCAGGAAGTCGACCGAGCCCTGCGAGTACACCTTGCCGTCGCAGCCGAGCATCGAGCCGCTGTTGTAGTACTGCATGTTGACGACGGTGAGGATGTCCTTGATGTTCAGGGCCGTCTGGAAGTAGGAGTTCGACGTGGACTGCATGTCGATCGTCTGCGGGGCCATCGTGATGACGAGGGACGAGCCCGCCTTCGAGGACAGGGAGCGCAGCGCCTGCGTCATGTAGGTCGCGTTGAGGCCGTTCTCCAGGTCGATGTCGACGCCGTCGAAGCCGTACGTCCGCATCAGGGAGTAGACGGAGTCGGCGAAGTTCGTCGCGGACGTGGAGTCGCTCACCGACACGGTGCCGTTCTGGCCGCCGATGGAGATGATGACCTTCTTGCCCGCGGCCTGCTTGGCCTTGATGTCCGCCTTGAACTGGTCGACGGTGTAGCCGCCGAGCCCGGCCGAGTCGAGGCTGAAGCCGACCGCGCCCGGCGTGCCGGTCGCGTCGGCGAAGGCCACGGCGATGATGTCGTACTGCGACTGGACGTCGGAGATCTTCTGGACCGTGGCGCCGTTGTTGAAGTTCTGCCAGTAGCCCGTCACCGCGTGCGCCGGTACGGCGCCGCCCCCGCCGCCGCCCGAGGAGGCGGTGGTGGTGCCGGTGACGGCCGACGACTTGACCGACTCGCCGGCCGAGTTCGTGGCGGTGACCTGGAAGGAGTACGAGGTGGAGGCGGCGAGTCCGGAGACGGTCGCGGAGGTGCCCGTCACCGACTGGACCTTCGTGGCGCCCTGGTAGACGTTGTAGCCCGTGGCGCCCGAGACCGTGTTCCAGGCGAGCGAGACGGACGAGGAGGTCGTGGACGAGACGGCCAGACCGCCGGGTGCCGCGGGGACGGTCGGGGCGGGATCGCCGCCACCGCCCCCGTCGGGTCCGAACACCGACAGGTCGTCCGCGTAGTACGCGGCCTGTCCGTACCAGCCGTGCGTGTAGACGGTGACCGAGGTCGTCGACGAACCGGTGGTGAACGTCGTCGTCAGCTGCTTCCAGGACGAGGAGTCGGGCGTCCACGTCGACACGTCGGTGGTCCCCGTGCCGGTCGCGCCGAGGTAGGTGTAGCCGCCCTGGACCCACGCGCTCAGCGTGTACGTCGAGTTGGGCTTGACCGCGACGGTCTGGGTGCACTTGGCGTTGTCCTGCCCGGCGGGCGTGGCCTTCAGGGCCGCCGAGCCGCCGTGCACCGGTGAGGAGACGGTCGTGCCGCTGCCCGCGGAGCACGTCCAGTTGCCGAGGCCCGACTCGTAGCCGCCGTTCTTGACGTTGTTGACGTCGGCGGCCGCGGCGTCGGTGGCCAGGCCGGTGAGGGTGAGGGCAGACGCGGCGAGCGCGGCGGAGAGGAGCCCCGCCCAGACGCGTCTGCGTCCGGGCATGCCTGATACGCGGTCCACTGGGACCTCCGTGAGGGGAAGGGGAGGGAAGGGGGGAAGAAGGGGAGGCGTACGGGGAGGTGCGGAACGGTGGCCACCGTTGGGTGTACAAGTTGGTCCAGACCAATTCGGTTGTCAAGACCTCCGGATTCCGCGAACTCCTCAACGGGTACGCCGGAGAGTGGAGTTGTGGCATATTCGGATCACTCTCCGTTGATCACTCCCCCACCTTCGGTGAGTTGATCTCGCGAAGTCGGTGTTGAGCGGGGCATGCCGTGGATATGGTGCTGATGCAAGAGGACGTCACAGTGACGATCTGTGGCCATCTGTGACGTTCCATGGCGATAAAGGGGCGATCTGAGGCGGTGGTTGACCACCCCGCCGCAGCGAACGGGGTGTGTGCAGCGTGCCGACCGCGATAGCCGTCACCAGTCCCGACCTGGTGTTTCCGCCGCACGACCGGCAGACCCCGCCCGCGGTCGTCCACCCGCTCGACACCCTCGAAAGCTCCCTCACCGCACTGCACGCCCTCGTCGAGCAGCACGGGTACGTCATCGCGCTGCACTCGTCCTGTGCCGAGGACTCCGTCGTCCAGCGGCTGTACGCCGCCCGCTCCGTCCTGGAGAGCGACCGCGTCGCGCTGCTCGCCGTCGACCTGCCGCCGCTCGGACTCGCCCTGCTGGCCCAGCAGTTGAGGCAGCTCTCGGTCTGCGACTTCAGCCCCGGAGTGCTCGCCTCCGCGGCCCGTCTGCTCGCGCACTACATCTACGCCGGAGCCCTGCTCGGCTCGGTCGCCAAGCTCGACCGCGTCCCGGTGTCGCTGAAGTCGCACGCCAAGTCCTGGGTCCCGGGCGCCCAGTTCGCCGTACTGGCCAACCCGCGGCCCGAACTCGTCAGGGTCGGCCAGGAGGAGCTCCCCGGGCCCGAGTTCGGCACCCGGATGCACGTCGCCGACGGCCAGCCACCCTCCGACTGGGTCACCGCGACCCTCGCGCCCGGCTGGCGCGTGCAGGGCGTCGCGACCGTCCCGCTGCCGCAGGAATCGACCCGCTGGTGGGGCACGTCACGGCTCACCGAGTTCGCCGCCGGTCTGTACGACGTCTCCGTGCTCTACCAGCTCGTGTCGTCGGTCCGGCGCGACGAGTGCCACTGGTGCGGCCTCGAACTCATCGGTGACCGCTGCGGGTTCTGCGCCGCGCCCCTGCCGCCACCACCCGCGCAGGAGCTTCCGGCCACCGCCGTGCGGGCAGCATCCTCCGTACGCGCCCTGCCCCGGGGTGCCACCTAGGCACACGCGTACCAGCACGACCGATCGACCCCGCCGTCCCCCGCAGATCGAGGTTGTCCGGATCATGCTCCATCACCGAGGTGAGATGTAGTGAACTCGCGCCAGCGCCGCGGCGTCATCCTGCTGGTCCTCTCGGCCCTGTGCGCCCTCGGCGCCTTCGCCGGAGTGCTCTCGGTGATCCGCGACGTGAACTCCAAGGTCGGACCGGAGGTGGCGGCGTACCGCCTCAAGGGCGACATCGCGCCCTACAAGGAGCTGACGGCCGACCAGTTCCAGAAGATCTCCATGCCCGAGCGCTGGCTGTCGTCCACCGCCGTCACCAGCCTCGCCCAGATCCGCGGCAAGATCGCGGTGACCCGGCTGGAGAAGGGCTCGCTGCTCCAGACCGACATGATCGTGGACCGGCCCGCGCTCGACGCGGGCCAGCAGGAGATCGCCATCATGATCGACGCGTCGACGGGAGTCGCCGGCAAGATCGACCCCGGCTCGCGGGTCAACATCTACGCCACCTTCAAGGCCGAGAACGACAAGGGCACCGACCAGTCCAAGGTCATCGTCGAGAACGCCCGCGTCATCGACGTCGGCAGGCTCACCGCCCTCGACCCCGCCCAGTCCAGCTCCGACCGCCGCAACAGCGCCAACCAGGCCGTCCCGATCACCTTCGCGCTCGACACGGCCGACGCCCAACGCGTGGCGTACGCGGAGTCGTTCGCGGAACACGTACGTCTCGCCCTGGTCGCCGGCGGCTCCGACGCGTCCGTCGCGCCCGGCGACCGCACGTACACCCTCGACGAGGACAAGTAGGAGGCGCGCATGAGGACCGTCCCCGGGGGGCTTCGCCGATGACCATCCGCATCCTCCCCGCCGTCGGCGACATCGACTCGGCCCGGGCGCTCACCACCCTGCTCAGCCAGCTCGCCGACGCCGAACCGGCCCCTCCCGTCCCCGACTCCACGGCCCTCCTCGACACCCTCGCCCGCCTCGCCGGGGAGTCCCTCGACGAGCTGCCCGAAGTGGTGCTGGTCCACGAACGCATCGGCCCCGTCCCGGCGCTGGAGCTGATCCGCGACCTGGTGATGCGCTTCCCGGCCGTCGGCGTCGTCCTCATCACCGCCGACAACAGCACCGCCGTGCTGACCGCCGCCATGGACTCCGGCGCCCGCGGCATCATCGGCCTGCCCCTCGGCTACGACGCCCTCGCCGAACGCGTCCAGGCGGCCGCCACCTGGTCCGCCGGCATGCGCCGCCACCTGCACAGCGGAACCCCCGAGCTGTACACCGGCCCCGGCGGCGCCGTCCTCACGGTGACCGGGGCCAAGGGCGGCGTCGGCGCCACCGTCACGGCCGTCCAGCTCGCCCTGGCGGCGCGCGCGTCCGGCCGCACCGTCGCCCTGCTCGACCTGGACCTCCAGTCCGGCGACGTGGCGTCCTATCTGGACGTACAGTTCCGCAGGTCGGTCGCCGACCTGGCGGGCATCAGCGACATCAGCCACCGCGTCCTCCAGGACGCCGTGTACACCCACGACAGCGGCATCGGCCTGCTGCTGGCACCCGCGGAGGGCGAACGCGGCGAAGAGGTCACCGACCGGGTCGCCCGCCAGGTCCTCGGCACCCTGCGCTCCCGCCACGACGTGGTGGTCGTCGACTGCGGCTCCCAGATGAACGCCGCCACCGCGGCGGCCGTGGAGATGGCCGACCAGGCGCTGCTCCTCGTCACCCCCGACGTCGTCGCCGTGCGGGCCGCCAAGCGCATGGTCCGCATGTGGGACCGCCTCCAGATCCGCAAGGCCGAGGAGACCACCACGGTCGTCAACCGGCACACCCGCGCCACGGAGATCCAGCCCTCCCTCGTCGAACGCGTCACCGGCACCAGGGTCGCCCGGACCGCGGTCCCCGCCGCCTTCAAGGAACTCCAGTCCGTCGTCGACGCCGGACGGCTCCAGGACCTCGACAGCCGCTCCACCGTGAAACAGGCCCTCTGGACGCTCGCCGGCGAGCTGGGCCTGGTCGTCGCGCAGGACGGCGGGGGAGGAGGCCGGCGCCGCAAGGCGCCCGCGGACCGCGGCGCGCTGACGCTGCGGCGCCGGGGCGGCGACCGGGGCGCGGTCACCCTCGAATTCGCCGGGATGTTCCCGCTGCTGCTGGTCGTCATGACGATCCTGTGGCAGTGCGTGCTGTACGGCTACTCGTACTCCCTGGCCGGGAACGCCGCCGACGAGGCGGCCCGCGCTGCGACAGCGGCGTACGCGGTCGACGGGGACTACGCGGGCGCCTGTGGCGCGGCGGGCGGCAAACATCTGCCCGGCGCCTGGAAGGACGCCGACATCGCCTGCACCCCCGCGGGCCCCGTCATGAAGGCCGACGTCGAGGTCGACGTGCCGCTGTTCTTCCCGGGCTTCGACGCGGGCTGGCACGTGAGCGGCAGCGCGGGCGCGGCACTGGAGAGGGACGACGGATGAGCCCGCCCGCAACGCGCCGCCGCGGCACTGGAGAGGGACGACGGATGAGCCCGCCCGCAACGCGCCGCCGCTGGGACGACCGGGGCGTCTCCATCCTGGAGTTCACCGGGTTCCTGCCCGTCCTGCTCCTCATCGGCATGGCCGCCATCCAGCTCGGCCTCGTCGGCTACGGCGTCAACCAGGCCGGCTCGGGAGCGCGCGCCGCGGCCCGGGCCGCCTCGCAACGCGACGGGGACGGAGTGGCCGCGGGGAACGCCGCCGTCAGCGGATGGCTGGACCCCGCCGTGCCCCAGCCGGCCAAGGGCGCCGACACCACGACCGCCACCGTCACCGTCCACGTCCCCTCCGTCATCCCCTTCCTCGGCGGCTGGGACGTGACCCGTCACGCCACCATGCCCACCGACGACTGACCGGGAGGAGCCGCACCCATGAGCCTGCGATCCCGCATCGCCGCCCCCGACGAGAGGGGACCGGGGCGTGAGGACGGACACCTCGTCGCCGTCTACCGCGCCAAGCTCCTCGAAGAGATCGACCTCGCCGAGATGTCGAGCCTCGCGGCGGCCGAGCGCCGGGTACGCCTCGAACGCGTACTGGGCCACATCATCAGCCGGGAGGGCCCCGTGCTCTCCTCCGCGGAACGCTCCCAGCTGATCCGCCGCGTGGTGGACGAGGCCCTCGGACTCGGCGTCCTCGAACCACTGCTCGCCGACGCGTCGATCACCGAGATCATGGTCAACGGACCGGACTCGATCTTCGTGGAGCGCGCCGGCCGCGTCGAGCAGCTCCCCCTGCGCTTCGCCTCCGACGAACAGCTCATGCAGACCATCGAACGCATCGTCTCCACGGTCAACCGGCGCGTGGACGAGTCGAACCCGATGGTCGACGCCCGCCTCCCCACCGGCGAACGCGTCAACGTCATCATCCCGCCGCTCGCCCTCACCGGCCCGACCCTCACGATCCGCCGCTTCCCGCGCGCCTACACCCTGCCCGAACTCATCGGACTCGGCTCGCTCGACGAACAGATGCTCATGCTGCTCGCGGCCTTCGTGCGGGCCCGCTTCAACGTCATCGTCAGCGGCGGCACGGGCAGCGGGAAGACCACCCTGCTGAACGCCCTCTCCGGACTCATCCCCTCGCACGAGCGCATCATCACCATCGAGGACTCGGCCGAGCTCCAGCTCCAGCAGGAGCACGTCATCCGCCTGGAATCCCGGCCCCCGAACGTGGAGGGCAAGGGCCAGATCACCATTCGCGACCTGGTCCGCAACTCCCTGCGCATGCGCCCCGACCGCATCATCGTCGGCGAGGTCCGCGGCGGTGAGACCCTCGACATGCTCCAGGCCATGTCCACGGGCCACGACGGTTCACTCGCCACCGTCCACGCCAACTCGGCCGAGGACGCCCTCATGCGCCTGCAGACCCTCGGCTCGATGTCCGAGGTACAGATCCCCTTCGAGGCACTGAAGGACCAGATCAATTCCGCCGTCGACGTCGTCGTCCAGCTCACCCGGCACGCCGACGGCTCCCGCAAGGTCACCGAGATCGCTTTGCTCGTCTCCCACGGCCGCGAACAGTTCCGCGTCACACCCGTCACCCGCTTCGTGCCCCGCCCCGCCGGACCCGACCGTGTCGTCCACGGCCACTTCGAACACCTCCCCCTGCCGCGCGTCGTCGCGGAGAAGCTGTACGTCGCCAACGAGCCGCTGCCGCCCGCCTTCGGCGTCACCGAGGCCATCGACGTCCTCAACACCAGGCAGGCCATCGGATGACGCCCACGACCGGGAAGCACCGGGCAGGCCGCCGGACACCGCCCACGACCGAGAGGAGCGAGCCGTGAACAACCCCGCCCTCCTCGCCCTCGGCGCGACCGTGCTGTGCGGCACCCTCGCCTTCGCGGGCGTCCACACGTACGCCTCCGGCCGCGCCCAGCGCCAGGCACTCGTCGACCGGCTCTCCGGCGGCGGCCCGCTGCGCACCGCGGCAGGCCGGGTACGCCGCTTCGCGGGCATCGACCGCCGGCTGCGCCGTACCCGCCTCGGCCGCGCGATCCACCTGCGCCTGTCCGCGACCGGACTCGACCTGACGGCAGGGGAGTTCTTCACCTACGTCACCGCCGTCGTCGCCGCCCTCTGGCTGATCGCGGCCGCCACCCTCGCCCCCTTCTTCGGCCCGATCGCCGCGCTCGTGGGCGTCTGGAGCGCCGCCATCTTCCTCAACTGGCAGCGACAGAAACGCATCGAGGCCTTCATCAACCAACTGCCCGACGTGGCACGCCTGCTGGCGAACGCGACCGCCGCCGGCCTCGCCCTGCGCACCGCCCTCGCCATGGCGGCCGAGGAACTGGAGGCCCCGGCCGGAGAGGAACTCGCCCACGTCGCCCACCAGCTGACGCTGGGCAGGACCGTCGACGACGCCCTCGCCGAGCTCTCCGAACGCCTGCCCTCCCGCGAGCTGATCGTCCTCGTCACCACCCTCGTCCTCGCCAACAAGGCGGGCGGCTCGGTCGTCAGCTCCCTGCGCAACCTCACCCAGACCCTGGAGGACCGCAAGGAGACCCGCCGCGAGGTCCGCACCATGCTCTCCGAGGTGAACGCGACCGCCTTCACCGTCCCGTTCCTCGGCGTCGGCTCACTGGTGCTGATCAACTCGTCGAACGAGGGAGCCCTCGCCCGCGTCACCGGCTCCCCGCTCGGCCAGGGGCTCGTCCTGCTCGCCCTCGGCCTCTACACCGTCGGGTTCTTCGTCATCCGCCGTCTCGGCAAGATCGAAGTGTGAGGGAGGTATCACCATGCCGCCGCTGCTGCTCGCCGTCCTGATGGGCCTGGCCGTCGCGGGCGTCCTCCTGGGCATCCGCATGATCCGCGCCGACGCCAGACTCCCCAGCGACCTCTCCCTCGCCCTGGAGGTCGGCGCGAGCCGCGTCTCCAAGGCCGACTCGGCCGTCGACCGCCTCGGCATGCGCTTCGCGCCCGCGGTGCTGCGCCTGATGGGCCCCCGCCGCGTCGACGCCAAGCGTCGCCGCATCGACATGGCGGGCAACCCCGGCGGCCTGACCCTCAACCGCTACGCCGCCCGCCGCGCCGTCTACGGCGTCTTCGGCGTCGTCCTCGCCTTCGTCTTCCTCTCCAACGGACAGCTCCTCTTCGCCGCGCTGGCCCTCGCCTTCGGCCTGCTGGCCGCCGACGCCCTCATCTGGCAGGCCGTCCGCGAACGCAAGGAGGTCATCGACCGCACCCTCCCCGACTTCCTCGACGTCCTCGCCGTCGTGGTCTCCGCCGGCCTCGGCTTCCGCCAGGCCCTCGACCGGGTCGCCGAGAAGTACGAGGGCCCGTGGGCGGACGAACTGCGCATCACCCTGCGTCAGATGGACATGGGCGTCAGCCGCCGTCAGGCATTCGACGAACTGCGCAGGCGCAACTCCTCCGAGCAGGTGTCCCAGTTCGTCTCCGCCCTCCAGCAGGGCGAGGAACTCGGCTCCCCGATCGCCGAGACCCTCATCCAGCTCGCCACGGACATGCGCCGCACCGACGCCCAGAACGCCCGGCGCCGCGCCGCCAAGACCATCCCCAAGGCGACCATGGTGACCCTCGTCTTCATGCTCCCCGCGACGATGATCCTCATCGCTACCGGCATGTTCCTCGGGTCGGGCACCGACTTCGGCTCGATCCTGGGCCGCTGATGAACGGCCTCCGCGCCCCTGCGGGCGTCCACCCCCAGGCCCCAGGCCCCCGGCCCCGCACGGACCTCGCCGGGCGACGGAGCCCCCGCACGGCCACCGGCCTCCGCCGCCTCGCCGGCCGCCTCCGCCCCGGCTGGCCCAAGGGCGGCGGCGCCGGCTACCTGGCGGACGACGCACCGCCCCCCGGCAGCGTCCGCCTCCAGCTCAACGCACTCCAGGCCCTGTGCCGCCAGGCCTTCGCCGTACGGCTGGCCGCCATCGCCATCGGCGCCCCCTTCGCCATGACGAACGCGGCCGACGGCCTGCCGCGCCACGCGGTCCTCGCCGCCGCCGTCCTCGGCGTCATGGGCTCGTACGCCATGCTCAGGGACTGGGAGCGCTTCGGCCCCCGGCTGCTGGCCCACCCCACCCTGATGGCCGTCGACCTGACCTTCGCATCGGTACTCCTGCTCACCGCGTCGCCCGCCTCACCGCTCGCGTACGCGACCGTCTGCACCCCCCTCCTGTCGGGCCTGCTGTACGGCTGGCGCGGCAGCGGCGTCTTCACCGGACTCCAGCTGATCGTCCTCCTCACCGTCTTCCGGGCCTGGGAACACCGTCCCGGAGCGGGCGCCAACACCCTCCTCATCGCCGGATTCTGCGTCGGCGCCGGCATCATCGGCGTCACCCTGCGCAACCTGATGTTCCGGTTCGGCACCGCCAGCCAGGCCCTGGCCGAGGCCACCTCCCGGCTCGCCGTCGCGGAGGCCGTGGAGTCCGAACGGGCCCGCCTCGCCCGGGAGATGCACGACTCGGTCGCCAAGACCCTGCACGGCCTCGCGCTCGCGGCGGAGGCACTGGCCGGATCCGCGGAGTCCGGCGACCCCGCCACGCTCAAGCGCCAGGCGACGACGGTGGCCGACGCGGCACGCCTCGCCGCCGGCGAGTCCCGGGCCCTGCTCTGCGACCTGCGCCGTCACACCGACCTGACCGCACCGCCAGACATGGACCTCCTGCCCGAACTCCGCACCCGCACAGCCGACTTCCAGGCCCGCACGCACCTCGCCACCGACCTGCGGCACCGCGGCGGCCCTCCGGTCCTGCCCCGAACCACCGCCCGGCACGTCCTGGCGATCGCGTCCGAAGCCCTGGAGAACATTCACCGCCACGCCGACGCCACCCGTGCAGCCGTCGAACTCGAGGTCACCGACCACGATTTCACGCTCCGGATTCAGGACGACGGGTCCGGCCTTCCCTCCGGAGTGACCCTCGACGACCTGACGAGAACCGGCCACTTCGGTCTGCTCGGCATGACGGAGCGGGCCGCCACCCTCGGCGCTCGCCTCCGCCTGCACCGGCCCATGCAGGGAGGCACCGAGATCCACCTGACGCTCCCGCTCCCCGCAGCCGCCCCCCACACCCCCCGACAGGAGGCCGCTCATGCCTGACCAGGCGCTCTCCGGCCCGCCCCTGCGCGTACTCGTGGCCGACGACAACCCGGTCGTGCGGGCGGGACTCACCGCCCTGCTGGGCGGCCACCCCGACATCGAGGTCGTCGCCGCGGCGGCGGACGGCGACGAGGCCCTCGAATCCGCCGCCCGCCTCCGCCCCGACGTCGTCCTCCTCGACGTCCGCATGCCCGGCACGGACGGCCTCACGGCGCTGCCCCGGCTGTCCCGGCTCGCCCCCGTGATGATGCTGACCTACAGCCGCGAACCCGAGGTCGTGGCCGAAGCGCTGCGCCGCGGCGCCTCCGGATACCTCGTCCATGGCGAGTTCACCGCCGCCGAACTCATCACCGCGGTACGGGATGTGCGGGCGGGACGGCCCACTGGCTCGGTTTCGCCCAGCGTTTCGCACGAACCGAACGAAATCTCTTCGCATCTGCAATCGGTTGTGGCACAGTCGTCGAAGGCTCGACTCGCACACACGGCGGGGCTGCACCGCCGCGCCCCCGACCAGGCCGACTTCGGCCTGAGTTCAAGGGAGGTGGAGGTCATGGATCTCATCGCGTCCGGCATGAACAACCAGCAGATCGCCGCCGCCTGCTTCATCAGCGAGAAGACCGTCAAGAATCACATCAACCGCATCTTCGCGAAGCTGCACGCTTCCTCGCGCAGCGAAGCGATCGCCCAGTGGCTGGGCACGTCGCGCGAGGGGTGGACCCGATGACACCACCCTTCGCCCCACGCCGGGGAAGTTGGGCCCCTGGGCCCACTCGCAGTAGGCGCTCTCTCACGTACGGTGCACGGGTCGGTGGTTGTGGCGTCGGGTGGGAGGGCAGGGGCCGTGGTGACGAAGGACTGGAAGCTCAGGGCGACGGTTCGCGTGGAAACCTGGGCGAGCACGGTCTCCGACCGGATGCGCGGCCGGAAGCGGGACGCCGGGGCCGGATTCGTGGAGTATGCGGGCCTGATGATCATCATTGCGGGGATCTTCACCTTGATCGATCAGCTGGGGCTGGATGGGCTGATCTCGGGTGCGATCGGGGACGCCGTGAATCAGGTCATCGGCGGCGGCTGACGAGCACAGGCCTTCGCGGCGATCAAGGGCAGACTCTCCCGATCTACATCTGGCTGACGGGGATTCTGCTCTTCGCCGCGCTCGCCTTCTTCGCGTTCGCCCAGGCAGCGTCCGTCCGCAATGGAGCTCAATCCGCGGCGGACGCTGCGGCGTTGGCTGCGGCGCAGGATGCCCGGGACGAGTTGATCGACCACCTGACGGACGCCATCGGCCAGGACGACGACTGGCTGGCCTGGCTGGACGGCGGCCAGGGCCTCCCCGGCACGGGTGCGGCGGCCGCGGCCCAGCAGCTGGCCGCGGAGAACGACTCGACGCTCCAAGGCGTACAGCCCGTCACGAAGAACGGCTATCCCGGGTATCAGGCCGACATCCAGACCAACTACACCGTCGGCGACTCGATCATTCCCGGCACGGAGAACAAGCGGGCCACGGCCCACGCCGTCGCCATCATCAAGCCGCGTTGCGATTTCGATCCGGACGCGGATCCCGAGAAACCCGTCGAACTGAGCTGTGACGGGGAGATCGTGAACATAGATCCCGGGGACTTCGATCCGGACGAACTCCCGGACGCGTCCGTGCTGTTCTCCGTGCGACTGGCCGAGTGAGAGGAAGCCGTACCGATGGACTTTCGGCACACCATGAGGGGCCGCAGTGCACTGAGCGCGGCTGCGGTCCTGAGTGGCCTGCTCCTGACGGTGACCGGCTGCGGTGGAGGCGGCAGCGACGACGAGGGCAAGTCGAAGGCGGAGTCCTCTGCGCCTTCCTCGTCCGGCAAGGATGACGGGGGCGGCCAGAAGCAGTCACAGACGCCATCCTCGGACAAGGTTCTGGCGACGGCGAAGGACGGCGACATCTCCGTCACGATCAATTCTGCTCTCCGTGATGCAGGCGGCTTCGTCACCGTGTCGGGCAACGTCAGGAACGATGGTGCAAAGTCCTGGCTCGGCGCCAATTGGGTCAGTGACGAGCGAGAGTTGCGCAAGAACGGCGGCTCACTGGCAGGTGCCAACCTGGTGGACACCCAAGGCAAGAAGAAGTACCTCGTTCTGAGGGACACCTCTGGCCACTGCCTGTGCACGAAGTTCAGCGGTCAGATCAGCCCGGGCGGCACAGCCGAGTGGTACGCGCAATTCCCCGCTCCCCCGGAAGGCACCACCAAGGTCGACTTCCAGGTCGGTACCATGCCCCCCGCCTCCATCGAGATCTCCGAGGGCTGACCCATGGCCCTCAGCCGCCGTGGCACCGCGACGACTCTGACGACTCTCGCTGTGCTGGTCACTCTGGGCAGCCCCTCCGGCCCGGCATACGCCGACGACGACCCCAGCGCCCCACCCGGCAGCGTCACCACGTCCCCGCCCCCCGAGGTGGACGCCAACAGCCCCGGGCTGAAGCTCGCCGACGGCGCCACGCTCGCGCCCGCGAAGGTGCTGGACATCAAGTCCGTCGTGGAGGACCTCGGCGGGGAGGAACGCCGGGAGGACACGAACGAGGACGTGTCGTTCGCGCTCCAGGCGGAGGTGCTCTTCCCCAAGGACAGTTCGAAGCTGAACCCGGAGGCCCGTTCCCGGATCCAGGCGATCGCGGACGAGATCAAGGCACAGAAGGCGACGACCGTGCGGGTCTTCGGCTTCACCGACAATCTCGGCTCCTACGCGCACGGGCTGACCCTGTCGAAGAAGCGTGCCGAGGCCGTCCACGACGTCCTCGCCGGGGACCTCGGATCGACGGACATCACCTTCGAGGTGCGGGGTTACAGCGAGGACTACCCGATCGCCGACAACACCTCGGAGCAGGGCCGCAGGAAGAACCGCCGTGTGGAGGTGACGTTCCCGCGGGGCGGCTGAGGCGGCAGGTGGCGGCGCCGCGCCGTCCTGGTGCCGTAGGGCCTGGGACGCCGCGGTCGGGATCAAGGGTGCCGAAGCCGGCGACAGCGGCAACACCGCCGAGACGTAATGAGGTTGCCCGTGACAACCGCTCTCGGTAGGAAGGCCGTATGACTGGACTCGGCGCCGTGTTCCGGCCCCAACTGCCTCCCGAGCGACTCCGCTCCCTCGCACGACTGGCGGACTCCGAGGGACTCGAAGAACTGTGGCTGTGGGAGGACTGCTTCCTCGAAGGCGGCGTCTCCGCCGCCTCGGCCGCGCTCGCCTGGACGGAACGGCTGCGGGTGGGCGTGGGCCTGTTGCCCGTCCCCCTGCGGAACGTCGCGGTCACCGCGATGGAAGCCGCCACGCTGCACCGCCTGTTCCCCGGGCGCGCGGTGCTCGGTGTGGGCCACGGCGTCCAGGACTGGATGGGGCAGGTCGGCGCGCGGGCGGAGTCGCCCGTGACCCTGCTGCGTGAGCACCTCCAGGCGCTGCGCGCCCTGCTGCGGGGCGAGCGGGTGACCACGGACGGACGGTACGTGAAGCTCGACGGCGTCGCACTGGACTGGCCGCCCGCGGAGGCGCCCGAGGTGTTCACGGGTGCCACCGGCCCGCGCACGCTCCGGCTCGCGGGCGAGGCCGCCGACGGCACCATCCTCACCGCCTCCACCACCCCCGAAGGCGTACGCCGCGCCCGCCTCCTCATCGACGAGGGCCGGCGGGCGGCGGACCGCACGGGACACCACCCGGTGGTCGTCTACCTCCACACCGCCACCGGGCCGGGCGCCGCCGCCCGGCTGCGCGCCGAGATCGAGGCCGACGGCGAGAAGCCGGTGCCGGACCACGGAGCCGCCGGGGACGCGGAGGCCGTCGCCGAGGCCGTGCGGCGACTCGCGGACGCGGGCGCCGACACCGTGGTCCTCCAGCCCACCGCCGACGAGCCGGACCCCGAGGGCTTCATCCGCTTCGCCGCGCGGGAGGTGCGCCCCCTCGTCCGCTGAGGGAGCCCCGTCGGTGCGGGGGGCGTGGCGGTCCCGGGCAGGCAGCCGGCTCCCGGCCCGCCTCACCCGGGCCGGTGGTCGCCCCTCGCCCCGTCGATCAGCTCCCGCACGACGTCCAGATTCGTCGTCATGCCCGGAACGTAGCAGCGGCCACCGACAGTGCCGCCGGGGAAAATGCGTGGCTCCGGCACGCGGCCGCTGGGAGGATGCCCGCCATGGACAGCGGCAGCCGCACGTTCGAGGACCTCGTCGCCGAGGCCGCAGCCGTCTCCGTCGACGGCTGGGACTTCTCCTGGTTCGAGGGCCGGGCCACGGAGGAGCGGCCCTCGTGGGGGTACGCGAAGGCGATGGGGCAGCGACTGGCCGGCGCGACGGCCGCGCTGGACATCCAGACCGGCGGCGGCGAAGTCCTCGACTCCGCACCGCAGCTGCCGCCGCTCATGGTGGCGACCGAGGGCTGGCCGCCGAACGTCGCCCGGGCCACCGCCCTGCTGCACCCGCGCGGCGCGGTGGTCGTCGCCTCCCCGGAGCAGGCGCCGCTCCCGTTCGCGGCCGAGGCCTTCGACCTGGTCACCAGCCGTCATCCCGTGGACACGGACTGGGCGGAGATCGCCCGGGTCCTGCGCCCCCACGGCACCTACTTCTCCCAGCAGATCGGCCCCGCGAGCGCCGTGGAACTCGTCGAGTACTTCCTCGGACCGCAGCCGGAGGAGCGGAAGAACGCCCGTGCCCCGGAGCGTGCCCGGGCCGCCGCCGAGGCCGCCGGGCTCGACGTGGTGGACCTGCGGGCGGAGCGGCTGCGCATCGAGTTCTTCGACATCGGGGCCGTCGTCCACTTCCTGCGCAAGGTGATCTGGATGGTCCCCGGCTTCACCGTCGACGCGTACCGGCCGCTGCTGCGCTCGCTGCACGAACGGATCGGGGCGGAGGGCCCGTTCGTCACCCATGGCGCCCGATTCCTGATCGAGGCGCGCAAGCGGGCGTAGGGGTCAGGCGTGCGGTCCCGCGGTCACCGTTCCGACCACCAGTTCCGGTGTCGCCTCCAGGACCTCGCCGATCCGCTCCACGCGCTCGGCGAGCTCCCGCCCGGCGGCGGCCGTCAGCTCGCCCAGCGGCTCGACCGTGACCGTGGTGCGCCGGCCCCGGCGCCGCTGGTGCCAGACGCCGGCGACCACGCCGTCGACGAGCAGGACGGGATGGTTGCCGGCCTGCCCGCCCGCCAGGGCGCGTCGGTACGCCGCCCCGGGGAACAGCACCTCGCGCGGCTGGACCGCGATGCCGTACGCGTCGAAGTACGGCAGCAGTCGCACCCCGTGGACCGGCTTCTGCGGGAACTTTGTGTCGGCCGCCACGACCCACGCCGGGCCGTCCAAGAAGTTCACCTCCTCGATCTCCCCGTTCGCGGCCAGCGAGGCGAACAGCTCGCCGGCCCAACCGCGCGGCGCGGCGGCCCACTTGGCGAAGTGCGCCGGGGTGGCGGGACCGTACGCGGTCAGATAGCGGTGGACGAGCCGGGAGATCCCCTGCGCGCGAGCGGCCGTCTCGTCCGTGTCGAGCGGCGTGAAGCGCGGCGGCCGGGTGTAGGTGACCTTGCGGCCCCTGTTCGGGCCGAGGCACAGCGCGCCGCGCTGGCCCGCCCGGTGCATCACCTGCCGCCAGCGCGGCCACATGCCCTGGAAGGCGGGCATCACGAGGTCGCCGGCCCAGGGTCCGGTGCGCCGTACGACCTCCTCGCTCAGCTCGTCGACGGTGAGGCAGGCGCCGTCGAGGGCGTCGCCGATCGCCGCGACGACCTCGTCCGCCTGCGCCGCGGTCAGCCGGACAGCAGGTGCGAACGCGTTCGGACCGGCGGGGATCGCGGTCAACGCGGCCGTCCAGAGAGGAAGTTCCGCGGTCGGCAGCAGGTGCAGGGTGCCGCGCGGACCGAACGTCTTCACCAGCGACCGGTCCTCCCACAGCGCCGTGCGCACGTCCGCCCGTGTCACCCCGTCCGCGCGCACCCCGACCGACATCTCCGCCGCCGACAGGATCTGCGCGTGTGCGCCGAGCATCGCACCGACCACCCCCGCGAGCGGTGTCCCGGCCGGCGCGGGAACGGCCAGGAACTGCCGCTCCATACGCCGCGCGCTCGCCTCGTCCCATGTGATCCTCAAGGTCATGCGGACGACGCTAGGCGGGAAAGAGGCCAGATTCCGTCCGCTTCCGTCGAAGGCGGCGAATCCGCCGAGGAGTTGACCATGTCGAAGGGCAAGGGCCCCTACACCTGCGGTCTCGATGCCGCCGTGGACGTCGTGGGGGGCAAGTGGAAGCCGATGATCCTGTGGGCGCTGCACGCCGCCGGGACCCTCCGCTTCGGAGAGCTGCGCCGCCACGTCCAGGGGGTCAGCGAGAAGGTGCTGAGCCAGCAGCTGCGCGAACTGGAGGTCGACGGGATCGTGCACCGGGAGGTGTACGGGGAGGTTCCGCCCCGCGTCGAGTACTCACTGACCGAGCTGGGGGAGACGCTGAACACCGCACTGCTGCCGCTGGGGGAATGGGGTGATCGGCACATGCGTGAGCTGATTGACCGAAAACATCCCCATGCGGCATCTGATAGGTGAGATGAGCGTCCATATGTCGGATGTCCCGAGCGGCGACACGGAACCGGCACAGGGTTTCCACATCGTTATCGCCGGTGTCTCGCTTCGGATGTTCGCCTCACGTAAGTTCAGACCAAGGTAATTCGCGTGAGCAAAGCTGCGCGTGTGGCACCGCGCAGAGGAGGGGGCTGCGCGGTGCTGCCTGCATTCTGACGCGCGGTCAGGGGTGCCGCACCGTGACCCGCGCCCCTGGCCGTACGCCCCACCGTTGCATCGCCCCCGCCTCCGCCTCCAGCACGTGCCGGGCCCGTGGCCGGGGCAGGCCCACACGACCAGGGGGCATCGTGCGCACCGCGAGGACCCGGGAGTCGCGGTCCAGGTAGGCGACGTCGATCGCGAACCGCATCCCGAACGTGTGCACCGAGCTCGCCGGGCTCAACAGCAGTGCGCCCTCGATCCCGCCGCGACCGAGCAGGCCCCGGCGCCGGGCGCGCGCCGACAGGGCGAGCTCCAGCGGCACCGGCCCGGTCGTCCGCTCCGTCGTGAAGGTGGCCATGGGTGCGAAGCTAGCGGCCGCGTCAAGCCCTCGGACAGGGCCCCCGTCACCCGCGTGGACTACGTCGCGGCGGGTCGCCGCGGCCGGGGGCGTGTCCATCGGATCTTCCCGGATCCTTCGCGAATCCCTTGGAATCAGTTGTGATTCGGCCATGATCAGGCCCTGAATCGGAGATTCCGCCCCCACCGTGGCGTCGCCGGACGGTTTCGGAGAGTAGTTGTGGCACGCCGATGCACGCAGCATCACTTACGAAGGGTTATGGTGGAAACCCCCCCTCGGGCCGGTCCGTCTCCCCCCCCACGGACCGGCCCGTTTTTCATGCCCGCGGCCGACGGCCCGGCGGGCGCCCCCCGTGCGCCCCGGCCGCCGTACGCGCCGGCCGTGGTGACTCAGCGCCGACCGGCCCAGATGTTCGTGCCCGGCGTCGACACAGCGAACGTGTCGATCTGCTTCAGCTCCTCGTCCGTCAGCTTCGGGGCGGACAGCGCCGCCACGTTCTCCTCCAGCTGCGCCACGCTGGACGCGCCGATGAGGGCCGAGGTCATCCGCTCGTCGCGCAGCACCCAGGTGAGCGCGAGCTGGGCGAGGGACTGGCCGCGGCGGGCCGCGATGTCGTTCAGCCCGTTCAGCCGGCGGACCACCTCGTCGCTGAGGAGGTTCGGGTCCAGCGACTTGCCCTGCGTCGCGCGCGAGCCCTCCGGGATGCCCTTGAGGTACTTGCCCGTCAGCAGGCCCTGCGCCAGCGGCACGAAGGAGATGCAGCCCATGCCGGCGTCCTCCAGCGTGTCGAGCAGACCGTCGTCCTCGGTCCATCGGTTGATCATCGAGTACGAGGGCTGGTGGATGAGCGGGCGGACGCCCATCCCGGTGAGGATGCGGGCCGCTTCGGCGGTCTGCTCGGCGGTGTACGACGACACGCCCACGTATAGCGCCTTGCCCTGCTGCACGGCGGACGCGAGCGCGCCCATCGTCTCCTCCAGCGGGGTGTCCGGGTCGAAGCGGTGCGAGTAGAAGATGTCGACGTACTCCACGCCCATCCGCTTCAGCGAGGCGTCCAGGGACGACAGCAGGTACTTGCGCGAACCCCACTCGCCGTACGGCCCGGGGTGCATGAGGTAGCCCGCCTTGGTGGAGATGACCAGCTCGTCACGGTACGGCGCGAAGTCCTGGCGGAGCAGCTTGCCGAAGTTGAGCTCGGCGGAGCCGGGCGGCGGACCGTAGTTGTTGGCGAGGTCGAAGTGGGTGACGCCCAGGTCGAACGCGCGGCGCAGGATCGCGCGCTGGGAATCGAGCGAACGGTCGTCGCCGAAGTTGTGCCACAGGCCCAGCGAGACGGCGGGCAGCTTGAGGCCGCTGTGCCCCGTACGGCGGTATTCCATCGAGTCGTACCGCTCCGTTGCGGCGCGGTATGCAGACATGTCGTTCATGCATACGAAACTACGACAGGCCGGCGGCGCCCCGGGTGACGGCCCGGCCGTGCGCCCGGGGGCGCTCCCCGGACAGGCGTGCTCCGGGGGTAGGCTTCGCCGACGGGGACCGCCATATGGACAGGGCTCGCGCCCAGCCGCGCACCTGTCGCTTCCACACGGAGGGGCTGACAACACGTGAACCTGCGCGAAAACCTGCGCCGTCTGCTGGTCAGGTTCTATGCACGCAGGGTGGAAGGCCACCTCGACCACGACCAGGTGCCCAAGCACATCGGCGTCATCATGGACGGCAACCGGCGCTGGGCCAAGGCGGCGGGTTCCACGACCGCGCAGGGGCACCGGGCCGGAGCGGACAAGATCGAGGAGTTCCTCGGCTGGTGCTCCGAGACCGACGTCGAGGTCGTCACCCTCTGGCTGCTGTCCACGGACAACTTCGACCGTCCGCAGGAGGAGCTCGTCCCGCTGCTCGGGATCATCGAGCAAGTCGTCCGCACCCTCGCCGCCGACGGCCGCTGGCGGGTGCACCACGTGGGCACGCTCGACCTGCTGCCCCCGCAGATGCAGACGGTCCTCAAGGAGGCCGAGGAGTCCACCGCGCACGTCGACGGGATACTCGTCAACGTCGCCATCGGGTACGGCGGCCGCCAGGAGATCGCCGACGCCGTGCGCTCGATGATCCTCGACGCCGCCGACAAGGGCACCTCGATGGAGGACCTCGCCGACGCCGTCGACGTCGACGCCATCGGCAAGCACCTCTACACCGGGGCCCAGCCGGATCCGGACCTGGTGATCCGCACGAGCGGCGAGCAGCGGCTGTCCGGATTCATGCTCTGGCAGACCGCCCACTCCGAGTACTACTTCTGCGAGGTCTTCTGGCCGGCCTTCCGCAAGGTCGACTTCCTGCGGGCCCTGCGCGACTACGCGGCCCGCCACCGGCGGTACGGCGGCTGATCGGGGCCGGTCCCACGGCCGGTGAAGGACGTCCCGGACCGCGGGACGGGACGCATGTCATCTGGAGTTAACGAACGAGCCGTCATATGCCGTGGCATGGCGTGGCTCGTTAAGGGGCATAAGCCTTCCAGGTCGATGCCCGAACCACGGGTGTCGTATCTCAGCGGACGGCACGGGGCCGTCCGCCCGGGAGGCCCTTTGCACCAGCCCGACCGTGCGGTCAGTACGGACGAAGTGGAGGGCCGGTTTTCGGCCCGCGCATCGGTGCCCGAGACCGGTCCAGATCTCCTTCGTCGCTCCCCGACCTCATCCGAGGGGGTACGTCCTTCCGTGGTGACCAGCACAAAGCGCCACAAGCCAGACCGGCGCACCTATGTTCTCGACACCAGCGTCCTGCTGGCCGACCCCAACGCCCTGAACCGCTTCGACGAGCACGAGGTCGTGCTCCCGATCGTCGTGGTCACGGAGCTGGAGGCCAAGCGGCACCATCCCGAACTCGGCTACTTCGCCCGGCAGGCCCTCCGCCTGCTCGACGAGTTCCGGGTACGGCACGGCCGCCTCGACTCCCCCATCCCGATCGGGGACCTCGGCGGGACCGTACGCGTCGAGCTCAACCACTCGGACCCCAGCGTCCTGCCCAGCGGGTACCGCCTGGGGGACAACGACTCCCGCATCCTGGCGGTCGCCCGCAACCTGCAGGCCGAGGGGTACGACGTCACCGTCGTCTCGAAGGACCTGCCGCTCAGGATCAAGGCGTCCTCCGTCGGTCTCCTCGCCGAGGAGTACCGCGCGGAACTCGCCATCACGGGCTCCTCCGGCTGGACCGGAATGTCCGAACTGACCCTGTCCGGCGAGCAGGTGGACATCCTCTTCGAAGAGGGCCACGCCTACGTGCCCGAAGCGGCCGACCTGCCCGTCCACACGGGCCTGACGATCCAGTCGGAGCGCGGCAAGGCCCTCGGCCGTGTCACCTCCGAGGGCAACGTCCGGCTGGTGCGCGGCGACCGGGAGGCCTTCGGCATCAAGGGCCGCAGCGCCGAGCAGCGCATCGCGCTCGACCTGCTGCTCGACCCCGACGTCGGGATCGTGTCGATGGGCGGCCGGGCCGGCACCGGCAAGTCCGCGCTCGCGCTCTGCGCGGGCCTGGAGGCAGTCCTGGAGCGGCGCCAGCACCAGAAGGTGATGGTCTTCCGCCCGCTGTACGCGGTCGGCGGACAGGAGCTCGGCTATCTGCCCGGCTCCGAGTCCGAGAAGATGGGCCCCTGGGCGCAGGCGGTCTTCGACACGCTCTCCGCGGTCACCAGCCGCGAAGTCATCGAAGAGGTCACGGCGCGCGGCATGCTGGAGGTCCTGCCGCTCACCCACATCCGGGGCCGCTCCCTCCATGACGCCTTCGTGATCGTGGACGAGGCGCAGTCCCTGGAACGGAATGTCCTGCTGACCGTGCTGTCACGGATCGGGGCGAATTCCCGGGTTGTCCTCACCCATGACGTGGCACAAAGGGACAATCTGCGTGTCGGCCGGTACGACGGAGTCGTCGCCGTCGTGGAGAAATTGAAGGGGCATCCGCTCTTCGCGCATGTCACCCTCAACCGGTCCGAGAGGTCCCAGATTGCTGCCCTTGTGACCGAAATGCTGGAGGACGGGCAGATCTGACCCCACCTGTTCAAAGGGTGGCGGATACACGGTAGTTGGCGCCGTCCGGCAAAGGCGAAAAGCCTAGCCGGGCGGCGTCCTGGCGTGTGCTCGTTTCCGTAAAACTTCCGGGGCAAACGAGGTGTGAGCTTTCACACGCAACGCAGAATTGCCTTGCGGCGTCCGGTTACGGCAGAGTCTCACTCCTGTCAGGCCCCGCATACGACACACCTGTACCCCCAGCGGTACGGCACAACAGGAACCTCAGAACTCCATAGAGCCGTCGTATGCCGCCCGCGCACCACGCGGCGCTCCCCTCGCGGGAGTTGCCCACCGGGCCCGTGCCTCCCGTGACCCCGCAGTTGGGAGGCCAGCGCCAAGGGGCACGATTGCGTCCGCGAGGGTCACCTAAGCGGGCGATGCTGGAAGGAAACCGTGTGAGCCGGATTTCGGTCCGGGGATTCGCAGTGGCCTCGGCCACCGCGGTCACCGCTGTCGGAAGCGTCGTCGGAGTTGCCTCGGGCAGCACCGCTCAGCCCTCGAACGACGCCGAGGCGACGGCAAGCGACTCGACCCTCCTCGCGGACATACCCGCGGGCCAGCAGGCCCAGGTGCAGACCGCATCGCTGACCCAGCAGGCCGACGCGCAGGCGATCGCCGCCGACGCGAGCGCCAAGAAGGACGCCGAGGAGGCCGCCCGCAAGCAGGCCGCCGAGGACGCCGTCGCGAAGCAGCAGGCAGCGGAGAAGGCGGCGGAGAAGGCGGAGAAGGAAGCCAAGGAGCGCAAGGCGGCGCAGGAAGCGGCCAGCCGCTCCGCGACGCGTGACGCCTCCAGCTTCTCCGTCCAGAGCTCGTACACCGTTGCGCAGATCCAGGCGATGG
>NZ_AUKV01000019.1:0-217001 GCF_000424945.1 Streptomyces sp. 142MFCol3.1
CGCGTCGCCGCCCTCGGCCGCCGCCTGGGCGTCGGCCTCGCGGGACTTGATGACCTGCGCCTGGTGCTGCTCGAAGCGCTGCTGCGCCTCGGCGTACTGGCGCTCCCACTCCTCGCGCTGCTTCTCGTAGCCCTCGAGCCAGTCGTTGGTCTCGGGGTCGAAGCCCTCGGGGTAGATGTAGTTGCCCTGGTCGTCGTAGGACGCGGCCATGCCGTACAGGGTCGGGTCGAACTCGACCGAGGCCGGGTCGGCACCGAAGGACTCGTTGGCCTGCTTCAGCGAGAGGCTGATGCGACGACGCTCGAGGTCGATGTCGATGACCTTGACGAAGATCTCGTCGTTGACCTGGACGACCTGCTCCGGGATCTCCACGTGGCGCTCGGCCAGCTCGGAGATGTGCACCAGACCCTCGATGCCCTCGTCCACACGGACGAACGCACCGAACGGAACCAGCTTCGTGACCTTGCCGGGCACGACCTGGCCGATCTGGTGGGTGCGGGCGAACTGCTGCCACGGGTCTTCCTGCGTCGCCTTCAGCGACAGGGAGACACGCTCGCGGTCCATGTCGACGTCGAGGACCTCGACGGTGACCTCCTGGCCGACCTCGACCACCTCGGACGGGTGGTCGATGTGCTTCCAGGACAGCTCGGAGACGTGGACCAGACCGTCGACGCCACCCAGGTCCACGAAGGCACCGAAGTTGACGATCGAGGAGACGACGCCGGAACGGACCTGACCCTTCTGCAGGGTCGTGAGGAACGTCTGGCGGACCTCGGACTGGGTCTGCTCCAGCCAGGCACGGCGGGACAGGACCACGTTGTTGCGGTTCTTGTCCAGCTCGATGATCTTCGCCTCGAGCTCCTTGCCCACGTAGGGCTGGAGGTCGCGGACACGGCGCATCTCGACGAGGGAAGCCGGCAGGAAGCCACGGAGGCCGATGTCGAGGATGAGACCACCCTTGACGACCTCGATGACGGTACCGGTGACGATGCCGTCCTCTTCCTTGATCTTCTCGATGGTGCCCCAGGCACGCTCGTACTGAGCGCGCTTCTTCGAGAGGATCAGGCGGCCTTCCTTGTCCTCCTTCTGGAGGACCAGGGCCTCGATCTCGTCGCCGACGGCCACGACCTCGTTCGGGTCGACGTCGTGCTTGATCGAGAGCTCACGGCTCGGGATGACACCTTCGGTCTTGTAACCGATGTCGAGCAGGACCTCGTCCCGGTCGACCTTCACGATGACGCCGTCGACGATGTCGCCGTCGTTGAAGTACTTGATCGTCTCGTCGATCGCGGCGAGGAAGGCTTCCTCGTTACCGATGTCGTTGACCGCAACCTGCGGGGTGGTGGCGGTGGTCTCGGTGCTGCTCGTCATGTGGGAAAGGGCTCCGGTACGGACATTGAGTCGTAGGTACTGCTTGCGCCAGGAGCCCGTTTCGCTCTGCAGAAGCCGGACAGCCAAGGAAGCGCCGAACCCGGTGACCCGGGGGCGCCTCGACAACCGAGGGGACATACATACAGATGCGAGCGCAGCCTGCTACGTCTGAGGAGCGCAGGCCCGCAGCGCAACTTGTAGCATACGGGGGCAGCCGGGCAGGGTCAATGCGCGAAGCCGCACACCCGGGGCGGATCGCCGCATACCCGGCACAAAATCAGTCACACGAGGCCACGCGGGCCCTGGGGCACGCCTGTCGTGACACCCCCGAGGCGGGCGAACGGTGGGCCGCAGACTATTACGAGGGAGCCGATCATCCAAGAGTCCGAAGCGTTCGAACCGGAAGCAACCCGTCGCACCGCGGATGCCGCGGAGAGCTCCCGCGCGAACCGCGGCTGGTGGGACCGGAACGCGGACGAGTACCAGGTCGAACACGGCACGTTCCTCGGCGACGACCGGTTCGTATGGGGCCCCGAGGGCCTCGACGAGGTGGAGGCCGAGCTCCTCGGGCCGCACGAGGACCTCAAGGGCAAGGACGTCCTGGAGATCGGCGCCGGCGCGGCCCAGTGCTCGCGCTGGCTGGCCGGGCAGGGGGCGCGGCCCGTGGCCCTGGACCTCTCCCACCGCCAGCTCCAGCACGCGCTGCGCATAGGTGGCGCCGTGCCGCTGGTGGAGGCCGACGCGGGCGCCCTGCCCTTCGCGGACGGCTCCTTCGACCTGGCGTGCTCGGCGTACGGGGCGCTGCCCTTCGTCGCCGACCCGGTGCGGGTCCTGCGGGAGGTGCGCCGCGTGCTGCGGCCGGGCGGCCGCTTCGTCTTCTCCGTGACGCACCCGATCCGCTGGGCCTTCCCCGACGAACCCGGCCCGGAGGGGCTGAGCGTGTCCGCCTCCTACTTCGACCGCACTCCGTACGTGGAGCAGGACGAGGAGGGCCGCGCGGTGTACGTCGAGCACCACCGGACGGTCGGGGACCGCGTCCGTGACGTCGTGGCCGGCGGCTTCCGGCTGGTGGACCTCGTCGAGCCGCAGTGGCCCGCCTGGAACACCCAGGAGTGGGGCGGCTGGTCACCGCTGCGCGGGAACCTCATCCCCGGGACGGCGATCTTCGTCTGCGAGCGCGACTGACGCAGGCGCCTGCCGCCTGTGCCCCCGGTGCGGCACGCGCGCGTGGAGGCCGCTTCCGCCCGCGTACGAGACTGGGGGCGTGATCCGCTACGACGCTCTGGACGCGCTGCCCGTGCGCGGCGCCCTGCCCGGCCTGGACGACGCCCTGGAGGGCCACGGCACCGCGGTGCTCGTCGCGCCGCCCGGCACCGGCAAGACCACCCTGGTGCCGCTCGTGCTCGCCGGTCTCCTGGACGACGGGCGGCCGCCGCGCCGGGTCGTCGTCGCGGAGCCGCGGCGGATCGCGGCCCGGGCCGCCGCGCGGCGCATGGCGTGGCTGCTCGGCGAGAAGGTCGGCGAGAGCGTCGGCTATACGGTGCGCGGGGAGCGGGTGGTCGGCCGCCACGCGCGCGTGGAGGTCGTCACGACCGGTGTGCTGCTGCAGCGGCTCCAGCGGGACCAGGAACTGGCGGACGTCGACGTGGTCGTGCTGGACGAGTGCCACGAGCGGCACCTGGACGCCGACACGGTGGCGGCCTTCTTGTGCGACGTCCGGGCCGCCCTGCGGCCGGAGCTGCGGCTGGTGGCGGCCTCGGCGACGACGGACGCGCAGGGGTGGGCCCGGCTGCTGGGCGACGCGCCGGTGGTCGAGGCCGAGGGCGTGTCGTATCCGGTCGAGGTGGTCTGGGCGCCGCCCGCCCGTCCCGTCCGGCCGCCGCACGGCATGCGGGTGGACCCGGCGCTCCTGACGCACGTGGCGTCGGTGGTGCGGCGGGCGCTGGGCGAGCGCGAGGGGGACGTCCTGTGCTTCCTTCCCGGGGTGGGGGAGATCGCGCGGGTCGCCGGACAGCTGGGGGATCCGACGGGCCGGGGCGACGTGGACGTGCTTCAGGTGCACGGGCGGGCACCGTCCGCCGTGCAGGACGCCGTGCTCTCCCCGGGGGCGCGGCGGCGGGTGGTTCTCGCGACCTCGGTCGCCGAGTCCTCGCTGACGGTGCCCGGTGTGCGGGTGGTGGTCGACTCCGGGCTGGCGCGGGAGCCGCGTGTGGACCACGCGCGCGGGCTGAGCGCCCTGACCACCGTACGGGCCTCGCAGGCGGCCGGGCGGCAGCGGGCCGGACGGGCCGGTCGTGAGGCACCCGGAGCGGTGTACCGGTGCTGGACGGAGGCGGAGGACGGGCGGCTGGCCCGCTTCCCTGCCCCAGAGATCAAGGTGGCGGACCTGACGGCGTTCGCCCTCCAGGCGGCCTGCTGGGGCGACCCGGACGCGACGGGGCTGGCTCTCCTCGACGCACCGCCGGGCGGGGCGATGGCTGCGGCGCGCGCCGTGCTGTCGGCGGTGGGCGCGGTGGACGATTCGGGGCGGGCGACGGACCGGGGTGCCCGCATGTCCCGGCTCGGACTGCACCCGCGGCTCGCCCGCGCCCTGCTGGACGCGGCGCCCCAGGTCGGGGCGGCCCGCGCCGCCGAGGTCGTCGCCCTGCTCAGCGAGGAGCCGCCGAGGGAGTACGGCGACGACCTCGCCGCGGCCTGGCGTGCCGCCCGGCGTGGCGGTGACGCCTACGCCGGCCGGTGGCGGGCGGAGGCGAAGCGGCTGCGGACCATGTCGGCACCGGGTCCCTCGCAGCCGGGCCCCACCCCGCAGAGGTCCTCCCGACCGTCGCAGGAGACCGCCTCGGAGGAGGCCGCCCGGCAGGCGCGAGAGCTCGCCCCGCAGGAGTCCGCCCGGCAGGCGCCGGGTCCCGACCGGGAGGGGTCCGCCCGGCCGTCGCCGGGGTTGTCGTCGTCCTCCGCGGCCGGGCGGGGCGTCGCGGCGCGGAACGGGGACGATCACGTCGCGGGCCTCGTCGCCGCCCTCGCCTTCCCCGAGCGCGTCGCACGCTCGCACGGCGGCTCCTATCTGATGGCGTCCGGTACCCGGGCCGAACTGGGGGACGGCACGGGTCTGCGGGCCGCTCCCTGGCTCGCGGTCGCCGTGGCCGACAGGCCCGTGGGCGCCGGGCACGCGCGCGTGCGGCTCGGCGCCGTCATCGACGAGGAGACGGCCCGACGGGCAGCGGCGCACCTGTACGCCGCGGGCGACGAGGTCGGCTGGGCCGACGGCGACGTCGTCGCGCGCCGGGTCGAGCGGCTCGGGGCGGTGGAGCTGGCGGTGCGTCCGGTTCGGGAGGCCGGCTCCGGACTCGTGCGCGAGGCGCTGGTGGAGGGGCTGCGGACCGAAGGGTTCGGGCTGCTGCGGTGGACGCGGGACTCCGAGACGCTGCGGCAGCGCCTGGCCTTCCTGCACGCGCATCTGGGCGATCCCTGGCCCGACGTGTCCGACGGCGCTCTGCACGCGCGCGTGGACGAGTGGCTGGAGCCGGAGCTCGGCCGGGCGCGCCGGCGCGCCGATCTGGGGCGGATCGACGCGGGGCAGGGCCTCACCCGGCTGCTTCCCTGGGCGAGCGGGGACGCCGCGCGGCTGGACGAGCTCGCGCCGGAGCGCGTCGAGGTGCCCAGTGGGTCCGGAATCAGGATCGACTACACCGATCCTGAGCGTCCGGTCCTGGCGGTGAAGCTCCAGGAGATGTTCGGGCTGGCCGAGACGCCCCGGGTCGCCGGTGTGCCCCTGCTCGTGCACCTCCTCTCCCCCGCCGGGCGTCCCGCCGCCGTCACGGCCGACCTCGCCTCCTTCTGGAAGGACGGTTACCGGGCGGTGCGGGCCGAGCTGCGCGGGCGGTATCCCAAGCACCCCTGGCCGGAGGACCCGGCGACGGCGGAGCCGACGCGGCACACGAACGCCCGGCTGCGCAGGACGTGACCGGTCAGGCGCCGACCGGCTCCGGTTCGGTGACCCCGGCGGGTTCCGGGTCCCCCGGCCGGCGGCTGCGGGCCTCCAGACAGAGGGAGAGGGACAGCAGCCCGGCGCCGAGGGCGAGGAAGCCCCACGGGAGGTAGGAGGTCATCAGGAGAACCAGGGTGCGGTTGGATTCGACCAGGTCGACCGTGTACTCGATGTAGTCCTCGCGCATCTTCACGTGCCCGGCGAACGCCGTCACCTTGTCGCGGTCGCCGAGCAGGGTGCCGCCGCGCAGTTCCTCCTTGTGGATCTCCTCGGCGTACACGGGCGCTCCCGTGACCGGTTCCACCCAGAACTTGCGGACCGTGGTGTACCAGCGGGTGGTGCCCGTCTTGGCGACCGACTCGGGGGTGATGCCCTCGACCGGCATGATCTTGGGGAACTTGACCTTGGTCCAGGGGATGGTCTGCTCGAAGTAGTAGACCTTGACGCCGCGGAAGGTCCGGGTGCCCTGGTAGTGGATGGGGGCCGAGGTCCGGGTCTGCGCGTCGAAGTACTCGTAGTCCCGCTTCTCCGTCTGGAAGGGCCACTTGAACTCGATGCCCTGGCGGGTGACGGGGTCGCCGTCCACGGATTCGCCGGTGGCGTGCACGGGTTCCTGGCTGTGCGCGTCGAAGATGTAGCGCTCGGGCAGCTTGGAGACCATATTCCCGTCGGGGCCCTGGACGTAGGAGAGGGAGTCCCAGACGACGACGTCGCGGCCCGCGGTCCTCTCGATCTTCTCGGACGCTTCGACGTTGCCCCTCAGGGTCTGCACGATGGTGACCTTGGGGACCCTCCTGGCTTTCATGGTGTCGTAGTCGAGGAGGGTCGCGTCCTTCGCCTCCAGGACCATGTCCTGGTACTGGCCGGCGGGGATCTTCGCCAGGCGCGGGAAGGCGTACCAGCGCAGCAGCGGGGACAGCGCCGTGAAGAACACGGCGAAGGCGAGCAGGATCAGGCTTGCCTTGCGGCACATCTCGGCGTCCCTCCCTGGGTGTTGCGGACGGGCCGGCACGGGCCTCGTGGCCCGAGAGCGGGCTCCGGGCGCGGGTCGCGGGCTACGGGTGTGCGGGCACGGTGGTCAGCATCGGCTTCGGTGAAGTGCTGCCGGCCGGCGAGCCCATGGCCGTGATGGCCAGCACCAGGGCGAGGGCCGCGGCGAGACCGGTCGCGGCGGCGATGAGGGCACGCATACGGGCCTCCCGGGTCCGTGAACTGATACATCGTCAGGTCCGGCACCGTAGCAACGGCGGGGCGAGATGAGAACACGTCGCACACACACGGCGGCGCCCCTCCGGAGGAAACCGGAGGGGCGCCGCCGTGAAACGGGTCCTACGAGGCGGCCGCCGCCACCTTCAGCTCGACGGTCAGCGTCGCGCCGCCCGCGGTGTCGATGCGGAGCAGGAAGGTGCCGGTGGTGTCGTCCGCGTACAGCTTGGGGAGCTTGAGCATGCCGTCGGCGTCCGTGGTCAGGCCCGTGAGGGTGCGTACGGTCTTGCCGTCCGCGTCCTTGAAGTAGGGGCCCTTGTCGTTCGCGGTGGCGTCGTCGGCCGACTTGACGAGGGTGGCGGTGGCCGCGACCTTGTCCGCGACGGCTCCCTTGTACGTGGCCTTGACCTCGACCTGCTCGGCGAACTCGCCGCCCGGCACACAGGTCGGCGCGGCGTCGCCGGTGCGGGTGAGGGTGTCGGCCTGGCGCGCGGTGACGGTCGCCGTGTAGTCGAGGCCGGACATGACGCGGCCGACCACGGTGGCGCGGACCGTGAAGTCACCGGTCTTCTCGCCGGCCACCAGCGCGGGCGCGGTGGCCGTGCCCAGCTCGTCGGTGACCACCGTGGCGACCGTCTCTCCACCGCTGAACGTGGCGTCCGTGGCGTCGCCGACGATGGTGAACCGCACCCGGACCTTCGCCACGGCCTTGCCGTCCTCGGTCTCGGTCCGCACGGCGACCTTCCGGTCGAAGGAGTCGCCCGCCATGGCGGTGAGCTTCCCGGTGCCCGCGTCCTCCAGGTGGTCCACCGTCTGGGTCGGCGTCGGGGTGGGGGTGGACGGGGGCGGAGTCGTCGACGGCGGCGAGGTGGGCGGGGTCGGGCTAGACGTGTCGTCACCCGGCTTCGGCTTGCCGGGCTTGGACGGCTCGGCAGGCTTGGACGGCGGCGCCGGGGTGGCGGGCGGAGTCGGCGTCGGGAGGCTCCCGGAGCTGTCGTCGCTGTTGTGCGACGGCAGCGTGCCGGTGCCGTCCGGCACCTCGTGCGTGCCCTTGCGGTAGTACTCCAGCCAGGACAGGACGGTGTTGAGGTAGGCCGTCGAGTTGTTGTAGCTGAGGATCGACGCGTTCATCTGCGCCTGGACCGACATGTCGTGGTCGAAGCGGCACAGGTAGTGCCCGGCGGCGAGCGCCGCGTCGTAGATGTTGTTGGGGTCCTTCTTGCCGTCGGCGTTGCCGTCGCGGCCCGCCCACTCCCAGGTGGACGGGATGAACTGCATCGGGCCCACCGCGCGGTCGTGCGTGCTGTCGCCGTCGTACGCGCCGTTGTCGGTGTCGCTGATGTTCGCGAAGCCGTTGCCGTTCAGGACGGGGCCGAGGATCGGCGAGTACGTGGTGCCGGAGGCGTCGACCCGGCCGCCGCGGGCCTGGCCCGACTCGACCTTGCCGATGGCGGCGAGCAGCTGCCAGGGCAGATTGCAGCCGGGCTTGGACTCGCGCAGGGACGCCTCGGCCTTCTTGTAGGCGTCGAGGACGGTCGCGGGGATGCCCGCCTCGGCCTCGCCCCGGGACACCGGGGTGCCGACGGTCGGCGACGGGCTGGGGCTGTCCAGCGGCGGAAGGTCGGTGTAGTAGCGCGAGTTCCCGGTCGCGGTGTCGTCGTTGTCCGGGCTCGGCATGGAATCGGAGCCGGTCGTCTGTCGACCGCGGTTGTCGGTCGTCACTCCCGGGGCCTGGGACGCGGCCAGAGCCGCGACCGCGACCGCGGCCACAGCGGTGGTGGCCGCTCCCTTGCGCAGCCTCCTGCCGAAATGCGCCTGCGCCGACATCGAGTGAACCCCTCCTGTGGACGACCGCCCGTACACCTGTGGTCCGCTGTGCGGTTGTGCGTCTGTGCGGTTGTGCGTCTGTGCTGTGCGATTCTCTTGTATTCAGAGATTCTCTTGTGCCTCACGGTTCCCCGTGGGCCGCTTCGCGCTTTTGCTCTGATGTTCTACCGTTCCCGCGCCCCCCAGCACGGCAACCCAGGTGACCCTACGACAACTTCCGTCGCGCGGACACCCGTTCGCGCCCGATTTTCCCGGGTTGGCCATGCCCGACGTCCCTCATACTGGGCGTCGGTGATCAGTGCCGGGCGTGCTCGGCCAACCCTAGTCGCAGGGGGACGACTTGCCCTTCACTCTCAGCCACGCGGCTGCGGTACTGCCGGGCGTGCGTGGCGACGGGACGGGGCGCGGCCGGCTGGTCCCCGCCGTGCTGGTGGCCGGCTCGTTCGCTCCCGACATGACCTACTACGCGGCGAGTGTGCTGCCCGGAGCGATGGATTTCGGCACGTTCACGCACTCGTTGCCCGGTGTCCTCACCTTCGACGTGCTCGTCGCGTGGGCACTCTTGGCCGCCTGGCTGGTGCTCCGCGAGCCGCTGGTGGCGCTGCTGCCGGCCGCCGCGCAGGGGCGTCCGGCCCGGCTGCTGCGCTGCGGCACGGCCCGTACGCGTCCCCGGTGGCCGACGGCCCTGTGGTGGTACGTCTCCGCGGTGCTCGGCGGGCTGACCCATGTCGTGTGGGACGCGTTCACGCACCACGACCGGTGGGGTGTGCGGCTCGTCCCCGTCCTGGGACGGGATGTGGGCGGCTCGCCGCTGTTCTGGTACGTGCAGTACGGCAGTTCGGCCGTGGCGGCGGTCGTGCTCGTGGTCTTCGTGGTCGTCGCGCTGCGCCGGACGCCCCCCGGCGAGGCCGTGGGGGTGCCCGTGCTGTCCTCGTCCGACCGGTGGCTCGCCGCCGCGGTGCTCGGGTGCTGCGCGCTGCTGGGCGCGGTGCAGCGGGCGACGCGTTGGTGGGCCTATTGGGGTTCCACCGCCAAGCCCTGGGAATTGATCCCGACGGTGTGCTTCGGCGGGGGTGCGGGGCTGTCGCTCGGCCTCGCGCTGTACGCGGCCGGGATCAGGGTGTGGCGTCCTGCTCCGGGTCGTCCCGGCCCGGCAGCGGTTCGTACGGAACCGGGCCGTCCGGCTCCTGGCCGATCACGCTCTGCGGGCTGAGTCCCTGGATCAGGCCGCGGCCCTGGTTGAGACCGCGGTGCACGGCCTGCGCGATGCGCCCGATGGTCGCGATCCGTCCGATGGTGCGGACCTGGTAGGGCGTCGTCGGGTTGTCGCGGGTCAGGACGACCATGCGGTAGGTGCGGTGGGTGCCCTTGAACGCGCCGACGCCGTGCACCCGCCACCCGTGCCGGGCCCGGAGCAGCGGGCCGTCCTCGGCATGGGTCACCGGCTCGCGCGCCGTTCCGGAGGACAGGCGCCGCCCGTCGCCGCGGATCCGGCCGAGCGGCAGCAGTTCGTGGGTGCGGGTCTTCAGGAAGGAACGGGCGTCGGTGAGAACGCCCGGCAGCCGTGTCTCCGCGAGGCGCAGGACGGCCTCCATGAGCACGCTCCGGGCGCCGCTCACCTCGTCGCACTGCCGCTCGCTCGCGCGGGCGCAGCTCAGCCCGGTGTCGTCCTCGTGGACCGCTGCCGGGGCGGCGCCTGTGCGGGACGACAGCGCCGCCCGGACGTCGCGGGACGTCCGGGCGGCGCGTTCGGGGTCACGGGGCGTGCGGTACGCGGCGGGCACCTGGGCGGTACCGGCCCCCGCGGCGACAGCGGGCATCGGCGCGAGCAGCGCCGGGACGACGGCCGTGGCCGCACAGACGACGGCGGTGGCCATGACCGTACGGCGGTGGAGCATGCGTATACCCATGCCCGCATCCTTGCGGCCGCTCCGGCCCGGGGGCGTCTTTGCGGGGGCCACGCGGGTGACACCCCCGGAGCCGACGCGGTCCCCGCACCTGCCCTGCGGGCCGGTCCCCACGGCGCCGGGCCCGCCCGGCGGGACCCTCCTGCACCCGCCTTCGCGGCGGGACCTTCCAGCACCGGCTCGCCCGGCCGCGCCTGCCCTCTACCAGCCCTCCCGGCCGGACCTGCCCCGTACCAGCCCTCCCGGCCGGACCTTGCAGTACCAGCCCTCCCGGTGGAGCCTTTCGTACCCGCTCTCCGGCGCTGGACCCACCGGGACCACGCCTGCAGTGTTCATCGGCCTCGGGACATCGGACGTCCCTTGGCCGGCCCCCGGGACAGGCTCCCAGGGGACGGCGCCCTTCCCGGTGACCAGACCCTTCGAACCGGACCCCTTGGACCGGACCCCGAGAACCGGCTCGCCCGGAGACAGGACCCCCTCCGGGTCACGGTCACCCGATGAGCGGAGCGCCCCCGCCGGAAGCCCGGCGGGGACAGCCGGGGACGGCTCTAGTGCGCCGCGGACTCCCAGTCCGTGCCCGTGCCGACGGACACGTCGAGGGGAGCCCGGAGCTGCACCGCCGACGCCATCTCCCGGCGCAGCAGCTCCTCGGTCCGCTCGCGCTCGCCCGGGGCGACCTCCAGGACGATTTCGTCGTGCACCTGGAGGAGCATGCGGGACTTCAGGTCCGCCTCGCGCAGCGCCCGGTCCACATTCAGCATGGCGATCTTGACGATGTCCGCCGCCGTGCCCTGGATCGGGGCGTTCAGCGCCATCCGCTCGGCCGCCTCGCGGCGCTGCCGGTTGTCGCTGTTGAGGTCCGGCAGGTAGCGGCGGCGGCCGAAGAGCGTCGCCGTGTAGCCCGTCGCGCGGGCCTCGTCGACCACGCGGCGCAGATAGTCCCGCACCCCGCCGAAGCGCTCGAAGTAGGTGTCCATCAGCGCACGGGCCTCGCCCGCCTCGATGTTCAGCTGCTGCGAGAGGCCGAAGGCCGACAGCCCGTAGGCCAGGCCGTACGACATCGCCTTGATCTTGCGGCGCATCTCAGCGTCGACCCCGGACCGCTCCACCGAGAACACCTGGGAGGCGACGGTGGTGTGGAGGTCCTCGCCGGAGGTGAACGCCTCCAGCAGCCCCTCGTCCTCGGACAGGTGGGCCATCACGCGCAGTTCGATCTGGCTGTAGTCCGCGGTCATCAGGGACTCGAAGCCCTCGCCGACCACGAAGCCCCGGCGGATCGCGCGTCCCTCGTCCGTGCGGACCGGGATGTTCTGGAGGTTCGGATCCGTGGAGGAGAGACGGCCCGTCGCCGCGACGGTCTGGTTGAACGTGGTGTGGATGCGGCCGTCCGCCGCGACCGTCTTGATCAGACCCTCGACCGTGGAGCGCAGCTTCGCCTGCTCGCGATGACGGAGCATGATCACGGGCAGTTCGTTGTCGGTCTGCGTCGCGAGCCACGCGAGGGCGTCCGCGTCCGTCGTGTAACCCGTCTTGGTCTTCTTGGTCTTCGGCAGGGCCAGCTCGCCGAAGAGCACTTCCTGGAGCTGCTTGGGCGAGCCGAGGTTGAACTCGTGTCCGGCGGCGGCGTGGGCCTCCTTCACCGCCTGCTGCACGGCGCCCGCGAACATCTGCTCCATGGCCTCCAGATGGGCCCTGTCCGCGGCGATGCCGAAGCGCTCCATGCGGGCGAGCAGCGCGGACGTGGGCAGCTCCATGTCGCGCAGCAGGTCGGTGGCGCCGACCTCCTCCAGCTTGCCCACGAACGTCTCGCCCAGGTCGAGAATCGTGCGGGCCTGCGCCATCAGCGCGTCGGCCTCGGCCCGGTCGTCTGTACCGAAGGCGAGCTGCCCGTCGGCCGCGGCGGCGGGTCCGAGCTCGCGGCCCAGGTACTCCAGGGACAGCGCGTCCAGTGCGAACGAACGACGGCCGGGCTTGACCAGGTAGGCGGCGAGCGCGGTGTCCATGGACACGCCCTCGATGCTCCAGCCGTGCTCCGCGAAGACCCGCATCGCGCCCTTGGCGTTGTGCATGATCTTGGGCTTCGCCGGGTCGGCGAGCCAGGTCGCGAACGCGATCTCGTCGGCCTCGTCAAGCTGCGAGGGGTCGAACCAGGCGGCGGCGCCTTCACCGGCGGCGAGCGCGACCTCGGCCACCGAGCCGGCGCCCAGGCCCCACGAGTCGACAGTGGCCACGCCGAGGACCGCCGTGCCGTGCTCGGCGAGCCACGGCTTCAGCTCCCCCGCGCCCAGCACCGTGCCGTCCACCTCGACGCCCTCGGCGACCGGCTGGGCCGCCTCGGCCTCGTCGGACCCCGGGTCGACGGCGAGGAGCCGCTCGCGAAGCGAGGGGTTGCGGATCTCCAGGGTGTCCAGGACCATCGCGACGGCCTTGCGGTCGTATGCCGCTCGCTCCAGGTCGGGGACCGTGCGGGACAGTTCCACGTCCTTGACCATCTCGGTGAGGCGGCGGTTGAGCTTCACCGCTTCCAGGTGGTCGCGCAGGTTCTGTCCGGCCTTGCCCTTGACCTCGTCGACGCGCTCGACGAGGTCCGCGAACGACCCGAACTGGTTGATCCACTTCGCAGCGGTCTTCTCGCCGACGCCGGGGATGCCCGGCAGGTTGTCGGACGGGTCGCCGCGCAGGGCCGCGAAGTCGGGGTACTGCGCCGGCGTCAGCCCGTACTTCTCGACGACCTTCTCCGGGGTGAACCGGGTCAGCTCCGAGACGCCCTTCGTCGGGTACAGCACGGTGGTGTGCTCGGAGACCAGCTGGAACGAGTCGCGGTCGCCGGTGACGATCAGCACCTCGAAGCCCTCGGCCTCGGCCTGGGTGGCGAGCGTGGCGATGACGTCGTCGGCTTCGAAGCCGTCGACCGCGAAGCGCTGGACGTGCATCGCGTCGAGCAGCTCGCCGATCAGCTCGACCTGCCCCTTGAACTCGTCCGGGGTCTTCGACCTGTTCGCCTTGTACTCGGTGAACTCCTCGGAGCGCCAGGTCTTGCGCGAGACGTCGAAGGCCACCGCGAAGTGCGTGGGCGCCTCGTCGCGCAGCGTGTTCGCCAGCATCGACGCGAAACCGTAGATTGCGTTCGTCGGCTGGCCGGTCGCGGTGGTGAAATTCTCCGCGGGCAGCGCGAAGAACGCGCGGTACGCCAGCGAGTGCCCGTCCATGAGCATCAGCCGCGGACGACCCGCACCTGCGGTTTTCTCGGTCTTCTTCGATGCTGTTTCTGCCACGCCCCCGATCCTGCCACGCCCCACTGACATCGAGACCCCTCCCGGCCCGGCCCGGGCCTCCGCGGGGCCGGACACCGCGGGCCCGGCGGGGGACCTGCCGGCACGACATGCGAGGATTTCGGCCGGGGTACGAGGTGTCGTACAGCTGACTGTGCACGTGAAGGGGTGGGCGATGGCCAGCAAGCCTCCGAAGAGCGATCCGGTCCAGGACGCGCCGCAGGTCGCCGAGCCGAGGCACGCGGCCGCCGGACTGCCCGCGATCGGGCACACCCTGCGCGTCGCGCAGCAGCAGATGGGGGTGCGGCGTACCGCGCTCACCCTCCTCAGGGTCAACCAGAAGGACGGCTTCGACTGTCCGGGCTGCGCGTGGCCCGAGCCCGAGCAACGGCACACGGCGGAGTTCTGCGAGAACGGCGCGAAGGCGGTCGCCGAGGAGGCCACGCTGCGCCGGGTAACCCCCGACTTCTTCGCCGCGCACCCCGTTGCCGATCTAGCGACCCGCAGCGGCTACTGGCTGGGCCAGCAGGGCCGCCTCACCCACCCCATGTATCTGGCGGACGGCGCCGACCGGTACGAACCGGTGACCTGGGAGCGGGCCTTCGACATCGTCGCCGAGGAGATCACCTCGCTCGGCTCACCGGACGAGGCCGTCTTCTACACCTCCGGGCGCACCAGCAACGAGGCCGCTTTCCTGTATCAGCTGTTCGCCCGTGAGCTGGGCACGAACAACCTGCCGGACTGCTCGAACATGTGCCACGAGTCGTCGGGGTCCGCGCTCTCCGAGACCATAGGCATCGGCAAGGGCAGCGTCCTGCTCGACGACCTCCACAAGGCGGATCTGATCATCGTCGCCGGGCAGAACCCCGGCACGAACCACCCCCGGATGCTCTCGGCGCTGGAGAAGGCCAAGGCGAACGGCGCGAAGATCATCACGATCAACCCGCTGCCCGAGGCGGGCCTGGGGCGCTTCAAGAACCCGCAGACCCCCCGGGGGATGCTCAAGGGCGCGGCGCTCACCGACCTGTTCCTGCAGATCCGCCTCGGCGGCGACCAGGCGCTGTTCCGCCTGCTGAACAAGCTGATCCTGGAGACGGACGGTGCCGTCGACGAGGAGTTCGTCCGGGAACACACGCACGGGTACGAGGAGTTCGCCGCGGCCGCCGGCGGGGCGGACTGGGACGAGACGCTCGCCGCGACCGGCCTGACCCGTGAGCGGATCGACGAGGCCCTGCGCATGGTTCTCGCCTCGCGGCGCACCATCGTGTGCTGGGCGATGGGCCTCACCCAGCACAAGCACTCGGTCCCCACCATCCGTGAGGTCGTCAACTTCCTGCTGCTGCGCGGCAACATCGGCCGCCCCGGTGCGGGTGTCTGCCCGGTCCGCGGCCACTCGAACGTGCAGGGCGACCGCACGATGGGCATCTTCGAGCGGCCCGCCCCCGCCTTCCTGGACGCCCTGGAGAAGGAGTTCGGGTTCGCGCCGCCGCGCGAGCACGGTTTCGACGTCGTACGCGCGATCCGGGCCCTGCGGGACGGCGAGGCGAAGGTGTTCTTCGCGATGGGCGGCAACTTCGTCGCGGCCTCCCCCGACACGGACGTGACGGAGGCGGCGATGCGCCGTGCCCGGCTGACGGTGCACGTGTCGACGAAGCTGAACCGTTCGCACGTGGTCACGGGCGCGCGTGCGCTGATCCTGCCCACCCTCGGCCGCACGGAGCGCGATCTCCAGGGCGGCGGCGAGCAGTTCGTGACCGTCGAGGACTCCATGGGCATGGTGCACGCCTCGCGCGGCCGGCTGGAGCCCGCGAGCCGGCGGCTGCTGTCGGAGCCGGCCATCGTGTGCCGGCTGGCCCGCCGGGTGCTGGGCGAGCGCAGCGCCACCCCCTGGGAGGAGTTCGAGAAGGACTACGCGGCGATCCGCGACCGCATCGCGCGCGTCGTCCCCGGCTTCGAGGACTTCAACGCGCGCGTGGCGCGCCCCGGGGGTTTCGCCCTCCCGCACGCCCCGCGCGACGAGCGCCGCTTCCCCACGGCCACCGGCAAGGCCAACTTCACGGCAGCGCCCGTCGAGTACCCGCAGATCCCCGAGGGCCGTCTGCTGCTCCAGACCCTGCGCTCGCACGATCAGTACAACACGACCATCTATGGCCTGGATGACCGATATCGGGGCATAAAGAACGGTCGTCGCGTGGTGCTGGTGAACCCCGAGGACGCCCGGGAGCTGAAGCTCGCCGACGGTTCGTACGTGGATCTCGTCGGCGAGTGGAAGGACGGCGTGGAGCGGCGCGCGCCCGGCTTCCGCGTCGTGCACTATCCGACGGCGCGGGGCTGCGCGGCGGCGTACTACCCGGAGACCAACGTCCTCGTCCCGTTGGACGCCACCGCGGACACCAGCAACACCCCTGCCAGCAAGTCCGTCGTCGTCCGTCTGGAACAATCGGCGACCGACTGAGCGTTTGCTCAGACACAGTGATCCACGACGACGTGATCCACGACGAACGGAGCCGGGCCCGATGGGCGAACAGCACCCCGTGAAGTTCCCGCAAGAGGTCATCGACGAGTACGCCGCCCTGGGCGTCGACCTGCCCGCGCTGTTCTCCGCGGGCCACCTCGGCACCCGGATGGGCGTGCAGATCGTCGAGGCCTCCGCGGACCGGGTCGTGGGCACCATGCCGGTAGAGGGCAACACCCAGCCCTACGGTCTGCTGCACGGGGGCGCCTCCGCCGTCCTCGCCGAGACCATCGGCTCCGTCGGCGCGATGCTGCACGGCGGCAGCTCCAAGATCGCCGTGGGCGTCGACCTGAACTGCACGCATCACCGCGGGGTGCGCTCCGGCCTGGTCACGGGCGTGGCCACGCCCGTGCACCGGGGCCGCACGTCGGCGACGTACGAGATCGCCATCACGGACGAGGACGGCAAGCGCGTCTGCAGCGCGCGGCTCACCTGCGTCCTCAAGGACGCGCCCGGCCTCTGACTTCCGGCGGCGCCCCTCGCCCGACGACGGACCAGGGGCGCGCACCCTCTTCCTGGCGCAGGCCCGGCAGGGCCCGTTCCTGGCGCGTGCCCGGCCGGGCCTGCGGCGCGCCGTCTCCTTGCGCGCCTCTCCCCACCGGCGGGCGCGCCCCTTCTCGCAGCGCGCGGGGCGCCGCACCGGAGCGCGCCGACGGCGCACGCCGCTGGAGCGGCGGTGGAGCGGATGAGTCAGGTGGAGCGGATCAGCCCGATCGAGCCGATCGGCCCGGCGAAGCGGATCAGCCCGGGAAGCGCTCGGTGAACAGGAACCAGCCCTCCGGCCAGTCACCCAGCCCCGACTCCGCGTTGATGTGCCCCTTGGGACCGACGTTCACCAGCGGGGCGCCCAGTCGCCCGGCGGCCGCCACGGCGTACTCCATGGATCCGTAGGGATCATCCTCACTGGCGACGAGCACGGCCGGGAAGGGCAGCGGCTCGTGCCGGGGAGCGTCGAAGCCGACCGCATCCGCGGGGAACCCGGGACCGCGCGGATCGGGCATGGCGACCAGGAACGCCCCGACGACGTCCTCGTCGGCGTGGTCGACGGCCCACTCGGCCAGCACCGAACAGCCGAGGCTGTGGGCGACGAGCACCTTCGGCCCCGCGATCGAGCGGAGCGCGCAGTCCAGGTCGCGCACCCACCCGTCGCGGTCGGGCTCGTCCCACGCGTCGTGCTCCACCCAGACGCTGCCGGGGAGCCGACCGCGCCACAGGGACTGCCAGTGCTCCGGCCCGGAGTTGCCGATGCCCGCGAGGAACACACAGGTCGCCGACCGTTCCATGCCCGCCTCTCGTGTGCGCGGGACCCGGCCGGCGTTCCCCCGCCGACATCCTTGTGCGGAGACGGGGCTCGGCGCCCGGTCCGTCCGGCTCGTCCGCCGTTATAGCAACCCGGGGCGATCAAGGGCCATTGCCGCCCGCATGCCGAGACGGCTCGGTGGCGCATGCGGCCAACCCCTGCTGCCGCGGGGCCCATTGGCGGAGTCACCGGCTCCGGCTTAGCGTGAGACATGACCGGCATCGGGCCCGTCGAGCCGTACCACCCCGATGACCCCGACGGCCCCCACCAGGACCCGCCACCCGACCTCCTGTGGTCGAACTCCTCGCGCGCCCGGGCCCGTTGGGATGCCCTGCCGCGCTCCCGGCAGCGTCTCGCCCGGGCCCTGCTGGTCGCCGCGACCCTCACCGGCGCCTTCTTCCTGCTGCGCCCCGGACCGGCCACACGGGCCACCCCGAATCCGTACCCCTGGCCGGCAGGCGTCACGAACGTGTACTACAAGGGCCGGGGCCCGGCGCCCGCCACCTTCCGCTTCGAGGTCGACGTCTCGCGCGGCAGCCCGGTCACCGTCCATCAAGTGGGCGCAGGACTGCCGGAGTTGGGGGCCACCACGACGCCCGGCCTGCCACTGACAGTGAAGGCGGGCTCGCCCCGGCTGATCACGGTGCGCATCTCCGTATACAGGTGCGACGCGCTCCCGCCGGCCCTCGACCTCCCGCACCTCGACCTGCTCCTCAGCAACAGGACCGCTCGGCAACAGCAGAGCTTTCTCTTCGGCGGCGCCTACCCACGAGACCTGTGGGCCGACCTGCACGCCGCCTGCTTCCCCAATCCCAGCTCGCCCGCGCCCACTTCGTCCCACCGGGACACCCGCCGCGACCTCACACGTCGGTAACAGTGGGTTACCTCTGCCGTAATGAAGCAATGGTCCGGCCGCGGCCGTGTCCGGATCTCGCCCCACGGAAGGCGGCTGCCACCCGCCGGGTCGGCCGGGTCCGGCCGACGTCATGAACCGGAACAGGGCGTTCTCAGCATGCGAACACACGGTGCCCCCGGACCGCGGCGCCCAAATAGTCCGATCGTCCGGCCCGCGCCCACCGGGACAGCCCCCGCATAACAAGAGCGTCACAGCCTTCCCCGCGCTCCTCCCCATGCCCCCTACCTGCGCTTAGAGTCACGGCCAGTCACCGCGCCGCCGGGCGCGTCTGCTGCACGGCCTGTTTCACCCAGTACGGCCCGGCGAGACTCACGGCCCCCACCTTGGGGTGCCGCGCCAGGGAGAGGAATCAACGTGCGACACCGTTCTTTGGTCATACTCACCTCCGTGCTCACCACCGGAGCACTCACGCTGACCGCCTGCGGCTCGCGCGACGACGGCGGGGACAGCAAGGACAGCGGCAAGAAGACCGAGATCATCATCGGCGTCGACGCGCCGCTGACCGGCCAGAACTCGGCCACCGGCCTCGGTATCCAGGGCGGCGTCCAGATCGCCGTCAACGACGCCAACAAGAACAACACCGTTCCCGGCGTGACCTTCAAGGTCCAGGCGCTCGACGACAAGGCGATCCCGGCCCAGGGCCAGTCGAACGCCACCCAGCTCGTCCAGAACGACAAGGTCCTCGGCGTCGTCGGCCCGCTCAACTCCGGTGTCGCCACGCAGATGCAGCAGGTCTTCGCCACGGCCAACCTGGTCGAGATCTCGCCGTCCAACACGGCTCCCGAGCTGACCCAGGGCAAGAACTGGCAGACGTCGAAGTCGCGCCCGTTCAAGACGTACTTCCGCACCGCCACCACCGACGCCCTCCAGGGCGGTTTCGCGGCCGACTACGCCTACAACACGCTGAAGAAGCGCAAGGTGTTCGTCGTCGACGACAAGCAGACCTACGGTGCCGGCCTCGCCAAGCTGTTCAAGGCGGGCTTCACCAAGTCGGGCGGCAAGGTCGCGGGCGAGGACCACGTCAACACGGGCGACACGGACTTCTCGGCCCTCGTCACCAAGATCAAGAAGTCGAAGGCCGACCTCGTGTACTACGGCGGCCAGTACGACGAGTCGGAGAAGCTCACCAAGCAGCTCAAGGACGGCGGAGCCAAGATCCCGCTGTTCGGTGGTGACGGCATGTTCACCCCGACCTACATCGAGACCGCCGGCAAGACGTCCGAGGGCGACCTCGTGACCTCCGTCGGCCAGCCCGTCGACTCGCTGCCCTCCGCCGCCGAGTTCATCAAGAAGTACAAGGCCTCCGGCCTCAAGGGCGACTACGGCACCTACGGCGGCTACTCCTACGACGCCGCGACCGCCATCATCAAGGCGATCGGCAATGTCGTGAAGGACGGCAAGGTCCCGGACGACGCTCGCGCCAAGATCGTCGCCGAGGTCCAGAAGACCAAGTTCGACGGCATCGCCGGCCCCGTCTCCTTCGACGAGTTCGGTGACACCACGAACAAGCAGCTCACCGTCTACCAGGTCGTCGACGGCAAGTGGAAGGCCGTCAAGAGCGGCACGTTCAACGGCTGATCCACACTGCCGCTAGCACCATCCAAGGGCCGCGCGGCCAGACCACCCGTCACCGCGCGGCCCGCTTCATACGCCCTGCTCAACTCTCCCCACCACATGGAGGCCATGCGGTGAACACCCTGCCGCAGCAGCTGGCCAACGGGCTGTTCCTCGGCTCGATGTACGGGCTGATCGCCATCGGCTACACGATGGTGTACGGCATCGTCCAGCTCATCAACTTCGCCCACGGCGAGATCTTCATGACCGGCGGCTTCGGCGCGCTCACGGTCTACCTGTATGTCCTGCCCGACGGCACCACCATGTGGATAGCCCTCCCAGCGATGCTGATAGGCGGCGGCCTCGTCTCCGTCCTCATCGCCGTCGGGGCGGAACGCTTCGCCTACCGACCACTGCGCGGAGCACCACGCCTCGCACCGCTCATCACCGCCATCGGTCTCTCACTGGCGCTCCAGCAGGTCGTCTTCAACGGGTACCCGAACGCCAAGAACGACCTCAAGTTCCCCCAGCTCCCCTTCGGGCCCTGGCACATCGGCTCCGTCAGCATCCAGAGCGGCTCCTTCTTCGTCATCGTCGCCGCCCCGATCTGCATGGCCGCCCTCGCCTTCTTCGTCCGTCTGTCGCGCACCGGCCGTGCCATGCAGGCCACCGCGCAGGACCCGGACACCGCGCAGCTGATGGGCATCGACACGAACCGCATCATCGTGATCGCCTTCGCCATCGGCGGCTTCTTCGCCGCGGTCGCGGCCGTCGCGTACGGCCTGCGCTACGGCACCATCAAGTACGACATGGGCTTCCAGATGGGCCTGAAGGCCTTCACCGCGGCCGTCCTCGGCGGCATCGGCAACATCTACGGCGCCATGATCGGCGGTCTCGTCCTCGGCCTCGCCGAGACCCTGGCCACCTCCTACATCGACGGCATCCCGGGCATGCAGCAGCTCGGCGGCGGCGGCTGGTCCTCCGTCTGGGCCTTCGTCCTCCTCATCCTCGTCTTGCTGTTCAGGCCACAAGGCCTGGTCGGCGAACGCGTCGCGGACAGGGCGTGAGCACCATGGCATCCACCGACACCACGGCCCCGGAGCGCGGGCTGATCGCACTGCCGCCGGCCGTCGCCCGCGTCCTCGTCGCGGTCGGCGCCGTCGCCACCATCGCCAGTACGTTCATGTCCTGGACGTACACGGACGAATTCCCCGGGGACCTCACGTACTACGGCTCCCCGGCCGGTCTCCAGATCCTCGACCTCGTCGCCGGCGCCGTCACCGTGCTCTTCGCGCTGACCCTGTGGAACGTGCGGGGCCTCGGCTGGCTCAACCCGGCGGGCGCCACCCAGCCCGTCGTCCTCGCGTCCTGCTCCGCCTTCGCGGTCAGCTGGTTCAGCGCCATCGCCATCGCCGTGGACCTCAAGGGCCTGGTCGCCCTGGACCCCGGCGCCTACATCGCCGCCGTCGGTTCCCTGATCGCGGTCCTCGGAGCGCTCGCGCTGCCCAAGCCGGGCGACACCTTCAAGGACTACGTCACCAAGCCGGAGAACATCCCGCCGGCCGCCAAGCTCCCGGTCTGGGGCGAGCGCCTCGTCATCACCGGCGCCACCGCCGCGGCACTGATCATCTTCTCCTACGGCGTCGGTGTCGACCCGGAGGCAAGCGAAACGTTCCTCGGCTATCTGCTGCTGGTCGTCTTCGGCGTCTGGGCGCTGATGACCGCGGGCCTCTTCGACCGGTTCGCCGCCCTCAACTCCCGACACAAGGGCTTCGCCACCTCGATGGCGTTCCTGGCCGCGGCGCTGTTCCCCTTCGTCGAGAACAACGAGCACAACTCGAACCTCGGCGTGAACATCCTCGTCGTCGCCACGGTCGCCCTCGGTCTCAACATCGTCGTCGGCCTCACCGGTCTCCTCGACCTCGGATACGTCGCCTTCCTCGGTGTCGGCGCCTACGCCGCGGCCCTCGTCTCCGGCTCGGAGTTCTCCCGCTTCTCCGGCGTCCAGTTCCCCTTCTGGGCCGCGATGCTGACGGGCATGGCCGCGTCGCTCGTCTTCGGTGTCCTCATCGGAGCCCCGACCCTGCGCCTGCGCGGTGACTACCTCGCCATCGTGACCCTCGGCTTCGGAGAGATCTTCCGCATCTCCGTCAACAACATGGACGGTTCCTCCGGGCCCAACCTCACCAACGGCCCCAACGGCATCTCCATGATCCCGGACCTCAATGTCTTCGGGTTCAACTTCGGCAGCAGCCACGACGTCGTCGGGGTCACCCTCGGCCGGTTCGCGAACTACTTCCTGCTGATGCTGATCATCACGGCTATCGTGGTCGTCGTCTTCAACCGCGCCGCCGACTCCCGTATCGGCCGCTCGTGGATCGCCATCCGCGAGGACGAGACCGCCGCCACCGCCATGGGCATCAACGGCTTCCGCGTCAAGCTCATCGCCTTCGCGCTGGGCGCCTCGCTCGCCGGCCTCGCCGGCACCGTCAGCGCCCACGTCGGCTACAGCGTCAACCCGGCCCCGTACCAGTTCGCCGGCTCGGTGCCGCCCAACTCCGCCTTCCTGCTCGCCGCGGTCGTCCTCGGCGGCATGGGCACCGTCAACGGCCCGATCCTGGGCGCCTCGCTGCTCTACCTCCTCCCCGAGAAGCTCGGCTTCCTGAAGGAGTACCAGCTCCTCGCCTTCGGCCTCGCGCTCATCATCCTGATGCGCTTCCGCCCCGAGGGCATCGTGGCCAACCGCCGCCGTCAGCTCGAATTCCACGACACCGGCCAGCTCGACATTCCGGAGCAGGCCCTGCCCGACACCACCGTCGGCGTCACGAAGGCAGGGGCGTGACCCACATGACCACCACCACAGCCCCCACCCCGGTGCTCGAAGCCAGCGGCGTCACCATGCGCTTCGGCGGTCTCACCGCCGTCCGCAGCGTCGACCTCACGGTCAACTCGGGTGAGATCGTCGGCCTCATCGGACCCAACGGCGCGGGAAAGACCACCTTCTTCAACTGCCTGACGGGCCTCTACGTCCCCACCGAGGGCAAGGTCGCCTACAAGGGCAAGGTCCTCCCGCCCAAGCCCCACCTGGTCACCAGCGCGGGCATCGCCCGTACGTTCCAGAACATCCGGCTGTTCGCCAACATGACCGTTCTGGAGAACGTGCTCGTGGGCCGGCACACCCGGACGAAGGAAGGACTCTGGTCCGCGCTCCTGCGCGGTCCGGGCTTCCGCAAGGCCGAGGCCGCGTCCCGTGAACGCGCCATGGAGCTGCTGGAGTTCATCGGCCTCGACCACAAGGCCGACCACCTCTCCCGCAACCTCCCCTACGGCGAGCAGCGCAAGCTGGAGATCGCCCGCGCCATGGCGAGCGACCCGGGCCTGCTGCTCCTCGACGAGCCGACCGCGGGTATGAACCCGCAGGAGACGCGGGCGACGGAAGAACTCGTCTTCGCCATCCGTGACCGGGGCATCGCCGTGCTCGTCATCGAGCACGACATGCGCTTCATCTTCAACCTGAGCGACCGCGTCGCCTGTCTCGTCCAGGGCGAGAAGCTCGTCGAGGGCACGTCGGAGGTCGTCCAGGGCGACGAGCGCGTCATCGCCGCCTACCTCGGTACGCCGTTCGAGGGCGCCCCCGGCGAGGAGGAGGCCGCGGAGGTCGAGGCCGCCGAAGCCGGAGCCGCCGAGGCCGCCGAGGCCGCCGAGGCGTCGAGCAGCACCAGCAAGGAAGGAACCGCCCAGTGACCGCACTGCTGGAGGTCGAGGACCTCAAGGTCGCCTACGGCAAGATCGAGGCCGTCAAGGGCATCTCCTTCACCGTCGAAGCCGGTCAGATCGTCACCCTCATCGGCACCAACGGCGCCGGTAAGACGACGACTCTGCGCACCCTGTCCGGGCTCCTCAAGCCCAGCGGCGGGCGCATCCTCTTCGACGGTCAGCCCCTCGCCAACGTCCCCGCTCACAAGATCGTCGCCCTCGGACTCGCCCATTCCCCCGAGGGCCGGCACATCTTCCCTCGTCTGACCATCGCGGAGAACCTCCAGCTCGGAGCGTTCCTGCGGAGCGACAAGGCGGGCATCGAGAAGGACATCCAGCGGGCCTACGATCTGTTCCCCATCCTGGGCGAGCGGCGCAAGCAGGCCGCGGGAACCCTCTCGGGCGGTGAGCAGCAGATGCTGGCGATGGGCCGGGCTCTGATGTCCCAGCCCAAGCTGCTCATGCTGGACGAGCCGTCCATGGGCCTCTCGCCGATCATGATGCAGAAGATCATGTCGACGATCGCCGAGCTGAAGGCCGCCGGCACGACGATCCTGCTCGTCGAGCAGAACGCCCAGGCGGCGCTCTCGCTCGCCGACCAGGGGCACGTCATGGAGGTCGGCAGCATCGTCCTCTCCGGCACCGGTCAGGACCTGCTGCACGACGAGTCCGTGCGGAAGGCGTACCTGGGCGAGGACTGAGGCATCCCGCCCGGCACGTCCCCGGACGCGCGAAGAGGCCCGCACCCCTCGGAGTGCGGGCCTCTCGCATGCCCTCGGTACGGGCTCCGCCGGCCGCCGCCGCCGCGCCGGCCGCGGCGGCGCGGCGGACTAGCCCTTCGCGGCCTTCTTCTCCGCGGCGTCCTGGATGACCGCCTCGGCGACCTGCTGCATGGACATCCGACGGTCCATGGACGTCTTCTGGATCCACCGGAAGGCGGCCGGCTCCGTCAGCCCGTACTCCGTCTGCAGAACGGACTTGGCCCGGTCGACGAGCTTGCGCGTCTCCAGCCGCTGGGTGAGATCCTCGATCTCCTTTTCCAGCGCCTTCAGCTCGGTGAAGCGCGACACCGCCATCTCGATGGCGGGCACCACGTCGCTCTTGCTGAAGGGCTTGACCAGGTACGCCATCGCGCCGGCGTCACGGGCCCGCTCGACGAGGTCGCGCTGCGAGAACGCGGTCAGCATGAGGACGGGGGCGATGCTCTCCTCGGCGATCTTCTCCGCCGCGGAGATCCCGTCCAGCTTGGGCATCTTCACGTCGAGGATCACGAGGTCCGGCTTGTGCTCGCGGGCCAGCTCGACGGCCTGCTCACCGTCGCCCGCCTCGCCCACGACGGTGTAGCCCTCCTCCTCCAGCATCTCTTTGAGGTCGAGTCGGATCAGTGCCTCGTCCTCAGCGATGACGACACGGGTCGTCAGCGGAGGCACGTGCGACTTGTCGTCGTCGGGCGCGTCTACGGGCTGGGGCGACTCGGGGGCGGTCACGGGGGCTCCTCGTTCAGGGCGCGGGTACTGCTCCCAAGAGCCTACCCAGCTGCGGTATGGTGGTCAGGCAGCGGGTCGGGGTAAACCTTCGATTCAGCGGGCCCCGGTAGCCCAATTGGCAGCAGGCAATGGATTCAAAACCCATACAGTGTCGGTTCGAGTCCGACCCGGGGCACTTTTCTTTCGATTCCAAGATCGGCATCCAATAGTGGATGTTTCCTTTCCCTTGAACGTCCTGAACGTGCTGAACGTCCGCGCCTTTTGCGCGCGTCGCACACGATCGGTTCCCCGGCGCATTCGCCCCGGGCGCCAGAACATGACAGCCCCGCGCCTCCGTCCGTGAACCGGGCTGTCCACGCGTACCCGTTGGGGCTCCGTCCCGTGCTGCGACAGCACCGCGCATCACCACCCGGCCGTGACGTCGTGGCACGCCGAGGGCCCCTCCGGACGATTCCGCAGGGGCCCGTCGCCGTACCGTCTACTTGGGGCTGTCGTCCTCACCGATGTGGTGCACCCGGACCAGGTTGGTCGAACCGGAGACCCCGGGCGGCGATCCCGCCGTGATCACGACGATGTCGCCCTTCTCGCAACGGCCGTACTTCAGGAGCAACTCGTCCACCTGTTCCACCATGGCGTCGGTGGAGCCGACGTGCGGGCCTAGGAATGTCTCCACGCCCCAGGTGAGGTTCAGCTGGGAGCGGGTCGCCTGGACCGGGGTGAAGGCCAGCAGCGGGATCGGCGAACGGTAGCGGGACAGACGGCGGGCCGTGTCCCCGGACTGGGTGAAGGCGACGAGGAACCGGGCACCCAGGAAGTCGCCCATCTCGGCGGCGGCGCGCGCCACGGCACCGCCCTGGGTGCGGGGCTTGTTGCGCTCGGTCAGCGGCGGGAGCCCCTTGGCGAGGATGTCCTCCTCCGCCGCCTCCACGATGCGCGCCATGGTGCGTACGGTCTCGACGGGGTACTTGCCGACGCTCGTCTCGCCGGACAGCATCACCGCGTCCGTGCCGTCGATGACGGCGTTGGCGACGTCGGAGGCCTCCGCGCGGGTGGGCCGGGAGTTGTCGATCATGGAGTCGAGCATCTGGGTGGCGACGATGACCGGCTTGGCGTTCCGCTTGGCCAGCTTGACGGCGCGCTTCTGCACGATCGGCACCTGTTCCAGCGGCATTTCGACGCCGAGGTCGCCGCGCGCGACCATGATGCCGTCGAACGCGGCGACGATGTCGTCGATGTTCTCGACGGCCTGGGGCTTCTCGATCTTGGCGATCACCGGGAGGCGGCGGCCCTCCTCGTCCATGATCCGGTGGACGTCCTCGATGTCCTTGCCGCTGCGGACGAACGACAGGGCGATGACGTCGAATCCGGAGCGCAGGGCCCAGCGCAGGTCCGCCTCGTCCTTCTCGGAGAGGGCGGGGACGGAGACGGCGACACCGGGGAGGTTGAGGCCCTTGTGGTCGGAGACCATGCCGCCCTCGACGACCGTGGTGTGCACGCGGGGGCCGTCGACGGCCGTGACCTCCAGGCAGACCTTGCCGTCGTCGACGAGGATGCGCTCACCGGGCGTGACGTCGGAGGCAAGACCCTCGTAGGTCGTACCGCAGGTCTGGCGGTCACCCTCGAAGCCGTCCTCGACGGTGATGGTGAAGCCGTCTCCGCGTTCAAGGAGTACGGGACCTTCGCTGAAGCGGCCGAGTCGGATCTTCGGGCCTTGAAGGTCGGCGAGGATGCCGACGCTGCGGCCGGTCTCGTCGGAGGCCTTCCGCACGTGCTGGTAACGCTCCTCGTGCTCGGCATAGGTGCCGTGACTGAGGTTGAAGCGGGCTACGTCCATTCCGGCATCGACCAGTGCCTTGATCTGGTCGTACGAGTCGGTGGCGGGGCCCAAAGTACAAACGATCTTTGCTCGGCGCATGATTCGAGCCTAGGCCTTACCGGCGGGTAGAGAATTGGTCGCGTGTGACTACTCAACAACGCTTACGTGAAGCGTTATTGACAAGTGTTGAATTGTGCGCCAGGGCGCTCCGATGAGCATTCGGAAGCGCCCCGGAGCAATTCGAGGGGTCCTTCGCCCCTCTATTCGAAATACCGGACATTCGGCGTTCACAACCGCGGCGGCGCCATCGTGAAGCGGGCGTCGACCTGGGCGTAGACGTGCTGGCGCTGCGGTTCGAGGTCGAGGGGCGCGGCTTCCTCGTCCGCGGCCGCGGCGTACACGGACCGGGAGCGCGCTGCGCCGGCGAGACCGTACGGCTGGACGTTCTCCGCGCCGATGTCCGCCAGTTCCACCAGGGCCGTAAGGGTGGTGCCGAGGGCCTCCGCGTACTCGCGGGCGCGTTGCACGGCCTCGCGGACCGCCTGCTGCCTGGCCCTGCGGTGTTCGGGCGAATCCGGGCGCAGGGCCCACCAGGGGCCGTCGACACGGGTGATCTGGAGGTCCGCCAGTCGCGTGGTGAGCTCGCCGAGCGCGGTGAAGTCGGTGAGTTCGGCGTCGATCCGGACATGGCCGACGTAGGCGTGGACGCGTTCGCCGCGGCCGTGCCGGGTCAGTTCCGGGGTGATGGAGAACCCGCCGGTCTCCACGCGCTCGACGGCGTCTCCGTAGGACTTCACCAGGGCGAGTGCGGCGGCGTTGCGGCGGGTGAGGTCGGCAAGTGCCTCCTGCCTGTCCTTGCCGCGCGCGGCGACGGTGACGCCGATCCGGGCGATCTCCGGGTCGACCTCCAGATGGGCCTCGCCGCGCACGGCGATGCGCGGGGACTCGGGCGTCCCGTACGGGACGGCGAGTTGGGGTTCTTCCGGGGCGGAGTCTGCATTGGGGGCCATACGTCCCACTCTGTCACCGGGACGGCCGGTTGTGGCGCCCACAGGTCATCAGAAAGAAACCTCACGGACCTGTTGCCGCCGTGGCGCGTGGGCCAGAATCTACGCGCGTCGTCGACCCATTTCCTAGGAGCCACAGACATGCCGTTGAACCGCAGGAAGTTCCTCAAGAAGTCCGCCGTGACGGGTGCGGGCGTCGCGCTCGCCGGCGCGGCGGCGGCTCCGGCGGCGCAGGCCGCCGAGGCCAAGGGCGGCAAGAAGCCCAAGCGGTACTCCCTGACGGTGATGGGCACGACGGACCTGCACGGCCACGTCTTCAACTGGGACTACTTCAAGGACGCGGAGTACAAGGACGCGGCGGGCAACGCCCAGGGTCTGTCCCGGATCTCGACGCTGGTGAACCAGATCCGCGAGGAGAAGGGCCGCTGCAACACGCTCCTCCTCGACGCGGGCGACACCATTCAGGGCACCCCGCTGACCTACTACTACGCGAAGGTCGACCCGATCACCGCCAAGGGCGGTCCGGTGCATCCGATGGCGCAGGCGATGAACGCGATCGGCTACGACGCGGCGGCCCTCGGCAACCACGAGTTCAACTACGGCATCGAGACGCTGCGGAAGTTCGAGTCGCAGTGCCACTTCCCGCTGCTCGGCGCCAACGCGCTCGACGCGAAGACCCACAAGCCCGCCTTCCCGCCGTACTTCATCAAGACGTTCCACGTGCCGGGTGCCGCGCCGGTGAAGGTGGCCGTGCTCGGTCTGACGAACCCGGGCATCGCGATCTGGGACAAGGCCTACGTACAGGGCAAGCTGACGTTCCCGGGGCTCGAGGAGCAGGCGGCCAAGTGGGTGCCGAAGCTGCGTTCCATGGGCGCGGACGTCGTCGTCGTGTCGGCGCACTCCGGTTCCTCCGGCACCTCCTCGTACGGTGACCAGCTGCCCTACGTCGAGAACTCGGCGGCCCTGGTGGCCCAGCAGGTGCCGGGCATCGACGCGATCCTCGTCGGCCACGCGCACGTGGAGATCCCCGAGCTGAAGGTCACCAACACGGCCACCGGGAAGACGGTCGTCCTGTCGGAGCCTCTGGCCTTCGCCGAGCGGCTGTCCGTGTTCGACATCGAGCTGGTCTTCGAGAAGGGCAGGTGGCAGGTCGAGTCGGTGGCGTCGTCGGTCCGCAACTCGAACTCGGTCGCCGACGACCCGAAGATCACCAAGCTGCTGAAGGACGAGCACGCGGCGGTCGTGGAGTACGTCAACCAGGTGGTCGGCACGGCGACCGACACCCTGACGACGGTCGAGGCGCGCTACAAGGACGCCCCGATCATCGATTTGATCACCAAGGTGCAGGAGGACGTGGTCAAGGCGGCGCTGGCGGGCACCTCGTACGCCTCGCTGCCCGTGATCGCGCAGGCCTCGCCGTTCTCGCGGACCTCGGAGATCCCGGCCGGCGACGTGACCATCCGCGACCTGTCGAGCCTGTACGTGTACGACAACACGCTGGTCGCCAAGGTGATGACGGGCGCTCAGATCCGGGCGTACCTGGAGTACTCGGCGGAGTACTTCGTGCAGACCCCGGCCGACGCGCCGGTCGATGTGGAGAAGCTCACCAACGCGAACAACCGCCCCGACTACAACTACGACTACGTGTCGGGACTCCAGTACGACATCGACGTCGCGCAGGCGGCCGGTTCGCGCATCAAGAACCTGACCTGCAACGGCGCCCCGCTGGACGACGCCCAGCAGTTCGTGCTCGCCGTGAACAACTACCGCGCGAACGGCGGCGGCGCCTTCCCGCACGTCGCGTCGGCCACCGAGGTGTGGTCGGAGTCGACGGAGATCCGCACGCGGATCTCCGAGTGGGTGACCGCCAAGGGCACGCTGGACCCGAAGGAGTTCGCCTCCGTGGACTGGAAGCTGACGCGGAACGGCACGCCCGTCTTCTAGCCCACGAAGCCTGTCCTTACGTCCGGGTGGCCTGTTCCCGGGCTCCCTGCGGGACCGACGGCGTCGGCGCGGACTCCGCGCCGACGCCGTCGGCGTTCCGGCGGGCGCGCGCCGGCTCCCTACCGCCTGTCGACGAGCGGGGTGAGCGTCAGTTCGTCCCGGCGCGCGCCCGGGACCTGCTGCTGCTCGAGTCCGAACGTGGTGAAGGCGGTGCGACCGGGCAACGGGTAGGGATCCTTGCCGGTGAGGGAGTTGAGGATGGTGGCGCTGCGCCAGGCGGCGAGACCGAGATCGGGCGCACCGACGCCGTGGGTGTGGAGTTCGGCGTTCTGGACGTACAGCCGGCCCGTGACGGAGGGGTCGAGGACGAGGCGGAAGTGGTCGTCGATCCGGGGGCGCCCGGCGACGTCACGGCACAGGTAGGGGTCGAGCCCGGCGAGGATGCGGCCGAGGGGGCGCTCGCGGTAGCCGGTGGCGAGGACGACGGCGTCGGTGGTGAGCCGCGAACGGGCGCCCTGCTGCACGTGTTCCAGGTGGAGTTCGATCTTGGTGGTGGCGACGCGTCCCGCGGTGCGCACGGTCACGGCGGGGGTGAGGACCGCGTCGGGCCAGCCGCCGTGCAGGGTGCGGCGGTAGAGCTCGTCGTGGATGGCGGCGATGGTGTCGGCGTCGATGCCCTTGTGGAGCTGCCACTGCGCGGCGACGAGCCGGTCGCGGACCGGTTCGGTCAGGGCGTGGAAGTAGCGGGTGTAGTCGGGCGTGAAGTGTTCCAGGCCGAGCTTGGAGTACTCCATGGGCGCGAACGCCTCGGTACGGGCCAGCCAGTGGATCTTCTCGCGTCCCGCGGGGCGGTTGCGCAGCAGGTCGAGGAAGACCTCGGCTCCGGACTGTCCCGCGCCGACCACGGTGATGTGCTCGGCGGTGAGGAACCGCTCCCGGTGCTGGAGGTAGTCCGCGGCGTGGATGACGGGCACGCCGGGTGCTTCGGCCAGGGGTCTGAGGGGGTCGGGGATGTGCGGGGCGGTACCGACGCCGAGCACGATGTTGCGCGTGTACGAGCGGCCCAGCGTCTCGGCCTCCCCGTCGGCGTCGAGCCGGCTGAAGTCGACCTCGAAGAGGGCGCGTTCGGGTTCCCAGCGCACGGCGTCGACCTGGTGGCCGAAGTGCAGTCCGGGGATGCTGTCGGCGACCCACCGGCAGTAGGCGTCGTACTCGGCGCGCTGGATGTGGAAGCGCTCGGCGAAGTAGAAGGGGAAGAGCCGGTCGCGGTCCTTGAGGTAGTTGAGGAACGACCAGGGGTTCGCCGGGTCGGCGAGGGTCACCAGGTCCGCCAGGAAGGGGACTTGCAGGGTGGCACCGTCGATGAGCAGGCCGGGGTGCCAGTCGAAGCCGGGGCGCTGTTCGTAGAAGACGGTGTCGAGTTCGGCCAGGGGGTGGGCGAGCGCGGCGAGGGAGAGGTTGAAGGGGCCGATGCCGATGCCCACCAGGTCGCGGGGTGCTTCGGCGCCGGCACGTGGGGGGTTGGGCGTCTGGCTCATCGTGGTGTGTGTCCTTCCACCAGTTTCAGGAGGGTGGCCAGGTCACCCGGCCGGGTGTGGGGGTTGAGGAGGGTGACCTTGAGCCAGAGGCGGCCGTCGAGAGCGGCGCGGCCGAGGACGGTGCGGCCCTCGTGCAGGAGGGTGCGGCGCACCGCGGCGACGGCGGCGTCGGGGGCGCCCGCGGGCCGGAACAGGACAGTGCTGATGACCGGCCGGTCGTAGAGCTCGAAGCCGGGATGTGCGGCTATCAGGTCGGCCAGCTCGGCGGCCTGCGCGCAGACCTGGTCGACGAGCGCGCCGAGGCCGGCCCGTCCCAGTGCGGCGAGGGTGACGGCGATCTTGAGGATGTCGGGGCGCCGGGTGGTGCGCAGGGAACGGCCGAGGAGGTCGGGAAGGCCGGCCTCGGTGTCGTCGTCGGCGTTCAGGTAGTCGGCGCTGTGCTGCAGGACGGCGAGGTCGCTCGCGTTCCGTACGGCGAGGAGTCCCGCGGCCACGGGCTGCCAGCCCAGTTTGTGCAGGTCGAGGGTGACGGTGTCGGCACGGTGGAGCCCGTCGAGCCGCGCGCGGTGCCGGTCGCTGAAGAGGAGGCCTCCGCCGTAGGCCGCGTCGATGTGGAGGCGGGCGCCGTGCGCCGCGCACAGGTCGGCGATGTCGGCCAGCGGGTCGAGGAGTCCGGCGTCGGTGGTGCCGGCGGTGGCGGCCACGAGGAGGGAGCCGCGAGGGCCGGGGAGTTCGGTGAGCGCCTCGTCGAGGGCGGCCGGGTCCATCGTGCCGGCCGGGGCGGGGACGACGACCGGCTCGGGCAGGCCGAGCAGCCAGGCGGCGCGGTGCAGGGAGTGGTGGGCGTTGGCGCCGCAGACCAGCCGCACGCCCCCGCGGGCCCCGCGGGCCTCGCGGGCGAGGAGGAGGGCGAGTTGGTTGGACTCGGTGCCGCCGGTGGTGACGAGGGCGTCGGCCCGTCCCTGGGGCTCGTCGGCGCCGGCGTAGACCTCCGCGGCCAGGGCCGCGGCGACGAGGGCCTCGAGCGCGGAGGCGGCCGGCGCCTGGTCCCAGGAGTCCAGGGACGGGTTGAGGACGGCGGCAGCCAGGTCGGCGGCGACCGCGACGGCGAGGGGCGGGCAGTGCAGGTGGGCGGCGCACAGCGGGTCGGCGGGGTCGGCCGCGCCCGCCGCCAGGGCGCGCACCAGCACGCGCAGGGCGTCCTCGCGCCCCTCCCGGGGCAGCACCTCGCCCACCGCGTCGCGCACATGCCGCGCGACCGCCTCCGGGCCCCCGGCGGGCAGCGGGCCCCCGCGGGCCGCCGCGCCCTCGCCCAGGGCGTCGAGGACGGTGTCGAGCAGTGGCCGCAGAGCGCCGGGACCTTCGGGACCTGAGGCGAGGGGCGGCGTGCTCATGGGGTGTCCTCCGGTGGGCGCGCGGCGGGGCGATTCCCAGGGTGTACGCGTTTCGGGTCGGCGCGCCCGTATGGGACAACGATCCGACCCGAAAGGGGGTACTGCCGTGCGGAGGAAATGTGTCGGGGCGGCCGGGGTGCTACGCGACGCGGTCCGCCCGCGGGCCCTGCGCGCTCCACCGCCCCGGTCCGCCCGGTGCTCGGCGCTCCTCAGGTGCCGGACGGGCCGGGGAGCGGCACGGCCGGCGCCCGGGGACGAGACGTCCGTGCCCGCCCTCGGGGCGGGCACGGATTTCCCGGGATCATGCCTCGCGGACCCGCAGCGCCCGTGCGAGATCGTCGAGTTGGTCCGCGAGCTTGCGCCGCAGCGCCGGAATGGGCTCGGCGTCCCGCAGACATGCCTCGCCCAGCGCCAGCGTCCGGTCGGAGATCGCGTGCACGGGGAACGCCCAGCGCCCCGCCGCCTCGGCGATCGCGGGACCGCGGCGCGCGGCGACGGCCACCGCGTCGGGCCAGTACCGCTCGACGTACTCCCTTACGAGCTCGGCCTGTTCGGGCTGCCAGAAGCCCTGGGCGGTGGCGGTGAACAGGTAGTTGGACAGGTCGTCGGTGGTGAACATCTCCTCCCACGCCCTGCGCTTGGCCTCCGGGTCGGGCAGCGCGGCCCGGCAGCGGGCGGCGCCCTCCTGGCCGGTGGCACTCGGGTCCTGGACGAGTTCGGCGTCGATGACGGCGTCGTCGACGGCACCGAGCACGGCGAGCCGGCCGAGGATGCGCCAGCGCAGCTCCGGGTCGAGCTCCGGGCCGCCGGGCACGGTGCCCTCGGAGAACCAGGCACTGATGGTGTCGGGGTGGGCCGCGACGTCGATGAAGTGGCGTACGGCGGTCAGGCGCAGCCCCGGGTGGGACCCGTCCTCCGTGCGGCGGATCAGGTCGCGGCACAGGTCGGTGAGGGTGGCGAGCGCGGCGGGCCGCTCCTCGGCGGACACGAACCGGTCGGCGACCTGGGCGGTCGCGAACGACAGGACCCCCTGGACGAGGGCGAGGTCCGTCTCGTGCGGGAGGTGGCCGCGGGCGGCCTCGACGTAGGCCATGGCGGGCAGTTCGCCGTCGCGCACGGCGTCCCGCAGGGCGTTCCACACGACCGCGCGGGTGAGCGGGTCGGGCAGGCCCGACAGCGAGCCGCGCACGGCCCGGAACGACTCGGCGTCGAAGCGGACCTTGGCGTACGAGAGGTCCCCGTCGTTCAGGAGGAGCAGGGCCGGCCGCTTGCCGATGGCCACCGGCTCGGCCTGCGGCACGTCCAGTTCGAGGCGCTCGCGCAGGGTGAGGCGGCCCCCGTCGGACAGGTCCGGGTCGTAGAGGCCGACGGCGATGCGGTGCGGGCGGCTGCCGCGGTGCTCGACGGTCAGGGTGTGGCCGCCGTCGGCCGCCGCGGTGATCGTGGGGACGAGGGTGTCGACGCCGGTGGTGCGCAGCCAGGAGTCGGCCCAGGCGTGCACGTCGCGCTCGGTGGCGGAGGCGAGGTTGTCGATGAAGTCGGCGAGGGTGGCGTTGCCGAACTTGTGGCGGGCGAAGTGGGTGTTGATGCCGGCGAGGAAGTCCTTCTCGCCGAGCCAGGCCACCAGTTGGCGCAGGGCGGAGGCGCCCTTGGCGTAGGAGATGCCGTCGAAGTTGAGCATGGCGGACGCGGTGTCGGGGACGGCGTCCGGGTCGGGGGCGACGGGGTGGGTGGAGGGGCGCTGGTCCGCGTCGTAGCCCCAGGACTTGCGGGCGACACCGAAATCGGTCCAGGTGTCGGTGAAGCGGGTGGCCTCGGTGAGGGTCTGGTAGCCCATGTACTCGGCGAAGGACTCGTTCAGCCAGATGTCGTCCCACCAGCGCAGGGTGACCAGGTCGCCGAACCACATGTGGGCCATCTCGTGGGCGATGACCATGGCGCGGGTCTGCCGCTCGGTGTCGGTGACGGCGGAGCGGTAGACGAATTCGTCGCGGAAGGTGACGAGCCCGGGGTTCTCCATGGCACCGGCGTTGAACTCGGGGACGAACGCCTGGTCGTAGGAGTCGAAGGGGTAGGGCTCGTCGAACTTCTCGTGGTAGCGGTCGAAGCAGGCGCGGGTGACGTCGAGGATCTCGTCCGCGTCGGCGTCCAGGTACGGGGCGAGGGAGCGCCGGCAGTGGATGCCGAAGGGAAGGCCGCGGTGCTCGGTGCGCACGGAGTGCCAGGGGCCCGCGGCGACGGCGACGAGGTAGGTGGAGACCAGCGGCGTGGGGGCGGCCGTCCAGCGGCCGTTGCCGAGGTGCTCGGTGACGCCGTTGGCGAGGACGGTCCAGCCCTCGGGGGCGGTGACGGAGAGCTCGAAGACGGCCTTCAGGTCGGGCTGGTCGAAGGCGGCGAAGACGCGCTGGACGTCCTCCATGAACAGCTGGGTGTAGACGTAGGTCTCGCCGTCGGTGGGGTCGGTGAAGCGGTGCATGCCCTCGCCGGTGCGGGAGTAGCGCATGACGGCGTCGACGCGCAGCTCGTGCTCGCCCGCGGTCAGGCCTTCGAGGGGCAGGCGGTTCTCGGCCAGGGTCTCCGGGGCGAGGGACTGCCCGTCGAGGGTGACGGAGCGCAGCTCGGCGGGCTTCAGCTCGACGAAGGTGTCCGCGTCGGTGCGGGCGGTGAACCGGATGACGGTCCGGGAATCGAAGGTCTCGTCCCCGCGGGTCAGGTCGAGTTCGATCCCGTAGTGGTGGACGTCGAGGAGCTTGGCACGGGTCTGCGCTTCATCGCGCGTCAGTACGGACATGAGGACATGCTGCCTGATGGCTCCGACAGGGCACAGAGGTGGTCCGGTACGCGGCATATGCACCCCGCCACTCGCCTCCCGCTCCACACCGCGGTCCTCGTCCCGCGGAGCGGGGGCCTACGGGGTGCGGCCCTGCTCCAGTGTGCCGTTGCGGGGCTCGCGCTGGACGGGGAAGCGGGTGTCCGGGCGGGGCAGGACCGGGCCGGCGCCGCGCGGGCCGGCGTCCTTGGCCTGTGCGCGCAGTTCGCGCAGTTCCTCCTCCAGGGCCCGGTGGCGCCGGTGGCTGTCGAACAGGTAGCGGACCTTGGTGCGCAGCGCCCAGGGGTCGATGGGTTTCATGACGAGGTCGGCGACGCCGAGGCCGAAGGCGGTGGACGTGAGTTCGGCGTCGGGGCCGAAGCCGGTGAGCAGGATGATCGGGATGTGCTGGGTCTGCTCCACCCGGCGCATGTAGCGCACCACGTCGAGGCCGCTGACGCCGGGCATGCGCACGTCGAGGAGGAGCAGCCCCACCTGGCCGCGCAGGACTTCCTTGAGCGCCTCGTCGCCGCTGGTGGCCCGCGCCACCTGGTAGCCCAGCGGTGCCAGGGCGCTCTCCAGGGCGTACAGCGTGTCTTCGTGGTCGTCGACGATGAGGATCTTGGCATCCGACGGCATGGCCCGACGTCCCCTCGGTTGGGCGTACAGCTTATGCCCGTACGGACTCACGGACTGCGCCCGTGGCCTGACAGCGAGTGCCCGGCAGGGCGTGCTGGGCGTGTGTTCGGCGCGTGCTCTTGTTCCCGGCATGTGCCCGGCGTGTACCCGGCACGGAGTGTTCAGCAGGATGCACGCTCGGACCGCCCGGTGTCACTCCCCCGCGTCCGCCGCGACGCCTCCCGCGTCGTCCGCGATGCGCTCGTGGTGCCGGATGACCTCGGCAATGATGAAATTCAGCAACTTTTCGGCGAAGGCCGGATCCAGCTTGGCGCTTTCGGCCAGCCTGCGCAGCCGCTCGATCTGCTGGGCCTCGCGGGACGGGTCCGCGGGCGGGAGCTGGTGGGCGGCCTTGAGGTGTCCGACCTGCTGGGTGCACTTGAAACGCTCGGCGAGCATGTGCACGACAGCGGCGTCGATGTTGTCGATGCTGTCGCGCAGCCGGGAGAGTTCGGCGCTGACGGCGGGGTCGACTTCCTGGGGCTTGCTCGTGGTCATGAGGTCCCACCCTACGTGGCCTGCGGCCGCTCGATCATGGGCGGATCGTCGGGGTCGGGGATCCGGTCGCTCCAGCCCCCGGGGACGGTCCGTCCCTGCTGCGCCCGGAAGCGGACGGGAGCCATGCCGACGCGCCGGGTGAACAGCCGGGAGAAGTAGGCGGGGTCGTCGTAGCCGACGCGGCGGGCGACTGCGGCGACCGGGAGTTCGGTGGCGGCCAGGAGCTCCTTGGCGCGTCCCAGGCGGATGCCGAGGAGATAGTCCTTGGGACTGCATCCCGCGCCACGGCGCACGGCACTGCGCAGTTCGGCGGGGGTCATGCCGTGCCGGGCGGCGTGGTCGGCGACGGACATCGCCTTGAACGCGTCGCGGGCGAGGGCCTGGAGGACCTCGTCGCCGTCGGGGGCGAGGTCGGCGCGGGCGCGGCGCAGGGCGACGAGGAGCTCGTGGACGGCCGCGCCCGTCTCCACCTCCAGCAGGGGGTTGCCGCGGCGGGCGGCGCGCGCGACACGGCCCACGACGGCGCGGGCGGCGGCCGCGTCGGAGAGGGGCACGACGGGCCGGCCGGGTTCGATGTAGCCGAGTTCGGTGTACGTGGCTGCCGCGGGTCCCGTGAAGTCGACGAAGCATTCGTCCCAGCTCGGGTCGGGCCCGTAGTGGTGCGGCACTCCGGGGGTGAGCCAGATCAGGGCGGGCGCGGTGACGGGATGGCGGTGCCCGTCGGGAGTTCGGTACCAGCCGCTGCCGGCGCCGATCACGACGGCCACGTGATGGTCGAGGGTGCGAGGGCCGACGGCAGGCAGCTCGCCGTGCTGGAGGCCGACGCCGAGGCAGGCGAGGCCGAGCCGGTGGTGGACGGGACTCGGGGTGAAATAGCGCATCCAGGTGTGGTACATCCGCTTACCTCCCGCCTGTCCGGCCGCCTCTTGCGTCCAATCAGCGACGATCTTTGTCCATGGACGCCACTGCCGCCAGAGCTGATCGTGGTGGCCATGAGCGAGTTCACGGTGGGGGACACGGATTTCCTGCTGGACGGCTGCCCGGTGCGGCTGCTGTCCGGCGCACTGCACTACTTCCGGGTGCACGAGGAGCAGTGGGCGCATCGCCTGGGGATGCTGCGGGCGATGGGGCTGAACTGTGTGGAGACGTACGTGCCGTGGAATCTCCACGAGCCGCGCCCCGGCGGCTTCCGGGACGTGGAGCAGCTGGGCCGTTTCCTGGACGCGGCCGCCGAGGCCGGGCTGTGGGCGATCGTGCGGCCCGGGCCGTACATCTGCGCGGAGTGGGACAACGGCGGGCTGCCGCACTGGCTGTCGGGCGGGCTCCGCACCCGCGACGAGGAGTACCTGGGGCACGTGGAGCGCTGGTTCCGGCGGCTGCTGCCCCAGGTCGTGCCCCGGCAGATCGACCGCGGCGGCCCGGTTCTGATGGTGCAGGTCGAGAACGAGTACGGCAGCTACGGCTCCGACCAGGTGTATCTGCGCCGGCTCGCGGATCTGCTGCGCGCCACGGGCGTGAGCGTCCCGCTGTTCACCTCGGACGGCCCCGAGGATCACATGCTCACCGGCGGCTCGGTCCCCGGCGTCCTGGCCACCGCGAACTTCGGCTCGCACGCCCGGGAGGCCTTCGCGACGCTGCGCCGGCACCGGCCGACGGGTCCGCTGATGTGCATGGAGTTCTGGTGCGGCTGGTTCGACCACTGGGGCGCCGGGCACGTGGTGCGCGATCCCGGCGACGCGGCGGACGCCCTGCGGGAGATCCTGGAGTGCGGGGCCTCGGTCAACCTCTACATGGCGCACGGCGGCACCAGCTTCGCGGGCTGGGCGGGCGCCAACCGGGGCGGTGGCGCACTGCACGACGGGCCGCTGGAGCCGGACGTCACCTCGTACGACTACGACGCGCCGGTCGACGAACTGGGGCGCCCCACGGAGAAGTTCTGGCGGTTCCGGGAGATCCTCGCCGGCTATGCGGACGGGCCGCTGCCGGACGTGCCGCCGGCCCCCGGGCCGCTCGGTGCCGCCACACCGGTCGTCCTCGGGGAGTGGGCCTCGCGGGACACGCTGCTGGAGACGCTCGGTGGCGCGGGGGGCGAGTACGCGGTCCCGCCCACGTTCGAGGACCTGGACGTCGACCAGGGGCTGGTCAAGTACGAGGTGAGCGTGCCCGGCCCGCGGCGGCCGTACCCGCTGACCGTGCGCGGGCTGCGCGACCTGGCGCTGGTGTACGTCGACGGGGTGGCGGCCGGGGTGCTCGGCGAGGACTCCGCACAGCTGAAGGACCCGGTCGCGGGGCCCGCCCGGGTGGAGCTGTGGGTGGAGTCCCTGGGGCGGGTCAACTACGGGCCGCGCACGGGTGAGCCGAAGGGCATCACCGGGGGCGTGCTGCACGAGCGGCAGTACCTGCACGGTGTGCGGGCGCGGGGGCTGCGGCTGGACGCGCTGGACGACGTGGAGGCGGTGCCGTTCGGCCCGCTTCCCCGGGGCGGCGCCCCCGGCCTGTACCGCGGCACCTTCGAGGTGCGCGGCGCCGGGGACGCCTTCCTCGAACTCCCGGGCTGGACCCGGGGGTTCGTGTGGGTCAACGGTTTCTGTCTGGGACGCTACTGGTCCGTCGGCCCGCAGCACGCGCTGTACGTGCCCGGTCCCGTGCTGCGGGAGGGGGTGAACGAGGTGCGGGTGCTGGAGCTGGAGGCGGCCGCTCAGCCGGCCTCGCCGACCTCGAACGAGTCGAGCACGAACTCGGCCGTACCGTCGTCCCCGGTCTTGCGCAGCCCCACCCAGGCCTCGCCGTCGGCGGGCGCCGTGAACTCGTAGGCGTGCAGCGTCGGTTCGGTGGCGACGGGGAGGACGGTCCGTTCGAGCTCGGTCGTCGCCGCTCCCCGGTCGACGGCGGTGATCCAGGCGTACTGGCCGGCCTTCTCGTTCTCGTGACGGAACGAGACCCGGTAGCGGCGCCCCGGCGTGAACCGGACGGTGTGCGGCACGGTCCGGTAGACCAGCCCGTCGTTCTCGCCGCGTGACTTGAGCGACTCGGAGCCGTCGACGACGTCGTCGATCGCCTTGCCGTTCCAGCTCCGCTGTGTGAACGGCGCATGCCGCTGGGCGATGTGGGTGCGCGGGTCGGTGGACCCGCCCGCGTCGCCCTTCACGAAGGGGCCCCAGCCCTGCGGGACGTCCTCGAAGTCCTCGAAGACCAGCGTCCCTCGCTTCGCCGGGCGCCGGGCGGGCACGACCCGTACGTTGTCGAACCGCACCCGTGCCTGCCCGGCGGCGGCGCACAGGGCGAGCTCGACGGGCCCGCCGCCCTCGGGCACGGTGAACCAGGTGAACATCCGCTGGAAGCGGGTCCCGTGCTTGCGGTCGGCGGCGACGAAGTTGCCCGCGGTCGAGGTGTCGGTCCAGTTGGCCGCGGTGACGCCGTCGGCGGTGCGGACCCGCAGGGACGCCCTGCGGCTGCCGTCGGCGCTCTCGCCGACCTCGACCTGCACGGACGCGGCGTACTGGCCGGGTCTGAGGCGGGTGAGCCGCTGGGAGACCGTGGCGGCTCCGCCGGGGGCGATCACCAGCTCGTGGTCGCCGAGGCCGCTGCGCACCACGGAGGCCGGCCCGCTGACCGTCCAGCCCTTCAGGGAGCCCGAGTTGAAGCCGGGGTCGTACAGCGGGGTGCCCTGTCCCCAGCGGGGGGCGGGGGGCTGGGCCACGCGGGTACGGTACACGACGTACGGCTGGGCGGGCTCGGCGTCGAGGGTGATCCGGCCGTCGCGCACGGGGACGTCGGCGACGAACACCCGGCCCTGGTCGGTGAGCCGGTACAGGGCGACCCGGGAGAGGCCTTCCCAGTCGCGCGGCAACCGCCACTCGCCGCTGCCGCCCGCCGGGTTGTAGTGGTAGAGCCTCGTGGGCTTCTTCGGGTCCCAGGGCAGCAGATAGGCGCCGCCGTCGTAGACGAGCCGGCCGTCGGTCGTGATGCGGCGTACGCCGTCCGTGTCGGAGACCGAGGTGCCGCCCGGCCCGGAGAAGGTGATCGTGTGCTCGCCCCATGTGCTGATCGGCTGGGCCTGGAGGTACTTGGCGGGCAGGGAGTGCGTCCAGATCAGCGCGTAGAAGGAGTTCCAGTCGGTCTTGCCGGTCCAGCCCTCGAAGTTGCCCATGCGGGCGATGCCCAGCAGGGTGGGCCACTTGTCGGCGAAGACGTCCTTCTGGTGATTGCGGACGAAGCGGATGAGCCGGGAATTGATCCCGCGCGAGGTGTCCGGGCCGTAGTCCGTCTCGGTCGCCCAGTGCGACCACAGACTGGAGCGCTCCAGGCCGTGGCCCCACTCGGAGGTGACGTGCCAGCCCTGCTCGCGCAGGGCGCGCTGGAGGCGGTCGGAGGTCCAGCCGGACTCGCGGAAGACGTCGATGTACAGGGAGTTGAGGGCCGGGTGCGTCTCCGCGCGCAGGTCGGCGAAGCGCCTGACGATGTCGCCGGAGACGAGGTCGCGGCGCTGGTCGATCCGGTACGACCGGTCCAGCCAGTCCCACTGCTCATCGGTCTTGTCGACCAGGGTCTCGGAGAAGGCGTGGGCGACCGGGTAGGACTCGGTGGCGTTGACGTGGACGGCGAAGTCGCTGTTCCACTTCCTGCCCTCGGCGACCAGGGTGTTGAGATCGGCGAGACCGCCGGCGCGCTTGTTGTGGTTGCCCGCGTAGTCGGGATGGGCGGAGTCGTGCCCCTCGGACTGGTAGCCCTTGAGGAGGGTGAACTGCCCGAGCCCGTCGGTCGCCAGGGAGATCCGCTTGACGTCGTCGAGCGTGGCGAGGAACGGATGGGTGGCCTGTGAGGCGAAGTTGAACGGGATGTGCGGCACGACACGGCGGTACGTGCCGTCGGCACCGAGCGGGTCGACCATGATGTCCCGGAAGGCGATCGCGGCGTCCTGCCAGTCGATCACGCCGTCGCCGTTGCGGTCGCCGGTGACGATCACGGTGGCGTACGGGAGCGGCTCGGTGTCGGTCGCCGTCGCGGCCCGGTGGGTCCACTCGCCGGGGACGAGCTGGGCCTTGACGTAGCCGTCGGCTCCGCCTGCCGGCTCCTTGCGGACGGTCTGCCGCCACAGCCGGCCGTTCTCCCACGAGCTGGTGCCGTCGGGCTTGTCGTAGACCGTGTTGGTCTCTACGGCGCCCGCGAGGCCGTGGTGCGCGACGACGGCGTACGCGCATCCGGTCGCCGCCTCCGCCGGGGTGTCGCGGGCCGGGACGACGAGTGTGTCGCCGCTCTTGGACTTGTCCAACTGGATCCTGGCGGCGAGGAGTTGCGCGCCGGGCTGGTCGCTGCGGACGGAGAGCAGGGCGAGGCCGGGGATGCGCAGCGTGCCGACGGGCAGCGCGGCGGTTTCGGTGATCTTCGTGATCCGCCAGGTCACCCGCCGGCCCGTGACGGCGATCTCGGCGTCGATCGTGGTGCCGCCGTCGAAGACGAGCCGGTACGCGACCGCGTCGCCGTCGGCCGTGGCGGTGACCGTCGGGGTCCGCTCGGTGCCGTCGACGAGGACGGAGGTGACCTCGTCCTCCTGGGCGTGCAGGACGGCGCCGGTCGCGCGGTCGGTGTAGGAGACGATCCGCGGGAATCCGGCGGCGACCCGGACGTCGAGGGCGTGGGAGCGCAGGACGAGGTCCGCGCCGGGGGCGGTGGCCTCGGCGGAGGCCGGACCGGCCGCGCCGAGTGCGGCCCCGGCTCCGGCGGCGGCGCCCGCCGCGAAGACCGCGCGGCGCGTGGGGGCGAATGCGGGCGAGGGCATGGCTGAGGGTTGCAAGGCACTCCTCCTGGGAGCTGCGATCGGTGCCGTCAGCCTGCGCCGGTGAGGTGAACGTGCCCATGGACAAAGGAGAAAGAGGAGTTGGACTAACCGACCGGCGCCTTCAGCTCCTTGTGGAAGTGCACGTCCTGATGGCCGCCCGGGATGCCTTCCGTGCGGCCCGTCTCTCGGTAGCCGTGCCCGCGGTAGAAGTCGGGGGCCTGGAAGGTGAAGGAGGAGACGATCACCTCGGTGCAGCCGCGCCGCGCGCCCTCCTCCTCGGCGGCCTTCAGCAGCTTGCTGCCCCAGCCGGCGTGCCGCTGGTCCTCGCGCACCCAGAGCATGTCGACGGCGCAGCAGCTTCCCCAGACCCAGGCGGTCAGTCCGCCCACCAGGTCCCCTGCCTCGTCGGTGACGCGGACCGAGAGCGGCTGGGGAGTGCCGGCTCCGGTCGCCTCCGCGTTGAACGCGGTGAGCTCGTCGTCGAGCCGCCGCTCCAGCGCCGCGTCCTTGGCTCCCACCTCCAACGACGCGGTGGAGGTGGGCTGCTGGGCGGGGCCGGTGGGCTGCTGGGCGGTCATGGCCGGGAGTATCGCAGCGCGCGGGGGTGGTGGCCGAACGCCTTTCGCTCCCGGACGGGCGCCCGCGACCCGGTCACGGGCGCCCGCACCGCACGAGGTGCGGCGACGGCTACAGCCCGGATGCCGCGCGGGCTATGTCGGCCGCGAACGTGGAGACCTCGCTGTAGACGCCGGGGTAGCCCGGCTCCGCGCAGCCCTGGCCCCAGCTGACGATCCCGACCTGGATGTACGCGCCCGTGTCGTCCTTGCGGAACATGGGCCCGCCGGAGTCGCCCTGGCAGGTGTCGACCCCGCCCTGCTGGACGAACCCGGCACAGATCTCGTCACCGGGGACGAGATCGCTGCCGTACGCCCGCTGGCAGGTGGCGTCGTCGACGAAGGGGACGGTGGCCTTGCGCAGGTAGCGCTGCTGGGCGCCGCCCTCGCGGGTGGCGCCCCAGCCCGCGACGGTGAAGTTCCCGTTGTTGTACGCCGTGGTGGTGGCGATCTTCAGGGTGGGCTGCTCGATCGGCCTGGCGAGCTTGATGAGGGCCCAGTCCTTGCCCTTGCCGTTGTAGCCGGGCGCCTGGAGCACCTTCGTCGACTTGACCTTGATCGCGCTGCTGCTCTGCAGGTCGACGACCCCGGCGGTGGCGGTGATGGAGGTGTTGTTGCCCGAGCCGTCCACACAGTGCGCGGCGGTCAGGACGATGCTCTTGGTGTACAGGGCGCCGCCGCAGCCCATGGACAGGCGGACCATGAACGGGAACTCGCCCTGGGCGGCGCGGGTCCCGCCGACCACGGGCGCGGGGGCGGCCTGGGCGGACAGCGGCTGGAGGGACGCGGCGGCGAGCGCCACCGCGGCGACGGCGAGCAGTCTTCTGGTGACGCCGTGCTTCTTGAGAGACTTCAACGCGCTTCCTTTCGTGGGGGGTTGAACGCCGGGCGGAAGCCACGCCGAAATGTCCTGGCATGCTCCTGCCAAGCTGTGCGGATTATGAGGACCCGGGCACGGCAGGGGCAAGGACCGGATTCCGGCCAGACACGGCGCCGGGCGCCCGCGCACTCCACGTCATCGGGAGGGAACCCCGCTTAGAGTGGAAGTCGATTCCGGCGTCTTCAGGGGGTGCGGACGTGGCGAACGGCGGTCCCGTCGAGCACGGATACCCGCATCTGGACACGGTGCGGGCCTCGATCACCGCGCTGTACAGACGGCTCTCGTACGACACGATCCACACGTTCGCGGCCAGCGTCGCCCCCGCGGACGTCGCCTTCGCCGACACCGACGACCTGCACCTCGGCGCGCAGCGCGTGGCCCGCGAGATGGTCCGGCACTACCGGCTGCCCGACGCCCGGATGATCATCGGCTTCCGCGAGATGACCCACGCGGCGAACGTCGAGCTCGCCGCGGGACCCGAGTACTTCGTCGACCTCAACGACCGCTTCCGCACCCACCGCAGGGACATCGGGGCCGCGCTCGCCCACGAGGTGATGCACGTCTATCTGCACCGTCTCGACCTCGCCTTCCCCGGCACCCGCGACAACGAGATCCTCACCGACACGGCCGCGGCCTACCTGGGAGCGGGCTGGCTCCTCCTCGACGCCTACCGCGAGGACGCGGCGTCCTCGCAGAAGCTCGGCTACCTCACCCCGGAGGAGTTCGGGTACGTCCTCGCCAAACGCGCCCTCCTCTTCGGGGAGGACCCCTCCGTCTGGTTCACCAGCCCGCAGGCCTACACGGCGTACACCAAGGGCATGGCGCAGGCCCGCCGCGACGAGCAGCAGCCGCCGCTCACCGCGGCAGGCTGGGCGGGCCGCCACCGCTACGCGAAGGACCGCCGCTACGCGCAGGACCACCACTCCTCGGCCCACCGGCCCGGCGCCCCCTACTCCTTCACGCCCGACCGCCAGGGCCCCCTGCGCGTCTCCTTCCCCTGCCCCACCTGCCACCAGCGGATCAGGGTCCCGGTACGCGGCCGGGTACGGGCCCGCTGCACGCTGTGCAGGACGGTGCTGGAGTGCGACACGTGACGGGTGAGTCACGTGCCAGGAAGAGCGAGGGGTGAGACAGCACACCTCAAAAGCCTTTGCCTCGCGCCTCCTTCGCGCGCGAGGGTCGAAGGATGAGCACGAACGACCTCACGGCGCGCCTCTTCACCGCTGTGTACGAGGGTGACGAGGACGCGGTCGTTCGGTCGCTGCGCTCCGGAGCGAGCCCCGAGTCGGTGGACGAGGACGGTCAGACGGCGCTGTACCTGGCGGCGGTGAGCGATCAGCCCGGCATCGTACGGCTGCTGCTCGTGTCCGGTGCCGACCCGGACCGGCTGAGCCAGGGCACCGACGCCCCGCTGTGCGGCGCGGCCTGCGGCGGGCACACCGAAGTGGTGCACGCCCTGCTCGCGGCCGGGGCCGGGCCCGACACGGTGGAGGCCTTCGGATTCACCGCCCTCACCTGGGCGCTCAGGCGCGGCCACTCCGCGGTCGCCGAGGCACTCCTCGCCGCGGGCGCCGACCCGGACCGGCCCGGCCCCCAGGGCGAGGCCCCGCTGGTGGCCGCCGCCCACCGGGGCTCCCCCGGCTGCGTCCGCGCCCTTCTCGCGCGAGGCGCGGGGGGCAGGCGCGAGGCGCTGGCGGAGGCCCGCCGCCAGCTCACCCTGGACGTGGCGGCCGAGCTCCTCGCGGGGCTGACCCTGACCCACGGCGCGGGACACCCGTCCACCACCCACCTCTCACGGCAGGACGGCCGGACGGTCGTCGAGGTCCAGCTCCTCGACGCGCAGGGCCACCCCTTCGCCGGCGACGACCGCGAAACGGGCCACGCGGAGATCGCCGCCCTCCTGGAGGGCCGGTAGCACCCAGGAGCCCGGGTCACGACGCGCCGGCGGGCCGCGCTACCCCGATCCGTACACCACGCCGGGCGTCTGCGCCGCCGCCAGCAGTTCCAGCGCCGTCTCGCCCGCCTCCGACGGGGTGCGGCGCGCGCCCTTGTCCGCGCTCGGACCCGGCCGCCAGCCCTCCATCACCGTGATCCGCCCGCCTTCGGTCTCGAAGACCCGGCCGGTGACCCCGGCACTGGCGGCCGAGCCCAGCCAGACGACGAGCGGCGAGACGTTCTCGGGGGCCATGGCGTCGAACCCGGTCCCGGGCGCGGCCATGGTCTCGGCGAACGTCCGCTCGGTCATCCGCGTACGGGCCGCCGGGGCGATCGCGTTGACCTGGACCCCGTAGCGCCCCAGCTCCGCGGCGGCGACGAGGGTCAGCCCGACGATCCCCGCCTTGGCCGCGCTGTAGTTGCCCTGCCCCACCGAGCCCAGGAGCCCGGCCCCGCTGCTGGTGTTGACGACGCGGGCCGACGGGGTCCGTCCCGCCTTGGCCTCGGTGCGCCAGTGCGCCGCCGCGTGCTTCAACGGCAGGAAGTGCCCCTTCAGGTGGACGCGCGTCACGGCGTCCCAGTCGTCCTCTTCGAGGTTGACGAGCATCCGGTCGCGCAGGAACCCGGCGTTGTTGACGAGGGTGTCGAGGCGGCCGTACGTCTCCAGGGCGGTACGGACCAGCGACGCGGCGCCCTCGGCGGTTGCGATGTCGCCGCCGTGCGCCACCGCTTCGCCGCCCGCCGCTCGGATCTCCTCGGCCACCCGCGCGGCCGGACCCCCCACCCCCGGCGTGCCGTCGAGGCCGACGCCGAGGTCGTTCACCACGATCCGGGCACCCTCGGCGGCGAACGCGAGGGCGTGCGCCCTCCCGAGCCCGCGGCCCGCTCCCGTGACGACGACGACCCGCTCTTCGCACAGCCGCCGTTCGCTCATCGCACGTCTCCCCTCTCCTTGTTGACCGTCGCGGCGTCCAGGAACGCCGGCCGCTCCCCGCCGCCGTGGACGAGGAGCGAGGCCCCGCTGATGTACGCGGCGGCGTCCGACGCGAGGAAGACGGCGGCCTCCCCGACGTCCGAGGGCCGGGCGAGGCGGCCCAGCGGGACCGTGCCGGCGACGGCCGCGACCCCGTCCTCCCCGCCGTAGTGCAGACGGGCCAGCTCGGTGCGGACCATGCCGACGACCAAGGTGTTGACCCGGATGTCGGGGGCCCATTCGACGGCCATCGAGCGGGCGAGGTTCTCCAGACCCGCCTTGGCCGCGCCGTACGCCGCCGACCCGGGGGACGGCCGCGTCCCGCTCACGCTGCCGATCATCACGATGGAGCCCCCGGACCGCCTGAGGTGCTCGTACGCGGCGAGCGAGGCGGAGAGCGGCACGGTGAGGTTGAGCTCGATCACCCGGGCGTGCCGTGCCGCGTCCGCTTGTGCCAGCGGCCGGTAGGGGGCGCCGCCCGCGTTGTTGACCAGCACGTCGAGCTGCGGCAGGGCGTCGAAGAAGGTGTGGACGGCGGCCGTGTCGCGCAGGTCGACGGGGACGAAGTCGATGCCCTCCAGCGGGACTTCGGGCGGTCTGCGGGCGCAGACCACGACCCGCGCGCCGGTCCGCGCGAAGGCCCTCGCGATCCCGGCCCCGACACCACGGGTGCCGCCGGTGACGACGACCGTCCTGCCGTCGCGATCCAGGTTGTCCACAGGGCCTCCCGCGCGGATGCATTCGCTGCTAGCTTCGAGATTGCACCTAACAAACGTTTGGTGGAAAGGTAGCTGATGCGCCCATGGGTGTCTCCACCTCGTCCCCGGAAAAGGGGATTTCCGTCGTCACGGTCGACTTCCCCCCGGTGAACGCGCTGCCGGTCAGCGGCTGGTTCGCCCTGGCCGACGCGATCCGCGCGGCGGGCCGCGACCCCGGCCATCGCTGTGTGGTGCTGACGGCCGAGGGACGCGGGTTCAACGCGGGAGTCGACATCAAGGAGATGCAGCGCGACCGGGACGGCCACAGCGCGCTCCTCGGCGCCAACAGCGGCTGTGCGGAGGCCTTCGCCGCGGTGTACGAGTGCGAGGTTCCGGTCGTGGCCGCGGTGCACGGCTTCTGCCTGGGCGGCGGCATAGGCCTCGTGGGGAACGCCGACGCGATCGTGGCCAGCGAGGACGCCACCTTCGGCCTCCCCGAGCTGGACCGGGGCGCGCTCGGCGCGGCCACGCATCTGGCCCGGCTGGTCCCGCAGCACCTGATGCGGGCGCTGTACTACACCTCACGCACGGCGAGTGCGGCCGAACTGCACGCGCACGGCTCCGTGTGGCGGGTCGTCGGGCGGGAGCGGCTGCGTGCAGCCGCGCTGGAGCTGGCCCGCGAGATAGCCGCCAAGGACGGCCGGCTCATCCGCCTCGCCAAGGCGGCGATCAACGGCATCGACCCCGTCGACGTGCGCCGCAGCTACCGCTTCGAGCAGGGCTTCACCTTCGAGGCCAGCCTCAGCGGGGTGGCCGACCGCGTCCGCGCCACCTTCGGCGAGGAGGCCGTCCAGTGACCGACAAGACCATGTCCGCGGATCAGGCCGTCGCCCGTCTGGAGAGCGGGATGACCCTGGGCATCGGCGGCTGGGGCGCACGCCGCAAGCCGATGGCTTTGGTCAGAGCCCTGCTCCGTACCGCGGTCACGGACCTCACCGTCGTGTCGTACGGCGGCCCGGACGTGGGCCTGCTGGCCGCCGCCGGACGCATCCGCAAGCTCGTCACCGCCTTCGTCACCCTCGACTCGATCCCCCTCGAACCGCACTACCGCGCGGCGCGGGAGAGCGGTGCCATCGAGCTGACGGAGGTCGACGAGGCGATGTTCATGTGGGGGCTGCACGCCGCCGCGAACAGGCTGCCGTTCCTGCCGGTGCGGGCGGGCCTCGGCTCGGACGTCCTGCGGGTCGGCCGGGGCCTGCGGACGGTCACGTCGCCGTACGCCGACCCGTCCACGGGAGTGCGCGAGGAGTTCGTCGCCATGCCCGCGCTGCGCCTCGACGCGGCCCTGGTCCACATGAACCGCGCGGACCGCCTGGGCAACGGCCAGTATCTGGGCCCCGACCCGTACTTCGACGACCTGTTCTGCGAGGCGGCGGACGCGGCGTACGTCTCCTGCGAGCGGATCGTCGACACGGCGGACCTCATCAAGGAGGGCGCCCCGCAGACGCTGCTGCTCCAGCGGTCGAGCGTGACGGGCGTCGTGGAGACGCCGAACGGCGCGCACTTCACCTCCTGCGTCCCCGACTACGGACGCGACGAGGCCTTCCAGAAGCTGTACGCGACCACTGGGCACGCCGAGTTCGCCGAGCGCTTCCTCAGCGGCGACGAACACGCCTATCAACGCGCCGTCCAGGCCTGGCAGAAGGAAGGGACCCCGTGAGGACGACCCGCGCCGAGTACTGCGTGATCGCCTGCGCCGAGGCCTGGCGGGGCGACGGCGAGGTGCTCGCCAGCCCCATGGGCCTGATCCCCTCGATCGCCGCTCGCCTCGCCCGGCGCACCTTCTCGCCCGACCTGCTGCTCACCGACGGCGAGGCCATGCTCGTCGGCCCCGACGGCACGCCCGAGGGCTGGCTGCCCTACCGCCGGCATCTGACGGCGGTCACCGGCGGGCGCCGTCACGTGATGATGGGCGCGAGCCAGATCGACCGCTTCGGCAACCAGAACATCTCCCGCATCGGCGACTGGGAGCGCCCTGCGCGCCAGCTGCTGGGCGTGCGCGGCGCCCCGGTCAACACCCTGAACAATGCGACGAGTTACTGGATCCCGAAGCACTCTCCGCGCGTCTTCGTCGAGCGGGTCGACATGGTGTGCGGCGTGGGGTACGACCGTGCCGCCGCCGCGGGTCCGAGCGCCGCCCGCTTCCACCGCCTGCCGCGCGTGGTGACCGATCTCGCCGTCCTCGACTTCGCGACGCCCGACCGCTCGATGCGGCTGGCCTCGGTGCACCCGGGTGTCACGGTCGACGAGGTGCGGGCGGCCACGGGTTTCGCGCTGACGGTCCCCGACGAGGTGCCGTCCACCCGCGAACCGACCGATCGGGAGCTGGAGTTGATCCGCGAGGTCATCGACCCGACCGGGGCGCGGGACCGTGAGGTCCCCCCGGCGGGGCGGGACGGGCGCTGATGGAGACCGCGCTGACCCGGCTCGTCGGGGTCCGCCACCCCCTCGTGCAGACCGGGATGGGCTGGGTTGCGGGCCCCCGTCTGGTCTCGGCGACGGCGAACGCCGGTGCGCTGGGTGTCCTGGCCTCCGCGACCATGACGCCCGACCGGCTGCGGGAAGCCGTGCGGGAGGTCAAGTCCCGTACGGACCAGCCGTTCGGGGTGAATCTGCGCGCCGACGCCGGGGACGCGGGAGACCGGGTGCGGATCATCATCGACGAGGGCGTCCGCGTCGCGTCCTTCGCGCTCGCCCCCTCACGCGAACTGATCGCCGAGCTGAAGGAGGCCGGCGTGGTCGTCGTCCCGTCCGTCGGCGCCCGGCGGCACGCGGAGAAGGTGGCCGCGTGGGGCGCGGACGCCGTGATCGTGCAGGGCGGCGAGGGCGGCGGCCACACCGGGGAGGTGGCGACGACGGTGCTGCTGCCCCAGGTGGTGGACGCGGTCCGCATACCGGTCGTCGCCGCAGGCGGGTTCCACGACGGGCGGGGCCTGGTGGCCGCGCTGGCGTACGGCGCGGCGGGCATCGCCATGGGCACCCGTTTCCTGCTCACCTCGGACTCCACCGTCCCCGACGCGGTGAAGGCGAGGTATCTGGCCGCGACGGTCGAGGACGTCACGGTGACCAGGGCCGTCGACGGGCTGCCGCACCGCATGCTGCGCAGCGAGCTCGTCGACTCCCTGGAGCGGTCGGGCCGGGCGAGGACGCTGGTCCGGGCCGTGCGCCGGGCGGCCGGCTTCCGGCGGCTGTCCGGACTGTCCTGGTCGCGGCTGATCCGTGACGGCCTGGCCACGAGGCACGGCCGGGACCTGACGTGGAGCCAGGTCCTGCTCGCCGCCAACACCCCCATGCTGCTGCGGGCGTCGATGGTGGAGGGGCGCACGGATCTGGGGGTGATGGCGTCGGGGCAGGTCGCGGGTGTCATCGAGGACCTGCCGTCGTGCGCCGAGCTGGTCACCCGCGTGATGGCCCAGGCTCACGAAACCCTCGGCGCCCTGCCGGACCCCGGTGCTTCAATGCCCGCATGAATCAGTCGATCAACGAGCCGTGGGGCCTCAGTGTCTTCGGTGCGGGAAGCGTCCGGCTGGAACCCCAGCTGGTGCGGGTGAGACTCACCATCGATGTCCTGGAGCCTTCCCCGGACCGGGCCTTCCAGGAGGCGGGCGCGGCGGTGTCCCGGCTGCGGGAGACGCTGCGCGCGCACCGCATACCGGACGCGTCGGTGTCCGGCTCCCGCCTCAAGCTCAACTCGGAGTACGAGGGGTACGGCAGCGACCGCAAGTTCCTCGGGTACCGGTGCCGGGCTTCGTACGCGGTGGAGACCGAGGCCATCGACACCCTCCAGCAGCTGATCGTGGACGCGGTCGAGGCGGGCGCCAACCGGGTCGAGGACGTCGTCTTCGATGTCCGGGACAAGCCGGCGGTCCGCGACGAGGCGCGCCGCAGGGCGGTGGCGGCGGCCCGTCGCAAGGCCGAGGTGTACGCGGAGGCCGCGGGGGTCGAGCTGGGCACGGTGCTGCACATCCAGGACGTGGACGCGGAGTCCTGGGAGCTGCGCGGCGGCGGGCGCGGGCACGGCAGCGGCGGCGGGAACTCCGACGGCGACCTGGCGCCCGGCATGGTGGAGGTGCACGGAGCGGTGCTGCTGGGCTTCTCCCTCGTCCGCTGAGGCCGCTCCGGTGTCGTCCGGGCCCGCCCCGGGCCCGGACGACACCTCTTCGGTGAACTGCCGGGCAGATCAGAGCCGTTCGACGATGGTGACGTTGGCCTGCCCTCCACCCTCACACATGGTCTGGAGGCCGAACCTGCCGCCGGTGCGCTCCAGTTCGTGCAGGAGCGTCGTCATCAGTTTCGCTCCGGTGGCACCGAGCGGGTGGCCCAGTGCGATCGCGCCGCCGTTGACGTTGACCTTGTCGGGGTCGGCTCCGGTCTCCTTGAGCCAGGCGAGGACGACCGGGGCGAAGGCTTCGTTGATCTCGACGAGGTCGATCTCGTCGAGGGACATGCCGGTCTTCTTCAGGGCGTACGCCGTCGCGGGGATCGGGGCCGACAGCATCCGGATGGGGTCCTCGCCCCGGACGGAGAGGTGGTGCACGCGGGCGCGCGGCGTCAGCCCGTGTTCGCGGACCGCGCGCTCCGAGGCGAGCAGGATCGCGGCGGCGCCGTCGGAGACCTGCGAGGAGCAGGCGGCGGTGATGGTGCCGCCCTCGACGACGGGTTTCAGTGCCGCCATCTTCTCCAGCGAGGTGTCACGGCGCGGGCCCTCGTCGGCCGTCACGTCGCCGTAGGCCACCGTCTCGCGTGCGAAGCGGCCCTCGTCGAGCGCGCGGACCGCCCGCCGGTGCGAGCGCAGTGCGAACTCCTCCTGGGCGCGCCGGTCGATGCCCCACTTCCGGGCGATCGCCTCGGCACCGTGGAACTGGTTGACGGGAAGGCTGCCGTAGCGCGCCCGCCAGCCCTTGCTGCCGGCGAAGGGTCCCTCGGTCAGGCCGAGCGGTTCGGCGGCCTGCCGGGAGGCGAAGGCGATGGGTATGAGGGTCATGTTCTGCACACCGCCCGCGACCACCAGGTCCTGGGTTCCGGAGAGCACCGCCTGGGCGGCGAAGTGCAAGGCCTGCTGGGAGGACCCGCACTGCCGGTCGACGGTGACTCCCGGCACCTCCTCGGGGAGTCCGGCGGCGAGCCAGCAGGTGCGGGCGATGTCCCCCGCCTGCGGTCCCACCGCGTCCAGGCAGCCGAAGACGACGTCCTCGACGGCGGCCGGGTCGACGCCGGACCGCTCGATCAGGGCCTTGAGGACGTGCGCGCCGAGGTCGGCCGGGTGGACACCGCCCAGGCCTCCCCCACGGCGCCCGACGGGCGTGCGGACCGCTTCGACGATGTAGGCCTCGGCCATGGCGACTCCTTGGCGGACATGGGGTGTTGGCGTACGGCTACTCCCGTGCGGAGATGCCGTCCAGCACCATCGACAGGTACTGCCGGGCGATCTCCTCGGGGCTGTGCTGTCCTCCGGGCCGGTACCAGGACGCGGCGACCCACACGGTGTCGCGCACGAACCGGTAGGTGAGCCGGATGTCGAGGTCGGCCCGGAAGACCTCGGCGACGACGCCGCGCTCCAGTGTGCTCAGCCACGCCTTCTCGAAGTTGCGCTGCGATGCGGCGAGGAACGCGAAGCGCTGCTGCGCGGCGAGTTGCCGGGACTCCTTCTGGTAGATCGCGACGGCCGCCCGGTGCCGGTCGATCTCCCGGAAGGACTCCGTGACGAGTGCCTCCAGGGTCTCGCGCGGGCCGAGGCCGGCATCCAGGACGGCGTTGTAACCGCTCCAGAGCTCGTCGAGGAAGGTCCGCAGGATCTCCTCCAGCATCGATTCCTTGGAGTCGAAGTGGTAGTAGAGACTGCCCGCGAGCATGCCGGCCTCGTCCGCGATCTTGCGTACGGTGGTGGCGTTGTAGCCCTGCTCGGCGAAGACCTCGGCGGCGGTGTCGAGCAGTTCGCGGCGCCGCTCCGGTGTCGCGGTCACCTGGGGCTTCTTCTTGGTAGGCACGGGTCCATTGTGGTCCCGCGGACCACGGGGGCCCGCACTTCCGGCGCCGCTGCGCGGGCGGAGCCCGTCCGACGAATCGCGCCGGGCCGGCGCCTAGGCACGCTGGCTGCTGACGGAGACGACCTCGCCCGTCAGGTAGGAGGAGTATCCGGAGGCCAGGAAGACGATCACGTTGGCCACCTCCCACGGTTCCGCGTACCGCCCGAAGGCCTCGCGTCCGGTCAGCTCCTCCAGCAGTTCGGGGGTGGTCACCTTCGCCAGGTGGGGGTGCATGGCGAGGCTCGGCGAGACGGCGTTGACCCGCACTCCACAGGCGGCGGCCTCGATCGCCGCGCAGCGGGTGAGCGCCATGACCCCGGCCTTCGCGGCGGCGTAGTGGGCCTGGCCGGCCTGGGCGCGCCAGCCGACGACGGACGCGTTGTTGACGAGGACTCCCCCGCCGGCCTGCGCCCGGAACAGCCGCAGGGCCGCTCTGGTGCACCGGAAGGTGCCGGTCAGTGTCACGTCGAGGACCTTCGACCACTGCTCGTCGGTCATGTCGACGAGGGGTGACGTACCGCCCAGCCCGGCGTTGTTGACGACGGCGTCCAGGCTTCCGTGCAGGTCCGTGGCCGCCTCGAAGAGCGTCTGGACCTGGGTCTCGTCGGTGACGTCGCAGGGCCGTGCGGCGACGCGCCCTGCGCCGAACTCTGCGGCGAGGGCCTGTTCGGTCTCCTTGAGCCGGCGCGGGTGGGCGTCGCTGATCAGGACGCGCGCCCCCTCCTCCAGGAACCTCCGCGCCGTGGCCCCGCCGATGCCCGCGCCCGCCGCGGCGGTGATGACGGCGGTGCGCCCCTCCAGCAGCCCGTGCCCGGGGACGTACGCCGGGCTCTCGACGTCGCTCATGGCTCCACGCTAACCTACCAAACACTTGTTAGGGAAGGTTGCCACCGGAAGGTGCCGCCGATGGATCTCGCCCATTCCCGCGCCGACGAGGCGTTCCGCGCCGAGGCCCGCGCCTGGCTCGACGCCCACGTCCCGGCCGTTCCCCTCCCCTCCCTGGAGACCGCGGAGGGATTCGCCGCCCACCGGGCCTGGGAGGCCGAACTGGCCGCGGACCGCTGGTCGGTGGTGTCCTGGCCCGAGGAGTACGGCGGGCGCGCCGCGGACGTGGTGCGCTGGCTGGTCTTCGAGGAGGAGTACTGGTCCGCGGGGGCCCCGGGCCGGGTGAGCCAGAACGGCATCAGCCTGCTCGCCCCGACTCTCTTCGACCACGGGACGGCGGAGCAGCGTGCGCGCGTGCTGCCGTCGATGGCCACGGGCGAGGTCGTCTGGGCGCAGGCGTGGTCCGAGCCGGAGGCGGGTTCCGACCTGGCCTCGCTCACCTCCCGCGCGGTGCGCACGGACGGCGGCTGGCTGCTGCGCGGACAGAAGACGTGGTCGTCGCGGGCCGCGTTCGCCGACCGCGCGTTCGGCCTGTTCCGCAGTGAACCGGACACCCCGAAGCCCCATCAGGGCCTGACCTACCTGATGTTCGACCTCCGGGCACCGGGGGTGACGGTCCGCCCGATCGGCCGGCTGGACGGCAAGCCGGCCTTCGCCGAGCTGTTCCTGGACGACGTGTTCGTCCCGGACGCGGACGTGATCGGCGAGCCGGGCGCGGGCTGGCGGGTCGCCATGGCGACGACGGGCGACGAACGCGGGCTGACCCTGCGTCCACCGGGCCGCTTCCTGGCCGCCGCCGACCGTCTGGTGGGCCTGTGGCGCGACCGTGCCGACCCCTCGGACACGGCCCTGCGCGACCGGGTGGCCGACGCGGTGATCGGCGCCCGCGCCTACCAGCTGTTCACCTACGCCCACGCCTCCCGCTTCCTCGACGGCGAGACCGTCGGGCCGGAGTCCAGCCTGAACAAGGTCTTCTGGTCCGAGTACGACATCGCGCTGCACGAGACGGCACTCGACCTGCTCGGCCCGGCCGGCGAGCAGGCGGACACCGCATGGTCCGAGGGGTTCGTGTTCTCCCTCGCCGGCCCCATCTACGCGGGCACCAACGAGATCCAGCGCGACATCATCGCCGAGCGGCTGCTCGGCCTACCGAAGGGCCGTCGCTGATGCACTTCCTGCTCGACACCGAACAACGCGCCTTCGCCGCCTCGCTCGACGCGATGCTGTCGTCCGCGGACACGCCGGCCGTCGTACGCGCCTGGGCCTCGGGCGACCACGGACCCGGCCGCGCCGTGTGGTCCCGGCTCGCCGACGCGGGCGTCTTCGCGCTGGCGGCTCCCGAGGCGTACGAGGGGCTGGGCCCGCTGCCCGTCGGCATCGCCGTCGCCTTCGTGGAGCTGGGCCGCCACGCCGTGCCGGGACCGCTGACCGAGACGGTGGCGGGGGCCGCCCTCCTCGCCGCTCTCGGCGAGAAGTGCCCGGCCGAGCGGCTCCTGCCGGCGATCGTGTCGGGCAAGTCCATGACGACGCTGGTCCTCCCGGGCGGGAGCCCCTTCGCGCTGGACGGCGACGTGGCCGACCTGCACCTGACGGTGCGCGGCACCGGCGCGGCGGCGGAGCTGCGAGGGGCGTCCCGGGACGCCGCCGGGCCCAGCGGCCTCACGCGGACGTCCCTGGACCCCGCCCGCCGGCTGGCTCTCCCCCGCTCCGGCGGCGAACGCCTCGCCGTAGGCCCCCAGGTGGCCGACGCGGCCGCCCGCGCGCTCGGCTGGGCCCGTCTCGCCATCGCGGCCCAGGCCCTCGGCGTCGGGCAGGCGCTCCTCGACCGGACCGTCGGCCACGTCCGGCGGCGCACCCAGTTCGGTGTGCCCATCGGTTCGTTCCAGGCGGTCAAGCACCGGCTGGCGGACGCGAGGATCGCCCTGGAGTTCGCGCGTCCGCTGCTGTTCGGCGCCGCGCTGTCGATGACCCCGGCGGACCTGGCCGCCGCCAAGGTCACGGCCTGCGAGGCGGCCTGGACGACGGCCCGGTCCGCGTTGCAGCTGCACGGCGCGATCGGCTACACGGCGGAGTACGACCTCTCCCTCTGGCTGACAAAGGCCCGTGCGCTGCGCACCGCGTGGGGCACTCCGGCCGAATGCCGGGCGGAGGTCCTGCGCGGGCTCAGTGGTGCTGGTCCCCGCTCGTGACCTCCCGGTACTCCTCCGCCGTCGGCTTGGGTATCCGTGTCCCGGGTCCGTACAGGGCGCGGGCCAGCCGTGCCCGCAGCCGGTGCGGGACGGGGATCCGCCGGGTGACGCCGTTCGCGTCGACGCGCGGCCCGACCTCGTACGGCGGCGCCTGCTCGTGCTGGGTGAGCGTGAACCGCTGGGCCGGCGTGAGCGGTTCGTGGACCTCCACGTACTCGCCGTGCGGAAGGCGCTTGATGATCCCGGACTCGCGCCCGTGCAGCACCTTGTCGCGGTCCCGGCGCTGCAGCCCCAGGCAGATCCGCCTGGTCACGACGAAGGCGAGCACGGGACCGGCGAAGACGGCCACCCGCACGAACCAGGTGATCGCGTTGATCGAGAGGTGGAAGTGGGTCGCCCACAGGTCGTTGCCGCCACCGACGAGGAGCACCGCGTACAGCGTCAGCCAGGCCACGCCGAGCGCGGTGCGCGTGGGCACGTTGCGCGGCCGGTCCAGGATGTGGTGCTCGCGCCTGTCGCCGGTGATCCACGCCTCGACGAAGGGGTAGACGGCGATCGCCGTCATGATGAGCGGGAAGAGCATGAAGGGGATGAAGACGCCCAACTGGAGCGTGTGCCCCCAGGCGTTGATCTCCCATCCCGGCATCACCCGGATCAGGCCCTCCGAGAAGCCCAGGTACCAGTCGGGTTGCGCGCCGGTGGTGACCAGGTCGGGACGGTAGGGGCCGAAGGCCCACACGGGGTTGATCGTCGCGATCGCGCCCACGATCGACAGCACACCGAAGACAAGGAAGAAGAACCCTCCGGCCTTGGCCATGTAGACGGGCATGAAGGGCATCCCGACGACCGACTTCTCGTCCCGTCCGGGGCCGGGGTACTGCGTGTGCTTGTGGTGGAAGACCAGGATCAGATGGGCGACGACCAGGCCGAGCATGATGCCGGGCAGCAGCAGCACGTGGATCGGGAAGAAGCGCGAAATGATGTCGTGCCCCGGGAACTCCCCTCCGAAGAGGAAGAAGGAGAGGTACGTCCCCACGACCGGGACGGAGAGGATGGCGCCCTGTGCGAAGCGGACGCCGGTGCCGGACAGCAGGTCGTCGGGGAGCGAGTAGCCGGTCAGCCCGGTGATGAGGCCGAGCATCAACAGGGTCCACCCGAAGAGCCAGTTGACCTCGCGCGGCTTGCGGAACGCGCCGGTGAAGAACACCCGCATCATGTGCACGAGCATTCCGGCGAGGAAGACGAGCGCCGCCCAGTGGTGGATCTGCCGGATCAGCAGCCCGCCACGCACGTCGAAGCTGATGTCGAGCGTGGACTCGTAGGCCCTGGTCATGATGACGCCGTTGAGCGGCTCGTACGAGCCGTGGTAGACGACCTCGACACCGCTCGGTTCGAAGAACAGGGTGAGGTAGACGCCGGTGAGGATCAGTACGAGGAAGCTGTACAGGCAGATCTCGCCGAGCAGGAAGGACCAGTGGTCCGGGAACACCTTGCGCATGTTGGCCTTGGCCAGCGCGTAGGTGCCGAGCCGCCCGTCGGCCCAGTCCGCGAGCCGTTCGCCCTTGGCGGGCTCGGCCGCCCTCCCGGCCCGGGAGGTGCCCGCCGCGGGCGCGACGGGCCGGGAGGCCGTCGTCCCGGTCGCGGCGCGCGCCGCCCCGTTCCGGGTGCCGGCCGTCGCGGACCCGGCCGTCCCGTCCCCTGTGCCGCCCGGCACCGCCCCCGCGACCCCGGACCCGCCGGTGCGTGGTGTCCCGGCGTCCGAAGTCCCCGCAGCCCGACCGGAGTTGGTCTCTCGTGCGCCCATACGCCGCTCCCCTCGGCCCCCAAGGGTGGCATGCCGTCCCGCCGAAGCCAACGGGGGTCACCGGGTCGGCCGGAGCCGCCGATGCGCTCCCGGAATCCCCGCTCGCGGTCGCGCCGGGGAGGTCGGCCCGCTCAGCGCACTCCGGCGAGGTCGATGACGGCGGTGCGGCCCGTCACGCGCGGCACGGCCGGCTCGCCGGTCAGCAGCGCGGCGTCGTACCGCCCGAGGGTCAGCCCGGCCACCTCGGCGGTCCCGTCCAGCACGACGACGAGCGCGGCCGGTCCGGCCGGACCGGCGGGCGGCGAGCCGGGGTGCCCCACGGTGACGGCCGGGGTCGCCCCGCCGCCCCGGCGCCACATGACGTTGAGGTTCACGACCGGTCCCGCGAGAAGCCGGCAGTCGGTGGGCAGGTCGCCGGGGAAGTGCTGGGGAACGTACCGCGTGTCGACCCGCCGGTGCGCGCCGCCGACGGTGAGGTCCATTCCCGCGCCCTCGACCATGGTCAGGATGCGGTCCACCCCCGCGAACGCCGAGAAGGGCCCGTCGGCGCCGACGTCGGCGAGGCTGACGCGCCAGGCGAAGTCGTCCATGCCCGCTCCCTCGGGCCCGGCGGCGATCTCCCGGGTGACTCCGCCGCCGTTCTTCCAGGGCACGGCGGCCCGTCCCGCGGCGGGCAGCAGGCGCACGGTCATCGCACGATCCCCCGCGCCCTCGCGGCGGTCAGCCACTGCGGGAACTCGCCGACCATCCGGTCGTACAGCTCCTCGTCGGACACCTTCAGCGGATTCGAACCGGCGTGGAAGAACCCGGCGTTGTCGACCACCCGCTTCTCGGGCACAGCCAGCTCGTCGAGCTTGCGCAGGAATTCGAACTGCCTGCTGCCCGGGTCACCGAACCCTATGAACTGCCAGAACAGCGGGAGCTTCGCGGCCTTGCACAGGTACCGCTCCGCGGCGAGCTTGTTGATCGGGCCGCCGTCGGTCTGGAAGACGACGAGAGCCGGGGCCTTCGAACCGCTGTCCAGGTAGTGCTCGATGACGGCGTCCATGGCCAGGTGGTAGCTGGTCTTGCCCATGTGCCCGAGCCCGGCCACGATCCGTTCGACCCGGCCCTGGTGGTTGTCGAGCGCGATGTCGGTGACGGCGTCGACGTCCGTGGAGAAGAAGACGACCGGGACCGAACCGTCGTCGTCGAGGTGCGCGGAGAGGCCGAGCACCCGGTCGGCGAGCGCCTGCACGCTGCCGCCCCGGTAGTACGGCTTCATCGACCCCGAGTAGTCGACCACGAGGTACACGGCGGCCCGCTGCCCGCTCAGCCCGTGCTTGGTGAGGGAGACTCCCGCGCTCCTGTACGGACCGACCAGGGCCGGCGCGGTCTCCTCCACCTTGGTGAGGCTGATTCCGGCCATACGGATCTCCGATCGCGCGCTGGTGGCGGGACCGCCGAGATTACGGCACCACGGCCCCCTGCCGTCCCGCCCACCCACGGGCGTTCGCTATTTTGTTCGCCGCCGCACTACCCGCACCCGTTCGACCGCCCCCGCACCCCCGTTGTCCCGCACGTACCTCCTGAGGAGCCGGCCGTGGAGCCCGAGTCCGCCGTCACCACCTGCTATCGCCATCCCAAGGTGGAGTCCCATGTGCGGTGCACCCGGTGCGACCGCTTCATCTGCCCGGACTGCATGCGCGAGGCGGCCGTAGGCCACCAGTGCGTGGAATGCGTGAAGGAGGGCGCGCGGTCGGTCCGCCAGGCCCGCACCGCCTTCGGCGGCCGGATCTCGACGGTCCCCGCGGTGACGTACGTGCTCATAGGCCTCAATGTCCTGGCCTACCTCGCCGAACTGGCGCGCTCCTCGGTGACGGACCGGTTCGAGATGCTCGGCGCCGGTCTGGTGGGGCCGGACGGCGGCCACTACGTATGGCAGGCCCTGTACCCGGCGGGCTACCACGCGGAGGGCCTCGTCGACGGCGAGTGGTACCGGCTGCTGACCGGCGCGTTCCTCCATCTGCCACCCACCGAGGGCACGTTCGGCATCCTGCACATCGTGATGAACATGGTGTCGCTGTGGAACCTCGGCCGCGTGGTGGAGGCGCAGCTCGGCCGTGCCCGCTACCTCACGCTGTACCTGCTGTCGGCGCTCGGCAGCTCGGTCCTCGTCCTGCTGATCTCCCCGGAGGACCCCACGCTCGGGGCGTCCGGCGCGATCTTCGGCCTCGGCGCCGCGTACTACGTGATGGCCCGCCGGCTGGGCGCGGACATGCGCGCCGTCAACCGCTTCATGGTGGGGCTGCTGCTCTGGCTGGCCGTCTCGGCCGCGGTCACCTCCTGGGAGGGGCACCTCGGCGGTCTGCTGGCCGGTGGGGCCGTGACGGCCGCGTACGCCTACGCGCCCCGCGACCAGCGGCGTACGGCGGTGCAGGCGGCGGCCTGCGCGGGCCTCCTGGTGCTCCTCGTGGTGCTGACCGTGGTCAAGGTGTCGTCACTGAAGAGCGGTATGGCCTAGAGCGTGCCCCATGACGGCTCGGTGGCGGCGCCGCCGTCCCCCGCAGGCGGGAGGGGGCGCACACCCGTGCGCCTCCCCGCCGTAACCTGTGCGCCATGAAGAGAGCTGGTTGCCTGCTGTTCGGCGCGATCCCCGTCCTGGTCACGGCGGTGGTGTACTTCGCCACGCCCGAGCACCCGGCCACGGCCGACGGCAAGGGCGGGACCTCGGCGTCGAGCCAGGCCCGCGAGGAGGCCAAGGCCAAGGCCGAGCAGGCCGCCGACGACGAGGTCATCGCCGACATGCCGCCGGGCCTCGCCGCCCCGGGCAAGAAGGAGCTCGCCCAGCAGATCGTGGCGAGCGCCGAGAACTCCACCCTGAGCTGGCGCGAGGCGTACGGCTACATCGAGGACATCGGCGACGGCCAGGGCTACACCGCGGGCATCGTCGGCTTCTGCACGGGCACCCACGACCTGCTCACCCTCGTGGAGCGCTACACCAAGGCCCACCCGGACAACGGCCTCGCGCGCTACCTCCCCGCGCTGCGCAAGGTCGACGGCACGGACTCCCACGATGGCCTCGACCCCGGTTTCACCGCGGCCTGGAAGCACGAGGCCCGGCTCCCCGCCTTCCGCGACGCCCAGGTCACCGAACGCGACCGCGTCTACTTCGACCCCGCCGTCCGGCTCGCCAAGCTCGACGGCCTCGGCACCCTGGGCCAGTTCGTCTACTACGACGCCATGGTCCTGCACGGCCCGGGCACCGGCCCCGGCGGCTTCTACGGCCTGCGCGAACGCGCCATGCGCGAGGCCGACCTGCCCTCCGAGGGCGGCGACGAGAAGGCGTACCTGGACATCTTCCTGGACATCCGCCGCAAGGCCATGAAGTCCAAGAACCCCGACCGCGACACGACCCGTATCGACACGGCCCAGCGGCAGTTCCTGTACGACGGGAACCTGGACCTGAAGACGCCGCTGGAGTGGAAGGTCTACGGGGAGACGTACAAGATTCCCTGAGCCGCGTGTCGAATGCGCGGGTTCCCGATCGACGTGAGGGTGGAGGCAGTACACCCCAGGAGTTCAGGAGCACCGTCGTGACCGTGACCGCGGACCTCGCCATCTCTCTGGACGGCTTCGTCGCCGGCACCGGAGTCGCCCTCGACAACCCGGGAGGCGACGGCGCCGAACCGCTCTTCGAGTGGATCCACGACCTGGCGAGCTGGCGCGAGCGCCAGGGTATGACCGGCGGGCAGGACAACCGCGACTCCGAGCTGATGCGCGAGTGGTTCGACGCCACCGGCGCGGTGGTCATGGGCCGGATGATGTACGACACCGGCGAGGAGTTCTGGGGCGACAACCCGCCGTTCCGCACCCCGGTCTTCGTGCTCACCCACCGGCCCCGTCCGACCCTGGTCAAGGAGGGCGGCACCGTCTTCACCTTCGTCACCGACGGCATCCACAGTGCCCTCGACCGGGCGAGGACCGCCGCCGGGGACATGAACGTCGACATCGCGGGCGGGGCGAACACCGTGCGGCAGTACCTCCGGGAAGGGCTCATCGACGAGCTGCAACTGCACATCGTGCCCGCGCTCCTCGGCGACGGGCTTCGGCTGTTCGGGGGACCGGGCGCCGGACGGCGGGACCTGGAACAGGTCAGGGTGGTCGAGACCCCCCTCGCCACCCATGTGAAGTACCGCTTCGTGAAGTGACCGTCGTGCGCCAGGCTCCGTGGCCGCGTCCCGCCCGCGTCCTGGAGCCGATGCGGTGGCGCCGGGACAGGGACACGGCACCGGAACATGTGGCGGCGCCTGCCAGTTCGTCCGGTCGGGGACAGTGAGGCAGGCGCCGTCTGTGTTCCGTACGCCTTTGTACGGGACGCAGATGAGTGACCGTCAGGTCACCGTTCGGGGGGGTCAGACCATCAGCGAGCGGTCCGTCGGGCGGATCGGGGCCGGGAGGTCGCTGGCGCCCGTGAGGAACCGGTCCACCCCGCGGGCGGCCGAGCGGCCCTCGGCGATGGCCCAGACGATCAGCGACTGGCCGCGGCCCGCGTCACCGGCGACGTACACACCGGGGACGTTCGTCGCGAAATCGGCGTCGCGGGCGATGTTGCCGCGGGCATCGAGCTCCAGGCCGAACTGGGAGACCAGGCCGTTCTCCACGTCCGTGCCGGTGAAGCCCATGGCCAGCGTGACCAGCTGGGCGGGGATCTTGCGCTCCGTGCCCGGCTTGGCCGTCAGCTTGCCGTCGACGAACTCCACCTCGGAGAGGTGCAGCCACTGGACGTTGCCCTCCTCGTCGCCCTCGAAGTGGGTGGTCGAGACGGAGTAGACCCGCTCGCCGCCCTCCTCGTGCGCGGAGGTGACCTTGTAGAGCATCGGGAAGGTGGGCCAGGGCTGGCCCGCGTTCCGCTCCTCGCCCGGCCGCGGCATGATCTCCAGCTGCGTGACCGAGGCCGCGCCCTGGCGGTGGGCGGTGCCCACGCAGTCCGCGCCGGTGTCACCGCCGCCGATCACGACGACGTGCTTGCCCTCGGCGCTGATCGGGGGCGCCACGTAGTCGCCCTCCTGCACCTTGTTGGCCAGCGGCAGGTACTCCATGGCCTGGTGGATGCCCTTGAGCTCCCGCCCGGGCACGGGCAGGTCGCGGGCGGTCGTCGCACCCGCGGCGATGACCACGGCGTCGTACCGCTTGCGCAGGTCCGTCGCCTTGAGGTCGCGGCCGATCTCGATACCGGTGCGGAAGCGGGTGCCCTCCGCGCGCATCTGCTCGATGCGGCGGTTGATGTGCCGCTTCTCCATCTTGAACTCGGGGATGCCGTAGCGGAGCAGGCCGCCGACGCGGTCGGCGCGCTCGTACACCGCGACCGTGTGGCCGGCCCGGGTCAGCTGCTGGGCGGCGGCGAGACCGGCGGGACCGGACCCGATGACCGCGACCGTCTTGCCCGACAGGCGCTCGGGGATCCGCGGGGCGACATCGCCCGTGTCCCACGCCTTGTCGATGATCGAGACCTCGACGTTCTTGATGGTCACGGCCGGCTGGTTGATGCCGAGCACGCACGCCGACTCGCACGGAGCGGGGCACAGACGGCCCGTGAACTCCGGGAAGTTGTTCGTGGCGTGCAGGCGCTCGGACGCGGCGGACCAATCCTCGCGGTACGCGTAGTCGTTCCACTCCGGGATCAGGTTGCCCAGCGGACAGCCGTTGTGGCAGAACGGGATGCCGCAGTCCATGCAGCGGCTCGCCTGCTTGGAGATGATCGGGAGCAGCGAACCGGGGACGTAGACCTCGTTCCAGTCCCGGACCCGCTCCTCGACGGGCCGGGACCGGGCGACCTCACGGCCGTGCTTCAGAAAGCCCCTGGGATCAGCCATTGGTCGCCGCCTCCATCATCTTCTCGGTGATCTCGGACTCGGGGAGTCCGGCTCGCTCGGCGGCGTCCTTGGCGGCGAGCACTGCCTTGTACGTGCTGGGGATGATCTTGCTGAAGCGGTCCACGGACACGGACCACTCGGCGAGGAGCTTCTCGGCGACCGTGGAGCCGGTCTCCTCCGCGTGCCGGCGCACCACGTCGTGCAGCCACTGCTTGTCGGTGTCGTCGAGTTCCTGGACGGCGTTCACGTTGCCGGCGTTGACGTTGTCGCGGTCGAGGTCGATGACGTACGCGATGCCGCCGGACATGCCGGCCGCGAAGTTGCGGCCCGTCTCGCCGAGGACCACCGCGTGACCGCCGGTCATGTACTCGCAGCCGTGGTCGCCCACGCCCTCGGAGACCACCAGCGCACCGGAGTTGCGGACGCAGAAGCGCTCGCCCGTGCGACCGCGCAGGAAGAGCTCGCCGCCCGTCGCGCCGTACGCGATGGTGTTGCCCGCGATCGTCGAGAACTCGGCGAGGTGGTCGGCGCCCCGGTCGGGACGGACGATCACCCGGCCGCCGGAGAGGCCCTTGCCGACGTAGTCGTTGGCGTCGCCCTCCAGGCGCAGCGTGACACCGCGGGGCAGGAAGGCGCCGAAGGACTGGCCCGCCGAGCCCGTGAAGGTGATGTCGATCGTGTCGTCGGGCAGACCCGCGCCGCCGAACTTCTTCGTCACCTCGTGGCCGAGCATGGTGCCGACCGTGCGGTTGATGTTGCGGATCGCGACCTGCGCGCGGACCGGCTGGGCGTCGGTCGCGGAGTCCGCGGCCAGCGCGTCGGCGGCCAGCTTGATCAGCTCGTTGTCGAGCGCCTTCTCCAGGCCGTGGTCCTGCTCGACGACCTGGTGACGCACGGCGCCCTCGGGCAGCTCGGGCACGTGGAACAGCGGGGACAGGTCCAGGCCCTGCGCCTTCCAGTGGTCGACCGCCCGCGTGACGTCGAGGTTCTCGGCGTGGCCGACGGCCTCCTCGATGGAGCGGAAGCCCAGCTCGGCGAGGATCTCGCGGACCTCCTCGGCGATGAACCGGAAGTAGTTCACCACGTACTCGGCCTTGCCGGCGAAGCGGTCGCGGAGCACCGGGTTCTGCGTGGCGATGCCGACCGGGCAGGTGTCCAGGTGGCAGACGCGCATCATGACGCAGCCGGAGACGACGAGCGGCGCGGTCGCGAAACCGAACTCCTCGGCGCCGAGCAGCGCGGCGATGACGACGTCACGGCCGGTCTTCAGCTGGCCGTCGGTCTGCACGACGATGCGGTCGCGCAGGCCGTTGAGCAGCAGCGTCTGCTGGGTCTCGGCGAGGCCGAGCTCCCAGGGGCCACCGGCGTGCTTCAGGGAGGTGAGCGGCGAGGCGCCCGTACCGCCGTCGTGGCCGGAGATCAGGACGACGTCCGCGTGGGCCTTGGAGACACCCGCGGCAACCGTGCCGACGCCGACCTCGGAGACCAGCTTCACGTGGATGCGGGCCTGCGGGTTGGCGTTCTTGAGGTCGTGGATCAGCTGAGCCAGGTCCTCGATGGAGTAGATGTCGTGGTGCGGGGGCGGGGAGATGAGGCCCACGCCCGGGGTGCTGTGCCGGGTCTTGGCGACCCAGGGGTACACCTTGTGGCCGGGCAGCTGGCCACCCTCGCCGGGCTTCGCGCCCTGCGCCATCTTGATCTGGATGTCGTCGGCGTTGACCAGGTACTCCGAGGTCACGCCGAAGCGGCCGGAGGCGACCTGCTTGATCGCCGAGCGGCGCGCCGGGTCGTACAGGCGATCCGGGTCCTCGCCGCCCTCACCTGTGTTGGACTTGCCGCCCAGCTGGTTCATGGCGATGGCGAGGGTCTCGTGCGCCTCCTTGGAGATGGAGCCGTACGACATGGCGCCGGTCGAGAAGCGCTTGACGATCTCGGAGACGGGCTCGACCTCGTCGACGGGGATCGGCTGCCGGCCGGACGTGAAGCCGAACAGGCCACGCAGCGTCATCAGACGCTCGGACTGCTCGTTCACCCGGTCCGTGTACTTCTTGAAGATGTCGTAGCGGCCGGTGCGCGTCGCGTGCTGGAGGCGGAAGACCGTCTCCGGGTCGAACAGGTGCGGCTCACCCTCGCGGCGCCACTGGTACTCGCCGCCTATGTCGAGGGCGCGGTGCGCGGGCGCGATGCCGGAGGCCGGGTACGCCTTGGCGTGCCGGGCGGCGACCTCCTTGGCGATGACGTCGAGACCGGCGCCGCCGATCTTCGTCGCCGTGCCGTTGAAGTACTTCTCGACGAAGGCCTCGTCCAGGCCGACTGCCTCGAAGACCTGGGCGCCGCGGTAGGAGGCGACGGTGGAGATGCCCATCTTGGACATGACCTTGAGGACGCCCTTGCCGAGCGCGTAGATCAGGTTGCGGATGGCCTGCTCGGACTCGATGCCGGACAGGAAGGTGCCCGCGCGGACGAGGTCCTCGACGGACTCCATCGCCAGGTACGGGTTGACCGCCGCGGCGCCGAAGCCGATGAGCAGGGCGACGTGGTGGACCTCGCGGACGTCACCGGCCTCGACCAGCAGGCCCACGTGGGTGCGCTGCTTGGTGCGGATGAGGTGGTGGTGGACGGCCGCGGTGAGCAGCAGCGACGGGATCGGCGCGTGCTCGGCGTCCGAGTGGCGGTCCGACAGGACGATCAGCCGGGCGCCGTTCTCGATGGCGGCGTCGGCCTCGGCGCAGATCTCCTCGATCCGCGCGGCCAGCGCGTCGCCGCCGCCGGAGACCCGGTAGAGGCCGGAGAGGGTCGCGGCCTTCATGCCGGGCATGTCGCCGTCGGCGTTGATGTGGATGAGCTTGGCCAGCTCGTCGTTGTCGATCACCGGGAAGGGCAGGGTGACCGAGCGGCAGGAGGCGGCCGTCGGGTCCAGCAGGTTGCCCTGCGGGCCCAGCGAGGAGCGCAGGGAAGTGACCAGCTCTTCCCTGATCGCGTCCAGCGGCGGGTTGGTGACCTGCGCGAACAGCTGGGTGAAGTAGTCGAAGAGCAGACGCGGACGCTGCGAGAGGGCGGCGATCGGCGAGTCCGTGCCCATCGAGCCGATCGGCTCGGCGGCGGCCTTGGCCATCGGCGCGAGGATGACGCGGAGCTCTTCCTCGGTGTAGCCGAAGGTCTGCTGGCGGCGGGTGACCGAGGCGTGGGTGTGCACGATGTGCTCGCGCTCGGGCAGGTCGGAGAGCTCGATCTCGCCGGCTTCCAGCCACTCCGCGTACGGGTTCTCGGCGGCGAGATCGGCCTTGATCTCGTCGTCCTCGATGATGCGGTGCTCGGCGGTGTCGACGAGGAACATCCTGCCGGGCTGGAGGCGGCCCTTGCGGACGACCTTGGCGGGGTCGATGTCGAGGACACCGACCTCGGAGCCGAGGACGACGAGGCCCTCGTCGGTGACCCAGTAGCGGCCGGGGCGCAGGCCGTTGCGGTCGAGGACCGCGCCGACCTGGGTGCCGTCGGTGAAGGTGACACAGGCCGGGCCGTCCCAGGGCTCCATCATCGTGGAGTGGAACTGGTAGAAGGCGCGGCGGGCCGGGTCCATGGAGCCGTGGTTCTCCCACGCCTCCGGGATCATCATCAGCACGGAGTGCGGGAGGGAGCGGCCGCCGAGGTGCAGGAGTTCGAGCACCTCGTCGAAGGAGGCCGAGTCGGACGCGTCCGGAGTGCAGACGGGGAAGATCCGCTCCAGGCCCTTGTCGCCGAACAGGTCGGAGACGAGCTGGGACTCGCGGGCACGCATCCAGTTGCGGTTGCCCTTGACCGTGTTGATCTCGCCGTTGTGCGCGACGAAGCGGTACGGGTGGGCGAGCGGCCAGCTCGGGAAGGTGTTGGTGGAGAACCGGGAGTGCACGAGCGCGATCGCGGAGGCGAAGCGGCGGTCGGACAGGTCCGGGAAGAAGGGCTCCAGCTGGCCGGTGGTCAGCATGCCCTTGTAGACGATGGTCCGCCCGGACAGCGACGGGAAGTAGACGCCGGCCTCGCGCTCGGCGCGCTTGCGCAGCACGAACGCCTTGCGGTCGAGGTCGATGCCCGTGCTGGCACCGTCGGTCACGAAGATCTGCCGGAAGGCGGGCATCGTGGAGCGAGCGGTGGCACCGAGCAGCTCGGGGGCGACCGGGACCTCGCGCCAGCCGAGCACCGTCAGGCCCTCGTCGCCGGCGATCGTCTCGATCTGCGAGACGGCGTCGGCCGTGGCGTCCTCGGGGAGGAAGGCGATGCCGACGGCGTAGGCGCCGGCCTCGGGCAGCTCGAATCCGGCCACCTCACGGAAGAAGGCGTCGGGCACCTGGGAGAGGATGCCGGCGCCGTCGCCCGAGTCGGGCTCGGAGCCGGTCGCGCCGCGGTGCTCCAGGTTGCGCAGAACCGTGAGCGCCTGCTCGACCAGCGCGTGGCTCGCCTCGCCGGTGAGGGTGGCCACGAAGCCGACGCCACAGGCGTCGCGCTCGTTGCGGGGGTCGTACATACCCTGCGCAGCAGGGCGAGCATCCATGAAGGACCAGTTCTGGCCATTCGCGGAGTGCTGGGACGGCTGGCGCGGCGTACGCATCGGCTCTCCCGTCGTCGTCGTGGCATATGACATCTGCCGAGGGACGACGTTGGCCCTCTGCTGGGGGTTCAAAATTTCACGCAGGTTACATGATGGAGTGGTTCTCGAGAACCGGATACACCGTTCCAACATGCGGACACCGCGGGGTCGCGGTCGGAGTTCCGCGCCAGACGGTGGAATCAAGGGGGACCCAAGCGGACAGATCAGTGCCCGTCGGTCCGATTCGCAGCGGGCATCGTCGCTCGTCACGAGGGTTGCGGGCGCAGGCGTCATTGCCTGCGGTGCTTACGGCTCATGCCCGGTGGTTAAGGAATCGAAACCGCCGAGTAACGGCTACTTATGCAGTCCCTTGCATAAGCGCTCGGCAACTCATCCTACGGCCGTACCGAACAGACTGCCCAGGGCGTACGTCACACCCGCCGCCGCGCCACCGAGAGCGAGCTGTCGCAGTCCGCTGAACCACCAAGACCGGGCGGTCACCTTGGCCACGATCGCACCGCACGCGAAAAGTCCGATGAACGCGAGCACCAGGGCCGGCCACAGGGCCGTCGCGCCGAGCAGATACGGCAGGACGGGGAGCAGGGCGCCGAGGGCGAAGGAGCCGAAGCTCGACACGGCGGCGACGGACGGGGAGGGCAGGTCGCCCGGGTCTATGCCCAGCTCCTCGCGCGCGTGGATCTCCAGGGCCTGCTCGGGGTCACGGGAGAGCTGCCGGGCGACCTCGCGCGCCAGCTCCGGCTCGACGCCACGCGCCTCGTACAGGTCGGCGAGCTCGCGCTCCTCGTCCTTGGGGTGCTTGCGCAGCTCCGTTCTCTCCACGTCGAGTTCCGCCTCGACGAGTTCGCGCTGCGAGGCGACGGAGGTGTACTCGCCGGCCGCCATCGAGAAGGCGCCTGCGGCGAGCCCCGCGAGGCCCGTGATCACGATCGTCCGGTGGGACACGGCGCCGCCGGCGACGCCGGTCATCAGGGCGAGGTTGGAGACGAGCCCGTCCATCGCGCCGAACACGGCGGGGCGCAGCCAGCCGCCGTTGACATCGCGGTGCGTGTGGTTGTCGCGGTGCGCCTCGTGCAGGGTCGCTTCGGTCTCGATGATGGCCATGCCAGGGTCCCCCACGATGCTTGATTGGACTGTTTCCACTTTTCGACAACCCTCAAAGTACGCCTCGGCATTCCTGCCCGCCAGCAAGGAAAGGCTGGGCTTACCTGCGGCTTTATTTCTTTTCGCTCATCCGAGATCTGAGACGCACAGATGTCGACCGGGTGACAGCGGGGCCCGTGAGGCTCTTGTCAACCGCCGATGTGGGACAGATCCGCAAAGGGCTCCGCGCACCGAAGTCCGCGCACCGGCAGGGGGTCCTCGGAAGAGAGGCACGTATGGCTTCCATCGCCTGCATTCCCTCGGTCCCGGCGCCCGGGGACGCCGCCGAACTCCGTGAGCGGGCGCGCGGCGCGCTGCTGGGACTGGCCGTCGGGGACGCGCTGGGCGCGCCCGCCGAGAACATGAAGCCGTCGGAGATCCGCGCGAAATGGGGCCGGATCACCGGGTACGTCACCGAGCACCCGGCCGGGACGGACGACACCGAGTACGCGATCTTCTCTGGACTGCTGCTGGCCCGGCACGGCTCGGCACTCACCGTCGCCCATGTCGAGGCGGCCTGGCACCAGTGGATCGCCGACCGCGACGAGGGCCCGTTCCGGGGCGCCGGATTCAGCGAGCGCGGCACGCTGGAGAACCTGCGCCGGGGACTTGCGGCGCCGATCTCGGCCCAGCACCGGCACGCTTGGAGCGACGGGCTGGCGATGCGGGCGGCGCCCTTCGGGGTCTTCGCGGCCGGCCGCCCGGCGGAGGCCGCACGGCTCGTGGCCGTCGACGGTTCGGTGAGCCACGACGGCGAGGGCATCTACGGCGGCCAGGCGGTCGCGGCGGGCGTCGCCGCGGCCATGGCGGGCGCCCACACCATCGCGGTCGTCGCCTCCGCGCTGGCGGTGGTCCCGGACGACTCCTGGACGGCCCGCTCGCTGCGCCGGGCGGTCGCGGTCGCCCACCGGGGCGAGCGGGCGGTCCGCTCGGCGGTCGTCATCGGCGGCTACCCCTGGACCGACCTGGCACCGGAGGCGGTGGCGCTCGCCTTCGGCGCCTACGCCGCCGCCGACGGCGCCTTCGAGGAGTCCGTGCTCACGGCCGTCAACATGGGCCGCGACGCCGACACCACGGCCGCGGTGGCCGGTGCCCTGGCCGGCGCGACCCGCGGCGCCTCGGCGATCCCGGCCGCCTGGGCCGCGGCGATCGGCCCGGCCCGGGGCAGTTGCCTGCCCTCCATGAAGGGCCACCACGTGCTGGACGTGGCGGAGCTGCTGACGCCGGAGGACGCGGGCAAGTGGGGCCCCCAGGGGCATACGCGGGGCGAGGCCGGCGCCGGGGGCGAGTGGCCGCCGCTGGAGCCGGGGGCGTACCTGCCGCCGCTCTCCGGCCGGCGCCCGCTCACCACCGCGGGCAGGCGCCCGCCGGGGTTCGCGGGCGGACGTCCGCCCGCGAACCCGCACCCGTGCCCGCCCCCCGGTGCCGACGCGTACGCCGACGCCTACGTGCCGGCCGAGGACGAGGAGGTGCGCCCGTGAGGCCCGGCCTGGTCGCAGACGAGCCCGCGGAACGCGCGGGCGAGGGCGCGGCGTCCGTCCCGGAGACCACGCCCTCGCCTCCCACCGCGCCGGAGACCACGCCCCGGGCGCCGGCAGCAGCGGAAGCCGGCCCGGAGCGCATCGCCCCCGAAGCCACACCCCCAGTACCCCCCGCAGCGGGACCCACCCCGGCACCCGCCACCGCCCCGGAAGCCCCGCCCGCACCACCGGCCACGCCGGAGACCAACCCGGCGCCTCGCGCCGTTCCGGAGATCACCACGACACCCCCCGCCGTCCCGGAGTTCACGGCACCCGCCACCGTGCCGGAAGCCCCGCCCGCACCACCGACCGCCCGGGAAACCAACCCCGCACCTCTCGCCGCCCCGGAGATCACCACGACACCCCTTGCCGGTCAGGAGACCTCTTTGGCGACCGTGCCGGAGGCCGCGCCCGCGCTACCGGCCGCGCAGGAGGCCGACCATGCACCCGCCGCCAGGCCGGAGGCCACACGCCCACCACCCGCGGCAGGGGAGATCACCCCCAGACCCGCTGCCGTCCCGGACACCAACCCGGCCCCCCTCGCCGCCACGGAGATCACCACTGCACCCGTCGCCGTCCCGCAGACCACTCCCGCGCTGCCGGCCGTCCCGAGAACCGACCCGGCACCTCCCGCCGCGCCGGAGACCACCACCGCACCCGTTGCCGCCCGGGAGACCACTCCCGCACCCGCCGCCCACAAGGCCGTGCCCGGGCGCGCCGCCGGTCCGGAGCGGATCGTCGTCGCGCATGCCTCCGCCGCGGAGCCCGGCCGCGAGGTCCGTGCGGGCGTGGCCCGGCGGCCGCGCGTCCGTCGCATCGAGGGGCTGCTCCTCGGGCTCGCCGCAGGGGACGCGGCGGGATGGCCCGCGGCCCGGCACCGGGCCGCGCGGATGCCCGAGTGGACGCGGCGGCTGACCCGGGAGCTGGACACGTTCGCGGAGCAGAACGCGACCACGACGCTGCCCGTGCCGATCGCGCTCAACCAGCCGCCCGAGCCGCTCAGGCTCGGCCCGTCGGACGACGCGGAGTGGGCGGCGTTCGCGGCTGAGGCCGTGCTGCGCGCCGGAGAGGGCGCCGCGCTCGGCGACCTGAGCCGGGAGCGGCGGATGCGGGCGTCCATCGACCTGTCGTGGAACGCGATCGCCAGCGAGGTCGCCGCCGCCGCGGAACGTGCCCCGGAGGTCGAGTCCGCCCTGCTCCCGCTGCGCGCCCGGATCTCCGTACGGGCCGGGCTCGGCAACCTCGCGACCGGACTGCGCCCCCCGGCCACCGGCCACGACAATCCGCACTACTTCGACGACGCGGCCTGCGTCCGGGCCTGTGTGCTGGCCGTGGCCCACCCGGGCGACCCCCGACTCGCCGCCGGACTCGCGGAGTTCGATGCCCGCTACACCCAGGACGGCGACGGTGTGCACGGCGCCCGGGCGATGGCGGCGGCACTGGCGCTGGCCCTCGCCGGGGCCGATGTCGACGCCTGCGCGGACGCCGCGCTCGCGGAACTCCCCGAGTCGACGGAGATCGGCCGCAACGCCCGGCACGCGCTCACCCTCGCGCGTGCCAGCGAGGGCACGTTCGCCCTGGTCCCGCTGCTGGAACACCAGATCGTGGATCACGTGTACAGCTACGGCATCGCCGCCGCCGAGACCGTCCCGGTGGCCCTCGCCCTGGCCACCGCCGCACGTGGCCGGATCGCCGAGGCGGTGCCGGCCGCCGCCTGTCTGTCCCGGGTCGCGGACTCCGCCCCGGCGCTCGCGGGCGCGCTGACCGGCGCGCTCGGCGGGGGCGCGGCGATCCCCGCCTCCTGGCGCGACGCCTGCCGCACGCTTTCCGGCTGCGCGCTGCCCCGGCTGACCGGGACGGACCTCATCGGACTCGCCGAACTGCTCGAAGCGACGGAACTGGCCCACCCAGAGGGATGATTCGGGCATGACGCCCAAAGGAGAAGGAAACGGAACCCTCGACGAACGGATCGCCGGAGCCCTGGTCGGAGCCGCCGTCGGCGACGCGCTCGGCGGCCCCGTCGAGGGGTACTCCCCCGAGCAGATCACCGAGCGCCACGGCGGCCGGGTGCACGGCATCGTCGGCCCCTGGAACGGCGACGCGTGGCGTACCGCACGCCCCATCGCCCCGTACCACAAGGGCGACGGACACGTCACCGACGACACGTTGATGACCCACGCGCTGGTACGGGTGTACGCCACCGTCCGCGACCACCTCGACGCGTACTCCGTCGCCGAGCACCTGGTGCCCGACCTCATGGGCACCCCCCGCTGGGTTCCCGAGCTGGAGGCCGAGGCGCTCCTTCTGCAACGGATCTTCCTCGCGGAGAAGTGGCTGGTGACCCGCCTGCACTACGGCCACGTGGACCCCCGCGAGGCGGGCACGGGCAACATCGTCAACTGCGGTGCGGCGATGTACATGGCCCCGGTCGGCCTGGTCAACGCGGCGAACCCGGCCGCCGCGTACGCCGAGGCGCTCGACGTCGCCGGCGCCCACCAGTCGTCGTACGGCCGCGAGGCCGCGGGCGTCTTCGCCGCGGCGGTCGCGGCGGCCTGCGTCCCCGGGGCGACCCCCGCCTCGGTGGTCGGCGCCTGCCTGGCTCTGGCGAAGGACGGCACCCGCGACGCCGTCGAGGCGGTCTGCGAAGTCGCCGCCCGGCACACGGACTTCGAGTCCGCGTTGAGCCCGCTGCGCGAGGCGGTGACCCCCTTCGACACCGTCGGCCCCGACTACCGTGCCCCCTCCCTGGGCGCCCGCCGTCCCTCACGCCTGCACTCCATCGAGGAACTCCCCGTCGCCCTCGGCATGTTGGTGGTCGCGGGCGGCGACTACCGGCACGCGGTCCTCGGCGCGGTCAACTACGGACGCGACTGCGACTCCATCGCCACCATGGCCGGGGCCCTCGCGGGCGCCCTCGGTTCCGAGGTCCCGCACGACTGGGCGAAGACGGTGGCGGAGTCGAGCCGCCTCGACCTGGACGGCCCGGCCAGGACGCTCGCGGAGGTGACCCGGGAGATCTTCGAGCGGGACGTGCGCCGCCGCCGGGCCCACGAATCGGCGTACGCGGCTCTGGCGGGACCACGGTGACCGGCTCCGCCGGGCCGCCGGCACAGGCGCTCCGGCTGACCTGGGTCCAGCCCGAGGACCTCCTCGGCCACGAACTGCACCAGGCGGCCCAGGACGGCCGCTCCCCCGCGGCCGTCGCGGCCCGCTGGCGCGCGGCGGGCGGCCCCGAGGCCCCGCTGCGCGCGGGCTCCTCCCCGACCCCCGTCTCCCCGTACCTGCGAGTCCTGGCCGAGGACCTGCTCGACGAACTGGCGGACCTGCCCAGCACGTCGGCGCACCAGGAGCCGACCGACCTGACGAGGATCAGAGCGCACTGCGCCGACTGGCCTGCGCCGCCACCGCTGCCGCCGCCGGTCCCCGGCCAGGCCCGCCTCGAAGCGGCCTGGCTGGGCCGGGCGATCGGCTGCCTGCTGGGCAAACCGGTGGAGAAGCTGCCCCTGCGGGGCATCCGGGAGCTGGCCCGGGCCACGGGGAACTGGCCCCTGCACACCTGGTTCACGGCGCGCGGACTGCCCGGGCACCTCGAGGAGGCGTACCCCTGGAACAAGCGCTCCGCGCCCACCTCCCTCGCCGAGAACATCGACGGCATGCCGGAGGACGACGACCTCAACTACCCGCTCCTGAACCTCCTGTTGCTGCAACGCCACGGCAGGCGGTTCACCACCGCGGACGTGGCCCGGCTCTGGCTGGACGAACTCCCCGCGGGCCGTACGTTCACCGCGGAACGCGTCGCCTACCGCAACCTCCTGTCCGGCATCGAGCCCCCCAGGACGGCACGCCACCGCAACCCGTTCCGCGAGTGGATCGGCGCGCTGATCCGCGCCGACGTGCACGGCTGGACCAACCCCGGTGATCCGGGCGCCGCCGCGGCACAGGCACACCGGGACGCCGCCCTCACCCACACCGCCAACGGCGTCTACGCGGCGATGTTCACGGCGGCGGTCATCGCCGAGGCGGCCGGCGGGGCGAGCGACGTCCAGCGGTGTCTCGGCACCGGACTCACCGTCGTGCCGCCCGGCTCCCGACTGGCCCGCGCTGTCCGGCACGCCGTCCGGCTCGCCCGTACGACGGACGATTTCGACACGGTCGTCGACGAACTGCACGCCGTCCACCACGACTGCCACTGGGTGCACGCCGTGCCCAACACCGCCCTGATCGCCGCCGCCCTCACCCACGCGGACGGCGACTTCACCGGCTCCATCTGCCGGGCGGTGTCGGGCGGCTGGGACACCGACTCCAACGGCGCGACGGCCGGCGGCGTCGCGGGCCTCCTCGCGGGCGATCCCCTGGCCCTGCCCGACCGCTGGACCAGCCCCCTGAAGAACCGGCTCGCCACCTCGATCGCCGACTTCGACGGCATCGGCTTCGACACCCTCGCCCACCTCACACAACGGGAGATCCGTCGCCCATGACCCACATCGCCGTGCTCGGCAGCACGAACATGGACCTCGTCGCGTACGTCCCCAAGGCCCCGCAGCGCGGGGAGACCGTGACGGGACGGGAGTTCCGTACGATCCCCGGCGGCAAGGGCGCCAACCAGGCGGTGGCCGCGGCGCACGCGGGCGCCGACGTCTCGCTGATCGGCGCGGTGGGCGCGGACGCCTTCGGCAGCCAGCTCCGGTCCACGCTGGAGCACTCGGGCGTGAACACCGACCACCTGCGCACCACCGAGGGCCCGTCGGGCACCGCGCACATCGTCGTCGACGACGAGGGCGGCAACGCCATCGTCGTCGTCCCCGGCGCCAACGGCACCGTCACCGCCCTCGCCCCCGGCGACGAGGGACTCATCACCAGCGCCGACGCCCTCCTGCTCCAGCTGGAGATCCCGCTCGACGCCGTCGTCGCGGGCGCCCGGGCCGCGCGTCGGCACGGCGTCCGCACGATCCTGACCCCCTCCCCTGCCCAGCCCCTGGCACCCGAACTGCTCGGTGCCATCGACCTGTTGCTGCCCAACGAGCACGAAGCCGCCGCGCTCACCGGCGTCACCGACCCGTACGAGGCCGCCGCGGCCCTGCTCGAACAGGTCCCGGAGGTCGTCGTCACCCTGGGCGCGGCGGGCAGTCTGTACGCGGCCCGCGGCGCGCGGCCCCTCACCGTGCCCGCTCCCCGGGTGACCGCCGTGGACTCGACCGGTGCGGGCGACACCTTCGCGGGCACCCTCGCCGTGGCACTCGCCGAGGGCCGGGAGATGCCGGAGGCGCTCGTCTGGGCGTCGGCGGCCGCGGCGCTCTCGGTGCAGCGGCCGGGGGCGTCCTCCTCTATGCCGTACCGCTCGGAGATCGATGCCCGGGCCGCGCAGTCGAACGGTGCGCGCTCATGACCGCGCACCCGGGCCACCCGGCGGGCCCGCACGGCACCGGTCCGGCGAGCGCGCCCCCGGAGCGCACAGGGCCGGCACATCGCGCGAGCGCCCGCCCCGAACGCGACGGCCCGCTCGCCGGGCTGCGCGTCCTGGACCTCGCGACCCTGTTCGCCGGACCGTTGGCCGCCACCATGCTCGGCGACTTCGGCGCGGAGGTCATCAAGGTGGAGCATCCGGCCAAACCGGATCCGTCCCGAGGCCACGGCCCGTCGAAGGACGGCATCGGCCTGTGGTGGAAGCTCCTCGGCCGCAACAAGCACACGATCACGCTGGACCTGTCCAAGCGCGGCGGCCGCGCGACCCTGCTCCGGCTCGCCGCCACCGCCGACGTGATCGTCGAGAACTTCCGTCCCGGCACGCTGGAGAAGTGGGACCTGGGCTGGGACGAACTGTCGGCCGCCAACCCCCGCCTGCTGCTGGCCCGGGTCACCGCCTTCGGCCAGTTCGGCCCGTACGCGCACCGCCCCGGCTTCGGCACGCTCGCCGAGGCGATGAGCGGCTTCGCCGCGGTCACCGGCGAGCCCGACGCGCCGCCGGTCCTGCCGCCCTTCGGGCTCGCCGACTCGATCGCGGGCCTGGCGACCGCGTACGCGGTGATGACCGCGCTGCGGGCCCGCGACCGCACCGGCGAGGGCCAGGTCATCGACATGGCGATCATCGAACCGATCCTGACCGTCCTCGGACCGCAGCCCATCTGGTACGACCAGCTCGGCCACGTCCAGCCGCGCACCGGGAACCGTTCCGCGAACAACGCGCCCCGCAACACCTACCGCACGGCGGACGGTTCCTGGGTGGCTGTCTCCACGTCGGCGCAGTCGATCGCGGAGCGGGTGATGCGGCTGGTCGGACGCCCGGACCTGATCGAAGAGCCGTGGTTCGCGACGGGCGCGGACCGGGCACGGCACGCGGACGTCCTGGACGAGGCGGTCGGCTCGTGGATCGGCCGGCACGACCGCACCGAGGTCCTGGAGGCCTTCGAGAAGGCGGAGGCCGCGGTGGCCCCCGTGCAGGACGTCCGGGACGTCATGACCGACCCGCAGTACGCGGCCCTGGACACCGTGACCACCCTCGACGACCCCGACCTGGGACCGCTGCGCATGCAGAACGTCCTCTTCCGGCTCTCCGGCACGCCGGGCGCGATCCACTGGGCGGGCCGCCCGCACGGCGCGGACACGGAGCGGGTCCTCACCGAACTCGGTCTGACCGGGGCGGAGATCGGCGCGCTGCGCGCGGAGGGCGCTCTGTGACCGCGGAGTTCCCCCTCACCTGGCTGTACGCCCCAGGGGACCGTCCCGCCGTGGTCGCCAAGGCCCTGGCCTCCGGAGCGGACGTCGTGCTGGTCGATCTGGAGGACGCGGTGGCCCCGGACCGCAAGGCGTACGCCCGTGAGGCCACGGCCGACCTGCTGTGCGATCCGCCGCCCGTCCCGGTTCACGTCCGCGTCAACGCCCTGGGCAACCCGCTGACGGAGACCGACCTCAAGACCCTCTCCCCGCTCCCCGGTCTGTCCGGCATCCGGCTCCCCAAGGTGACCTCGCCCTGCGACGTCGTACGGGCCGCGCAGGAGGCCACACCCGCCGACGGCGCCGCGATTCCCCTGTACGCGCTGCTCGAGACGGCTCTCGGCGTGGAGCACGCCTTCGCCATCGCCTCGTCGCACCGGGCACTGCACGGCATCGCCATCGGGGAGACCGACCTGAGGGCCGACCTCGGCGTCCGCAACGACGCGGGCCTGGACTGGTCGCGCGCCCGTGTGGTCGTGGCCGCGCGTGCGGCGGGCCTGCCCCCGCCCGTCCAGTCGGTCTACCCGGACATCCGCGACGTGGAGGGACTGGCCTCGTCCTGCGGGCACGGCCGCGCACTGGGATTCCTCGGGCGTGCGGCCATCCACCCCCGCCAGCTGCCCATCATCGAGCAGGCCTACCTCCCCACCCCGGCGGAGATCGACTCGGCCGAGGCCGTCGTGAAGGCCGCCGAGAGCGACGCGGGCGCCCAGGCCCTGCCCGACGGCCGGTTCGTCGACGCGGCGGTGGTGATGGCCGCCCATCGCACCCTCGCGCTGGCGCGCCGTCTGACGTAGCGGGGCCCGGCCCGGCATACGAAGGGGGCGCCGCGTCCGGGACGCGGCGCCCCCTTCGGGGTACGGAAGGTCAGCCCTTCTTGGCCGACCCCGCCTCGTCGGCGGTCGCCGGCTCGACGTCCTCGACGGCGTCGGTGTCCTCGGCGGAGCCGGGCTCACCGGGCCGGCCGGCGACCGTGTCGGCGGGCTTCGCCCGGTCGGCGGAGTCGTCCGCGTCCTTGCCGGAGACGTCCGCGTCCTTGCCGAGGGCCACGGTGGCCGCGGCGGCCTCGTCGTCCTTTTCGCCGGGGGTGTCCGCGCCCGGCTCCACGACGGCCTCCCGGCCCGGACGGCGGCGCGCGGAGATCACGATGTACAGCACCGCGAGCAGGAAGACCAGCATCGCGGTCCAGTCGTTCAGACGCAGGCCGAGGATGTGGTGGGCGTCGTCGACGCGCATGTACTCGATCCAGCCGCGGCCGACGCAGTAGGCGGCGACGTACAGCGCGAAGGCTCGCCCGTGACCGAGCTGGAAGCGGCGGTCGGCCCAGATGACCAGGAGAGCGACTCCGATGCACCACAGCGACTCGTACAGGAACGTCGGGTGGTAGTAGCCCGGGACGCGGCCGTCCGCGGAGGAGGTGATGTGCAGCGCCCAGGGCACGTCCGTGGCCTTGCCGTACAGCTCCTGGTTGAACCAGTTGCCCCAGCGCCCGATGGCCTGCGCGAAGGCGATGCCGGGAGCGATGGCGTCGGCGTACGCGGGCAGGGGGATGCCGCGTCGGCGGCATCCGATCCAGGCGCCGACCGCGCCGAGCGCGATGGCACCCCAGATGCCGAGCCCGCCCTCCCACACCTTGAAGGCGTCCACCCAGTCACGGCCCTCGCTGAAGTACAGCTCGTAGTCCGTGATCACGTGATAGAGCCGGCCTCCGAGGAGACCGAAGGGGACGGCCCAGACCGCGATGTCGGCAACCGTGCCGGATCGCCCGCCCCGGGCGATCCAGCGCTTGTTGCCGAGCCAGACGGCCACGAAGACGCCGATGATGATGCAGAACGCGTAGGCGCGCAGCGGAATGGGGCCGAGGTGCAGCACACTGCGCGACGGACTGGGAATGAAGGCAAGTTCCATGGCAGGGTCGACGCTACCGTGCCGGACCTCACCTGAGGCAAGCAGCCCGGCAACGGGTCCATAACGTGCCGCTGCCCCCGGGCCGGGCGGCGGGCCGGGGGCAGCGGGCGTGTGGGGGGCTCAGGACTTGTTCTCCGCCTCCACCAACTGCTTCAGCTTGGCGGGCGTCATCGTCTGGTCCGCATAGATGTTCGTCGCGCCCAGCAGCACGGTCGGGGTCGAGTGCAGGCCGTTCTTCTGGAAGGCGGTGTTCGACTTCACGACCCAGCTGTCGTGCGTCCCGTCATTGACGCACTTGCGGAAGGCCGGGGTGTCCAGGCCGTCGACCTTGCCCGCCAGCTCGATGAGCTTGGCGTTGTCGGCGAAGGCGTCGTCGGTCTCCTTGGGCTGGTTCTCGTAGAGCACGTCGTGGTACTCGGTGAACTTGCCGGCGTCCTGGGCGCAGGCCGCGGCGTTCGCCGCGCGCAGGGAGCCGCTGCCGCCCAGATTCCCGTCGATGAGGGTGACCAGGCGGTACTCGACCTTCAGCTGTCCGGCGTCGACCAGCTCATGGATCGTCGGCCGGTACATGGCCTCGAAGGCCTGGCAGGCGGGGCAGCGGAAGTCCTCCCATACCGTGAGGGTCGACTTGGCGCCGTCCTTCCCGACGGGGATGGCGAGACCGTCCTTGCCGGTGGCTCCAGACGGCGAAACGGCCGGTCCCGCCGTGTCGGCCTTCTTGGTCTCCTTGCCGGAGTTGGCGGCCAGGACGCCGACCACCGCGGCGAGGGCCAGGACGCAGACCACCGACGCCCCCACGATCAGCGCGCGCCGGCGCTTCTCCGCGGCCTTCTGCTTCTCTCGCTCGACCGCCAGCCGCTCGCGGGCATTGCGCTTTACGTCACGGTTGTTCTCGCTCACATCCGGCAGAACGAACCGGGGAGGCGCAGCGCGCCTCCCCGGTCCCAGGTCCACCCCTTCGAGTGAGCGGATTGTCCGTTACGCACCTGTCGGGAGCCGGCGCGACAGCTCCGCCGGCTCCCCCGGTGCCGGCCTCAGGCCTTCTTGCGCACGCCCTCGGCGAGGTCACCGGCGAGGGCGCGCACGGCGTCGAGACCCGCGGCCTCGTCCGGCGCGTCCAGCATCCGTTGCACGAACGCCGAGCCGACGATCACACCGTCGGCGAAACCGGCCACCTCGGCGGCCTGGGTCGCGTTGGAGACGCCGAGTCCGACGCAGACGGGCAGCTCGGTGGTGGCCCGGGTGCGCCGCACCAGGTCCTGCGCCTGGGCGCCCACCGACTCGCGGGTGCCGGTGACGCCCATCAGCGAGGCGGCGTACACGAAGCCGCTGCCCGCCGCGGTGATCTCGGCGAGCCGGGCGTCCTTGCTGCTGGGCGCGACGACGAAGACGGTCGCGAGGCCGTGCTTCTCCGCGTGCTCCCTCCACAGCGCCGACTCCTGGACGGGCAGGTCCGGCAGGATGCAGCCCGCGCCGCCCGCCTCGGCGAGCTCGGCGGTGAAGCGCTCGACGCCGTAGCGGTCGATGGGGTTCCAGTACGTCATCACGAGGACGGGCTTCCCGGTCGCCTCGAAGGCCTCCCGGACCGTCCGCATCACGTCGGCGATCTTGACGCCGCCGCGCAGGGCGATGTCGTCGGCGGTCTGGATGACGGGGCCGTCGAGGACGGGGTCGCTGTGCGGCAGGCCGACCTCGACGACGTCCGCGCCGCCCTCGAGGACGGCCTTGATCGCGGCGATGCCGCCGTCGACGGTCGGGAACCCGGCCGGCAGGTAGGCGATGAGGGCGGAGCGCCCCTCCGCCTTCGCGCCGGCGAGGGTGTCGCTCAACAGCTGGATGTTGCCGCTCACTTGGCGTCCCCCTCGATCTCGGCGTTCTCGCCGGCCGCGTCCGCGGGGACGACCGCGTCGGTGCCTTCGTCGTACAGGCCGAAGTAGCGGGCGGCCGTGTCCATGTCCTTGTCGCCGCGGCCGGACAGGTTGACGATGATCAGCCCGTCCCTGCCCAGCTCCTTGCCGACCTCCAGGGCACCCGCGAGCGCGTGGGCGCTCTCGATGGCCGGGATGATCCCCTCGGTGCGGGAGAGCAGGCGCAGCGCCTGCATGGCCGCGTCGTCGGTGACGGCGCGGTACTCGCCCCGGCCGCTGTCCTTGAGGTAGGAGTGCTCGGGGCCGATGCCGGGGTAGTCGAGTCCGGCCGAGATCGAATAGGGCTCGGTGATCTGTCCCTCCTCGTCCTGGAGGACGTACGACCGCGATCCGTGCAGGATGCCGGGCTCGCCGGCGGTCAGGGTCGCGGCGTGCTCTCCGGTCTCCACCCCGTGCCCGGCGGGCTCGCAGCCGATCAGGCGGACCTCCGCGTCCGGGATGAAGGCGTGGAAGAGCCCGATGGCGTTGGAGCCGCCGCCGACGCACGCGACGGCGGCGTCGGGGAGGCGTCCGGCGCGCTCCAGGATCTGCCGCCGCGCCTCGACACCGATGACGCGGTGGAAGTCGCGCACCATGGCCGGGAAGGGGTGGGGGCCCGCGACGGTGCCGAACAGGTAGTGGGTGCGGTCGACGTTGGCGACCCAGTCACGGAACGCCTCGTTGATGGCGTCCTTGAGGGTGCGGCTGCCGGACTTCACGGCGATGACCTCGGCGCCGAGCATCCGCATGCGGGCCACGTTCAGCGCCTGGCGCTGGGTGTCGATCTCGCCCATGTAGATGGTGCATTCGAGACCGAAGAGCGCGCAGGCGGTCGCGGTGGCGACGCCGTGCTGGCCGGCGCCCGTCTCCGCGATGACGCGCGTCTTGCCCATCCGCTTGGTCAGCAGGGCCTGGCCGAGCACGTTGTTGATCTTGTGGGAGCCGGTGTGGTTGAGGTCCTCCCGCTTCAGGAAGACGCGGGCGCCTCCCGCGTGCTCGGCGAACCGGGGCACCTCGGTGAGCGAACTCGGCCGCCCGGTGTAGTGGACGAGCAGGTCGTCGAGCTCGCGGGCGAACTCGGGGTCCGTCTTCGCCTTGTCGTACTCGACGGCGACCTCGTCCACGGCTGCGACGAGCGCCTCCGGGATGAACTTGCCGCCGAACGCGCCGAAGTAGCCCTCGGCGCTGGGAACTCGACCCTCCGGGTCGGGAATGAAGAACTCGCTGGGCATGCGATTACCTCGCAGGGGCTGTCGCCCCGGTTGAAGGCCGGTCAGTGGTCACGTTAGCCACGTACGCCCGCGATGCGCCTGCGGCACGAAGCCGAGCCGTCCCCTCCACCCTCCACGGCGAAGCCCCGCCGCATGACGACCGGGCGGACCGGACGGGTCACCGGTCGGGTGGGGAGGTCCGCCACGACGGCGTGCGGCCGTGCGGCGGTGATCGGCGGTGCCGCGCCGGGCGGAGCCACTCGACGGCGGGACGGGCGGAGCCCGCCTCTCGCGTGGGACCGCGCCCGGCGGTGTGACGGGGCGGATCTCCTGGAGTGGCCGGTGCCGGCCTCCGGCTCACACCGCCCGAAGGAAGGAGGTGGCCGGAAGGGGCGCGAGCGCGCGTACGCGCTCGCGCCATCGCATGCCGTTGACCTGGCCCGGCTCGTCGCCGATGACGTAACGGACCCGGCGGCCGTGCACGCGCCGCGCGGGCGCCCGGCAGCCGCGCGGACGGCAGCCGCGGGCGAGACGGGCGTACGGGTCCCGGACCGCCGAGGCGGGGGACGGTGCCGCGGCGGAGCGCACGGCGGGCCGACCGGTGTGCGTGCCCCCGCGCCCCTGGCGTGCCGCCTCGCCGTCCGGGCGGAGGCCCGGACGGGAGTCGGCGACGGCGGAGGGCGCGACGGACACGGGCGGGTCAGTCCCGTCCGTGGCGCAGCGCGGGGTGGGCCCCGGCCGCGACGAGGTCGGAGACCGCGGTCTTCGGGTCACGGCCGGTCACGAGCGACTCGCCCACCAGGACCGCGTCGGCGCCGGCGTTGGCGTACGCGATGAGGTCGTGCGGGCCGCGGACGCCGGACTCGGCGATCTTGACGATGGAGTCGGGGATCTCCGGCGCGACGCGCTCGAAGGTCGTGCGGTCGACCTTCAGCGTCTTCAGGTTGCGCGCGTTGACGCCGATGACCTTGGCTCCCGCGTCCACCGCGCGCTCGACCTCGTCCTCGTCGTGCACCTCCACGAGCGGGGTGAGCCCGATGGACTCGGCGCGCTCGATGAGGGACTCCAGGGCGGGCTGGTCGAGGGCGGCGACGATCAGCAGCGCGAGGTCGGCGCCGTACGCGCGGGCCTCCCACAGCTGGTAAGACGTGACGATGAAGTCCTTGCGCAGGACCGGGATGTCCACGCGGGCGCGGACGGCCTCCAGGTCCGCGAGCGAGCCACCGAAGCGGCGCTCCTCGGTCAGGACGGAGATGACGGCGGCGCCGCCCGCCTCGTAGTCCGCGGCGAGGCCGGCCGGGTCGGCGATCGCGGCCAGCGCGCCCTTGGAGGGGCTGGACCGCTTGACCTCGCAGATGACCTTGACGCCGTCACCACGCAGGGCCGCCACGCCGTCCTTGGCCGCCGGAGCCTTCGCCGCGCGCTCCTTGAGCTCGTCGAGGCTGACGCGCGCCTGCCGCTCCGCGAGGTCGGCACGGACTCCGTCGATGATCTCGTCGAGCACGCTCACGCGAGCGGCCCCCTTCCTGCGGTGGAGGGTTGAAGCAGTCGACCCGGGTGGACCGTCCCGGACGGTTCGGACGGGTCACTTGTGATGGTATCCGGAGGAAGGCGTAGGCCTTGCATCCGGTTGACGCCGGTCCCACTACCTGGACGTTTGTCCGTTGATCAAGGATGCAACCAGCCGCCGAACGGCAGGTTCCGGACAACGGTGAAGACCAGCACCAACGTGCCGAGGCTCCACAGGTGTACCGGTCCGAGATCCAGCCGCACCGGCCGTCCGCGGAGCGAGCGGACCACCCAGACGGCCCACACCACCGCGAAGACCAGGTATCCGGCGACGGCGAGCACGTTGTCGGTGAGCGCCGTCGCGATGTCCCCGTGCACGAAGGCGTGCGCGCTGCGCAGACCTCCGCAGCCGGGGCAGTACACGCCGGTGAAGCGCAGCAGCGGGCAGACCGGGTAGTGGCCGGGCTGGTTCGGGTCGACGGCCCCGACGTACGCGAAGGCGCCGGCGACAGCGGCCAGCACCCCACCGGGGACGAGGAGCCGGCGCAGCGCGTCCGGGACTCCGGCCGCCCGGGTCACCCTCTGGGTTTCTGCGTTCACCTCACGCATTGTGCCCCTCTCCCGCGTCGCGCGCCTGTCACGCGAACGCGAGAGGCGGCCCCGGCCGTGCCGGGACCGCCTCTCGGGAGGTTCGCGGGGCGGTCAGCCCTGGGCACCCGCCGCCTCACGGACCGGGGTGGACTTCTGCTTGCCGAGGCCCGCGGACTTCATGATGAAGCCGACGACACCGCCGAGCGCGACGACGACCATGCCCGCCCAGAAACCCAGCGGTTGGGCCATCACCATGAAGGCACCCGCGACGCAGAAACCGATGAAGGCGATGATGACACCGGTCCAGGCGGCCGGGGTGTGACCGTGGCTGCTGCCCGCCATGACTTGCTCCTCGTTGCTGTATGCGTATGTGAGTCGGACGCTCACGCCCATTGTCCCGTACTGGGGCGCGTGCCGTGAGCGGGGGGTCCTTCCTCGCGCGCCGCCTGTGCCGGGGCGTGACCGGGGCGCGCGGCTGGGGACGCGGCGGAGCGCTCAGGTCCCGGCCGGGTCGGGACCCGTCGGGTCCTCACCGCGGTCGAGCGCCTTCCACAGGTCCTCGGGGCGGTCGGGGTCGATGGGCTCGGCCTTCCGCGGCCGGGGCGTCCCGTCGCGTTCGTAGCGGCCCGACATCGCGGGCCACAGGCTGCCGTAGCGCAGCGCGAGCAGCCCCGCGAGGAGGATCAGCGCCCCGCCCACGGCCGCGACGTACGGCCAGGCGGTGTGGCTGAGCGCCTCGGCGGTGGCGGCGGTGTTGCCGGAGGCGGCGGCGGCCTTCTCGTCGAGTGCGGAGCTGTCGCCCGCGCCGAGCACGGCCGCGACGACGGTGCCCGCGCCGGAGAGGGCGAGCAGCGCGGAGACGAGCAGGCGCCCGGAGCGGCGTACGGCGAACACCGCGACGAGCGCGGCGAGGCCGACTATGGCGAGCGCCGCGGGCACGCCCGTGACGTCGCTGCCCTTGGCGGTCAGCGGGAAGTCGCCGCCGGCCACCGTCGCGGTGCCCTCCGCCCAGCTGCGCCGGGTGGACAGCAGGGCCACGGCCGCGCCGAGGGCGCCGCTGAGCAGGGCCACTCCGAGGCTGCGGCGGCCGGACCCGGCGGGGCCGGCGGCTTCGGATCGGGGGTGAGGAACAGCAGTCACGTACTCCACTATCGCCTGAACCCCGGGCGAACCGTCACCCGGGGTTCACGTGAGCCTCGTCCTATTACCGGGAGCCGGGCGTTCCGGCAGCCCCCGCGGACGGGGGCCAACGGCGCTACCGGCCCAGGCGGTTCGCGGTGTGCACCGCGCGCAGGACGGCCGCCGCCTTGTTGCGGCACTCGTGGTCCTCGGCGACCGGGTCGGAGTCGGCGACGATGCCCGCGCCCGCCTGGACGTACGCCGTGCCGTCGCGCAGCAGGGCCGTGCGGATCGCGATGGCGGTGTCGGAGTCGCCCGCGAAGTCCAGATAGCCGACGCAGCCGCCGTACAACCCGCGCCGGGACGGCTCCAGTTCGTCGATGATCTGCATCGCGCGCGGCTTGGGAGCTCCGGACAGGGTGCCCGCGGGGAAGCAGGCGGCCAGGACGTCGAAGGCCGTGCGCCCTCGCGCGACCCGCCCCGTCACGGTCGACACGATGTGCATGACGTGCGAGTACCGCTCGACGGACATGAAGTCGACGACCTCGACGGAGCCGGGTTCGCAGACCCGGCCGAGGTCGTTGCGGCCCAGGTCGACGAGCATGAGGTGCTCGGCGCGCTCCTTGGGGTCGGCCATCAGCTCGTCGGCGAGGGCCTGGTCCTCCTGGACGGTGGCACCGCGCGGCCGGGTGCCCGCGATGGGGTGCACCATCGCGTGCCCGTCCTCGACCTTGACCAAGGCCTCGGGGGACGAGCCGACGACGTCGAAGCCGTCGAAGCGGAACAGGTACATGTACGGCGACGGATTGGTCGCCCGAAGTACGCGGTACACGTCCAGGGCGCTCGCCGTGCACGGCGTCTCGAAGCGCTGGGAGGGGACGACCTGGAAGGCCTCGCCCGCCCGGATGCGCTCCTTGACGTCCTCGACGGCGTCCCGGAAGTCGGCGCCGCCCCACAGGGCGGTGTACTCGGGCAGTTCCGAGGGCGGGAGCGCGGCGGGCGGCTGGGACACCGCGCGCGACAGGTCGGCCTCCATGGCGTCGAGGCGGGCGACGGCGTCCGCGTAGGCCTCGTCGACGCCGGTGTCGAGGTCGTTGTGGTTGATCGCGTTGGCGATCAGCTGGACCGAGCCCTCCCAGTGGTCCATGACGGCCAGGTCGCTGGTGAGCAGCATGGTCAGCTCGGGCAGCTTCAGGTCGTCCCGCTCGCCGGGGCCGATCTTCTCCAGGCGGCGCACGATGTCGTAGCCCAGATAGCCGACCATGCCGCCGGTGAACGGGGGCAGGCCCTCGCCGTGCGGGGTGTGCAGCGCCTCGATGGTGGCGCGCAGGGCGGCCAGCGGGTCGCCGTCGACGGGGACGCCGACGGGCGGGGTGCCGAGCCACTGCGCCTGCCCGTCCCGCTCGGTGAGCGTCGCGGCCGAACGGACGCCCACGAAGGAGTAGCGGGACCAGGAGCGGCCGTTCTCCGCGGACTCCAGGAGGAAGGTCCCGGGGCGCTCGGCGGCGAGCTTGCGGTACAGCGCGACCGGCGTGTCGCCGTCCGCGAGGAGCTTGCGGCTGACGGGGATCACACGGCGGTCCGTGGCCAGCTTGCGGAAGGTCTCGAGGTCCATGGCGGCTGACCCTACTGATCCAGTGACGGCACGCCGGAATCGGCGTCCTTGAGCAGGACGTCGGCGTCGAAGCAGGTGCGGGCTCCGGTGTGGCAGGCCGGCCCCACCTGGTCGACCTTCACCAGGAGCGTGTCGGCGTCGCAGTCCAGGGCCACGGACCTCACGTGCTGGACATGGCCGGAGGTGTCGCCCTTGACCCAGTACTCCCGGCGGCTGCGCGACCAGTACGTGCAGCGGCCCGTGGTGAGGGTGCGATGCAGCGCCTCGTCGTCCATCCAGCCCAGCATGAGCACCTCACCGGTGTCGTACTGCTGGGCGATGGCGGGGACGAGCCCGTCGGCGCTGCGCTTGAGGCGCGCGGCGATCTCGGGGTCCAGGCCGCTGGGCCTGCTGGGCTGAGGCGTGCTGGTCATGGGTGCCATTCTGCCGCGCCGGGACGGCGCGTCCCGGCGTCGTCCACGAGCCGGACACCGACCGGGCCGTGCGGCGCGGGCACGCCGTCCCGGCGGCCGGTGTCCACTGGGCGGACGGAGGAGGCGGTCGTAGGCTTGCCGCATGTCGACCCATGCCAAGCGTGAACGACTTCTCCTGGCCGATCTGTTGGAGGCCGTGGGCCCGGACGCCCCGACCCTGTGCGAGGGCTGGAACACCCGGGACCTCGCCGCGCACGTGGTGATCCGCGAGCGCCGTGCCGACGCGGCCGGCGGAATCCTGATCAAACCGCTCGCACCGCGGCTGGAGCGCGTGATGGCGGAGTTCGCCGAGAAGCCGTACGAGGAACTGATCCAGCTGATCCGTACGGGTCCGCCGCGGTTCTCGCCCTTCTCCCTGAAGCAGATCGACGAGGCGTCGAACACGGTCGAGTTCTACGTCCACACCGAGGACGTGCGGCGCGCGCAGCCCGACTGGACGCCGCGCGAGCTGGACACGGTGTTCCAGGACGCCCTGTGGTCCCGGCTGGAGCGCACGGCCCGGCTGGCCGGCCGCGGCTCCCCGACCGGCCTGGTGCTGCGCCGCCCGGACGGCCAGACCGCCGTCGCGCACAAGGGCACTCCGGTCGTGACGGCGACGGGTGAGCCCGCGGAGCTGCTGATGTTCGCGCTCGGCCGGCAGCAGGTGGCCGATGTGGAACTGGACGGCGACAAGGACGCGATCACGAAGCTGCACGAGGGGAAGCAGCTCGGGATCTGAGCGGTCGGCGGGGGGGCGGCCCGCCCGCGCCGCTCCCGGTGCCCGTCAGGGGTCCAGCAGGTTGCGGGCGGCCAGGGCGAGCGAGAGTTCCACGATGTCCGCGGGCCGGGTCAGGGAGCGGCCGGTGAGCTGTTCGCAGCGGCGCAGCCGGTTCAGGACCGTGTTGCGGTGGCAGTAGAGCCGGCCGGCGGCACGCTGGGCCGAGCCGTCGCAGGCGAGCCAGGCCGTCAGGGTGTCCAGCATGATGTCCCGGTCGGAGGCGTCCAGCCGCAGCAGCGGGCCGAGGACCCGCTCGGCGAGCGCCGCCCCGAGGGCCGGGGCGGAGACGACGAGGGCGGCCGGCAGGTGCTCCTCCAGTACGACGGTCCCCCCGGAGCGCGGGCAGGCCCGGAGCGCCGTGTCGGCCAGGCGGCGGGCGTCGCCGATCGCGGCGAGGCCCTCCACCACCGGGCTCACCCCGATCCGGGAACCGGGCGGGCAGGCCAGCCGCCGGGCGATCTCCCCGGCGTCCGCGTCGGTCCCGTGCGTCCGGGCGTGCTCCCCCTCGGGGCCGTCACCGCCGCCCGGGCCGCCGGCCTCCGGCCCGGCTGCCGTGCGCTCCGGGCCCCGGGCACCTGGACCGCGGTCGTGGTCGTGGCCGGGCTCGCCCCCGCCGTGGGGCACGTCGAGGTCACCGCCGAGCAGGACGATCCCGTAGCTCCCGCCGCCGTCGCGATCACGGGACCACAGGACGCGCAGGCCGGGCAGGTGCACCCGGCCGCCTACGTCCGCACCCGCCCGGACGGCGGGCAGGCGGGCCAGCACGACGGCGTACCGGCCCTCTTCGGGGAGCCCCAGGGCGGCCGCGGTGGCGGGCAGGTCGGCGATGCGCGCGGTGCCGTACAGCAACGCGGTCGTCATCAGCCGCAGCCGGTTCTCCCGGCGCCACGTCAGCTCGCGCTCGGTCTGGCGGTAGGCGTCGGCGACGATCGCGCAGTGGTCGTCGACGAAGTTCCACACGTCTGCGGCCACGTGCACGAGCAGCCGTACGTCGGCGGGGTCGCGGCGGGCCGTCTCGTCGACGAGCCCCTGCCAGACCATGCCGCCGCCCAGCCGGAAGGCGCGCAGCAGGGCGTCCAGGGGGAGGCCGTCCTCGGCCCGGGCCCTGCCGATGGCCCAGGAGCAGCGGTGGGCGGCCTCGCGCAGCTCGCCGGGCCGGATGAGGGATCCGACGTTGAGCCGCAGCGAGCGCTGCACCTCGTCGCGCACGTTCTCCGGGTCGGTCCGCACGGCCGTGCGGTAGGCGGGTTCGCACTCGCTCAGGAGGGTCATCAGGCGTTCGGTGAGCTCGGGCAGCCCCGCCATGAGCGTCCGGGCCGCGCGGTGCAGTACGGAGAGTGCCTCCGCGTCGACGGCCGGGCGTGCGGCGGGTACCGGGGGCCGCGGTCCGGGCAGGGGCCGGACGTGGGCGGGTACGAGGTGCTGCATCGCTGTCCTCCACCGGAGTCGGCTCGGTCCGGGCGGCCCGGTGCGCCGACGCGCGGCTCACGGGTGCTCCGGACCTCCTGATCCCGCAGGATGACATACCGCCCGGTCGGTACCTAGGGGCGTGCGATGGTCTTCTCGGCCCGGTCCACCGGTCGGGAGAGCTCGACGCGGGAGCGGACCCCCAGGACGGCGAAGACATTCCGCAGGTGGTGGTCGGCGGTGCGGGGACTCACGGACAGGCCGAGCGCCGCCTCACGATCGGTGGCGCGCTCCACCACGCACCGCGCGATCCGCAGCCGCTGGGGCGTCAGCAGCGCCGGCGGGCCGGACGGTTCACGCGGTGCGGCGTTCCCGGTGGCGCGCAGTTCGGCCCGCGCCCGCGCGGCCCGGCCGAGCGCGCCGCCCCGCTCGAAGGAGACCAGCGCGTCGCGCAGCCGGCCGCGGGCCTCACCCGGTCGGCGCCGCCGTCGCTGGTGAGGCCCGCGGCCGCCGCCCGGCGGAAGAGCACGGGCAGCAGCACGGGCCCCCGGCATGGCCCCCGGCCGGCAGACCGTGGGCCGCGCGCCGCCGGTGACGGCAGCGGCGACGGCGACGGCGCAAGTCCGCCGGGGCGGTGTTCAGCGGGGCAGTTCGGCGCGGCGCAGATCGCGGACGCAGAGAGTGACCACCCCGCCGAGGCCGCACACCGCGGCGCTGACGACGAACACGGGCCCGGTACCCCACCAGCCGATCGCGGCGGCGGTCAGCGGCATGCTCAGCGGGGCGAGCCCCAGGCTGCCGATGGTGGCGACGGAGCTGACCCGGCCCAGGAAGGCGGGGTCGGCGTGGGTCTGCAGCAGCGCGCCGCACAGGGCACCGCTGAGCCCGGCGAACAGTCCGACGACCAGGGCGACTCCGACGGCCGCGGCCACGGTCGGCACGAAGGCGAGGGCGCCGATGGCGACCGAACCGGCGAGGATCGCCACCGCGGCCACCCGGCCGGCGTACGGCAGCCTGCCGCGCACGGTGAGGAGCAGGGCCGCGGCGCCCGCACCGATCCCGAACCCGGCGAGCACCCAGCCGATGCCGGAGGCGCCCCAGCCGCGCCGGTCGGCCAGCAGGGTCAGGCCCACGTTGAGCGGCCCGACGAAGCCGAGATCGCCGAGCGCGATGGCGACCACGAGAGGCGCGAGGACGCGATGGCGCCGGATGTAGCCGAGGCCCTCGCGCAGGTCACGCCACGGGGTGCGCTCCGAGGCCGCGTCGTCGGCGGGCAGCTCCCGCACGCGGACGGAGACGAGCAGCGGCACGGACACGGCGATCAGCACCCCCGCCAGCCCGAACGCCGCGGCGGCGCCGCCGAGCGCCACGCCGAGGCCGCCGAGCGGGGCGCCTGCGACATTGGCGAAGCGGATCGCGAGACCCCTCATGCCCTGGACGCGGGCCAGTTGACCGCGGCTCGTGATGCGGGCCGGGAGGGCGCCCACGGCGGGCATGAAGACCGCGTCGACGGTGCCGAAGACGAGGCCCAGCAGGGCCAGCGGCCACAGCCCCGGGGAGGTCGCGAACAGCAGGGCCGCCACCCCCAGCACGGCGGCGCAGCGCACGGCGTCGCTGCCGATGACGACCTTCCGCGGTCCGAACCGGTCGGCGACCACTCCCCCGCCCAGCATCAGCAGGGCCCGCGGAATCGCGCTGACGGTCATCACGAGACCGGCCTGCGCGGGTGTCCCGGCCTGCACGGCGGCCCAGGACAACGCGATGTAGTAGACGTTGTCGCCGATCATCGACGAGGTGTAGGCGCCGAGCCAGCGCAGTACGTTGCCGTCGCGGTGGGCGGGGCGGGCTTCGGCGGCGGGGGCCGGTGTCATGACGGTCGTGGTCACGGTCCAGGTCCTCTCAGACGCTGAGACGAGCACGGAGGGAGGCATGTGCGGGGTACGGGCCGGGAGCAGGTCCCGGGACGCGGGCCAGGTGCCGCGCGGGCGCGGCTCTCGCGCCGTGACGCGTCGTGTGCCGCGAGGTCCCTGCGGGAGGGTCAGGCCCGGAACGGGAAGCCGTACAGGTGCACCGCGACGTTCTCGCGGCCTTCGGTGTCGCCGGCCTCCTCGGCCGTGCGGCCCCGCTCGTCGTACTTCCTGACGAGGTCGAGCAACTCCTCGTTGAGCTCGGAGAGTTCGGCTGCCGTGAGACGCAGGCTGGACTCGGAGTCGGAGGAGGCGGTGCGCCACTCGGGCGCCCAGGCGTGCCGCTCGTCCAGGTAGCGCCGGTAGAGGTCGGCGCGCTGGTCGACGAGGAGCCGGGCGAACGCGGTGTGCGCGGCGGCCGTCTCGGGGGCGCCGCGGAAGTCCTCGTCGTGGAAGCTCACGCCCCCGGACGTCGGCTGCCACCACCGCTCGCGGCCGTCCCCACTGCGCGGCTGCGCCTCCTCGATCAATCCGTGCTCCGCCAGCTTGCGCAGGTGGTAGCTCACCAGGGAGGGGGCCTCGTCGACCTGCTCCCCCAGTTGCGACGCGGTGGCCGCGCCGGCCACGTGCAGCGAGCGGTACAGATTCATCCGCAGCGGGTGCGAGAGCGCCTTGAGCGTTCCCAGATCCGAGACCCTGCGGCTCTCCTTGCGACTCTCTTCCTCCGCCATGTCTTCACCCTAGATACGAAAGGAAAGTTGCGCAACGGAAATTGCGCAACTTTCCTTTCGTATCACTCCAGGGAGAAGCCCCGGCCACTCGGTGACCGGGGCTCGACAACGGCTGCCGACGTCCGCGGCGGCGGACGCCGGCGGGACCTCAGCGGACGGGGTGCCCCGCCCCCCGCAGCGTCTCCTTCACCTCGCCGATCCGCAGATCCCCGAAGTGGAAGACCGACGCGGCCAGCACCGCGTCCGCGCCCGCGTCGATGGCGGGCGGGAAGTGCGCGAGCCGGCCGGCGCCGCCGCTGGCGATCAGCGGGACGCTCACGTGCTTGCGTACGGCCTCGATCATCTCGATGTCGTACCCGTCCTTCGTGCCGTCCGCGTCCATAGAGTTGAGCAGGATCTCGCCCGCGCCCAGTTCGGCGGCGCGGTGCGCCCACTCGACGGCGTCGATGCCCGTGCCCTTGCGGCCGCCGTGCGTGGTGACCTCGAAGGAACCGGCTTCGGTGCGCCGGGCGTCCACGGACAGCACCAGCACCTGCCGCCCGAACCGCTCCGCGATCTCCCGGATGAGGTCGGGCCGCGCGATGGCCGCGGTGTTGACGCCGACCTTGTCCGCGCCGGCCCGCAGCAGCTTGTCCACGTCCTCGGCGGTGCGGACGCCGCCGCCCACCGTGAGCGGGATGAAGACCTGCTCGGCCGTGCGGCGCACCACGTCGTACGTGGTCTCCCGGTTGCCGGAGGACGCCGTGATGTCGAGGAACGTCAGCTCGTCGGCGCCTTCGGCGTCGTACACCTTGGCCATCTCGACGGGGTCGCCCGCGTCGCGCAGGTTCTGGAAGTTGACCCCCTTGACGACCCGGCCGTTGTCCACGTCCAGGCAGGGGATGACGCGTACCGCGAGCGTCATGACTGCGCACCTCCGTTCTCCGCCCGGGGGCGGAACGCCTCCACCTCGACCTCGACGACCAGGCTCGGGTCGATGAAGCCGGAGACGATGAGCATCGACGTGGCGGGGCGCACGTCGTCGAAGAGCTCCTTGTGGGCGCGGCCCACCTCGTCCACGTCGCGGGCATGGGTGATGTACATCCGCGTGCGCACCACGTGCTCGCGGCCGAGTCCCAGGGTCTTCAGCGCGTCGAGCGCCGACCGGAAGGCGTTGACCGTCTGCTCGTACGGCGTGCCCGCGTCTATCACGCCACCGACCACGGAGGTGCAACCGGACACCAGGACCAGGCCGTTGGGCAGTTCCACCGCCCGCGAGTAGCCGACCGTGTCCTCGAACGGACCGCCCGAGGAGATCCGCCGTACTCCGTCGTCGGTCATACGGAGACCGCCTCCAGGGCCTCTTCCAATGTGAACGCCTTCGCGTACAGGGCCTTGCCGACGATCGAGCCCTCGACGCCGAGGGGCACCAGCTCGGCGATGGCCCGCAGGTCGTCCAGGGAGGACACGCCGCCGGAGGCCACGACCGGGCGGTCCGTCGCCGCGCACACGTTCCTCAGCAGTTCCAGGTTCGGGCCCTGGAGCGTGCCGTCCTTGGCGATGTCGGTGACCACGTACCGCGCGCAGCCCTCGGCGTTCAGTCGCTCCAGCGTCTCGTAGAGGTCACCGCCGTCGCGGGTCCAGCCGCGGCCGCGCAGCGTGGTGCCACGGACGTCGAGCCCGACCGCGATCTTGTCGCCGTGCTCGGCGATGACCTTGGCGACCCACTCGGGGGTCTCCAGCGCCGCGGTGCCGAGGTTGACGCGGGTGCAGCCGGTGGCGAGGGCCGCGGCGAGCGTGTCGTCGTCGCGGATGCCGCCGGACAGCTCCACCTTGATGTCCATGGCCTTCGCGACCTCGGCGATCAGGGCGCGGTTGTCGCCGGTGCCGAACGCGGCGTCCAGGTCGACGAGGTGCAGCCACTCGGCGCCCGCGCTCTGCCAGGCGAGGGCGGCCTCCAGGGGCGAGCCGTAGGACGTCTCCGTGCCGGACTCGCCGTGCACCAGGCGGACGGCCTGCCCGTCGCGGACGTCGACGGCGGGGAGGAGTTCGAGCTTCGAAGCCATCAGAGGGTTCCGATCCAGTTGTTCAGCAGCTGCGCTCCGGCGTCGCCGGACTTCTCGGGGTGGAACTGCGTGGCCCACAATGCGCCGTTCTCGACGGCGGCCACGAAGGGCTCGCCGTACGTGGACCAGGTGACCTTGGGAGCGCGCATCGCCGGGTTCGCGGCTTCCAGGGACCAGTCGTGGACGGCGTAGGAGTGCACGAAGTAGAAGCGGGCGTCGGCGTCGAGGCCCGCGAAGAGCTCCGAGTCGGCCGGCGCCTCGACCGTGTTCCAGCCCATGTGGGGCACGACGTCGGCCTGGAGCGGTCCGACCGTGCCGGGCCACTCGTCCAGACCCTCGGCCTCCACGCCGTGCTCGATGCCGCGGGCGAAGAGGATCTGCATGCCGACGCAGATACCCATCACCGGGCGGCCGCCGGAGAGCCGGCGGCCGATGATCCAGTCGCCGCGGGCCTCCTTGAGGCCGTTCATGCAGGCGGCGAAGGCGCCCACGCCGGGCACCAGCAGTCCGTCCGCGTTCATGGCGGTGTCGAAGTCGCGGGTGATCTCGACCTCGGCGCCCGCGCGGGCGAGGGCCCGCTCGGCGGACCGCACGTTCCCGAAGCCGTAGTCGAAGACGACGACCTTCTTCGGGTCGCTCACGCCCACACCTCCAGCCTCATGACGCCCGCGACGAGACACATCGCGGCACCGATGGAGAGCAGCACGATGAGGCTCCGCGGCATCTTCTGCTTGGCGAAGGAGTAGACGCCGCCGAGGAGGAAGAGTCCGACGACGATCAGGATGCTCGACAGGCCGGTCACAGTGTCTTTCCGTTCGCTTCTGCGCCCCGGCGGCGCGGCGGCCGGGGCATCGTCATCGTCGTCCGCGGCCCGGCGGCCGCAGGTGCGCCGCTCACAGCGCCCCCTTCGTGGAGGGCAGGATGCCGGCGGCGCGCGGGTCGCGCTCGGAGGCGTAGCGCAGGGCCCGGGCGAGGGCCTTGAACTGGCACTCCACGATGTGGTGCGCGTTGCGCCCGTAGGGCACGTGCACGTGCAGCGCGATCTGCGCCTGGGCGACGAAGGACTCCAGGATGTGCCGGGTCATCGTGGTGTCGTACTCGCCGATCATCGGCGCCATGTTCTCGGGCTCGGTGTGCACGAGGTAGGGGCGGCCGGAGAGGTCGACGGTGACCTGGGCGAGCGACTCGTCGAGCGGGACCGTGCAGTTGCCGAAGCGGTAGATCCCCACCTTGTCGCCGAGCGCCTGCTTGAAGGCGGCGCCCAGGGCGAGGGCGGTGTCCTCGATGGTGTGGTGCGAGTCGATGTGCAGGTCGCCCTCGGTCTTCACGGTCAGGTCGAACAGACCGTGCCGGCCGAGCTGGTCGAGCATGTGGTCGTAGAAGCCGACACCCGTCGACACGTCGACCTTGCCGGACCCGTCGAGATCGATCTCGACGAGGACCGACGTCTCCTTCGTGGTGCGCTCCACGCGTCCTACGCGGCTCATGCGCTCTGCTCCTTCTTCAGTTCACGGACCGCGTCGAGGAACGCGTCGTTCTCTTCGGGGGTCCCGGCGGACACCCGCAGCCATCCCGGCACGCCGTTGTCCCGGACCAGGACGCCCCGGTCGAGGATCCGCCGCCAGGCCTCGTGGGAGCCGTCCGCGCCGTCGAACCGGCCGAACTGGACGAAGTTCGCGTCGGACTCGGTGACCTCGTAGCCGATCGCGCGCAGTTCGGCGACCAGCCGGTCACGCTCGGCCTTGAGCTGCTCCACGTATCCGAGCAGGGTGTCGGTGTGCTCCAGGGCGGCCAGCGCGGTCGCCTGGGTGACGGCCGACAGGTGGTACGGCAGCCGGACCAGCTGGACGGCGTCCACGACGGCGGGGTGCGCGGCGAGGTAGCCGAGGCGCAGCCCCGCCGCCCCGAAGGCCTTGGACATGGTGCGCGAGACGACGAGATTCGGCCTGCCTTCGAGCAGCGGCAGCAGCGAGTCGCCGTGGCTGAACTCGATGTACGCCTCGTCCACGACCACCATCGACGGCTTGGCCGCCTGGGCCGCCTCGTACAGCGCGAGGACCGTCTCGGGCGGGACCGCGTTGCCCGTGGGGTTGTTGGGGGTGGTGATGAAGACCACGTCGGGCCGGTTCTCGGCGATGGCCTGCTCGGCCGCCGCGACGTCGATCGTGAAGTCCTCCGTGCGGGGACCGGAGATCCAGCCGGTACCGGTGCCCCGCGCGATGAGCGCGTGCATCGAGTACGACGGCTCGAAGCCGATCGCCGTGCGGCCGGGGCCGCCGAAGGTCTGCAGCAGCTGCTGGATGACCTCGTTCGACCCGTTGGCCGCCCAGACGTTCTCCTGGCCGACCCGGTGGCCGCCGGTCCGCGTCAGGTACTTGGCCAGCTCCGTGCGCAGCTGAACCGCGTCCCGGTCGGGGTAGCGGTTGAGGTCACGGGCGGCTTCGCGCACCCGCTCGGCGATCCGTTCGACGAGCGGCTCGGGCAGCGGGTACGGGTTCTCGTTGGTGTTCAGGCGCACGGGGACGTCGAGCTGGGGCGCGCCATAGGGGGACTTGCCGCGCAGCTCGTCCCGTACGGGGAGATCGTCGATTCCGAAGCTCACTTGCTCTCAGGCACCTTCCAACCGAACCGGGCCTTGATCGCCGCGCCGTGCGCGGGCAGGTCCTCCGCCTCCGCGAGCGTCACCACGTGGTGCGCCACGTCGGCCAGCGCGTCCTTCGTGTAGTCCACGATGTGGATGCCGCGCAGGAAGGACTGGACGGACAGGCCGGAGGAGTGGCAGGCACAGCCGCCGGTGGGCAGGACGTGGTTCGAGCCCGCCGCGTAGTCGCCCAGCGAGACCGGGGCCCAGGGGCCGACGAAGATCGCGCCCGCGTTCCTGACGCGGTCGGCGACGCGGGCGGCGTCGGCGGTCTGGATCTCCAGGTGCTCGGCGCCGTACGCGTCGACGACCCGCAGGCCCTCCTCCACGCCGTCGACGAGCACGACGGCGGACTGCCTGCCGCCGAGCGCCGGGACGATCCGGTCCTCGATGTGCCGGGTGGCCGCGACCTGCGGCTCCAGCTCCTTCTCGACCGCGTCGGCGAGCTCCACGGAGTCCGTGACGAGGACGGCGGCGGCCAGCGGGTCGTGCTCGGCCTGGCTGATCAGGTCCGAGGCGACGTGCACCGGGTCGGCGGTCGCGTCGGCGAGGATCGCGATCTCCGTGGGTCCGGCCTCGGCATCGATGCCGATCTTGCCCGCGAAGTAGCGCTTGGCGGCGGCGACCCAGATGTTGCCGGGGCCGGTGACCATGTTGGCGGGCGGGCAGGACTCGGTGCCGTGCGCGAACATCGCGACGGCGGTCGCGCCGCCCGCCGCGTACACCTCGTCGACGCCGAGCAGCGCGCAGGCGGCCAGGATCGTGGGGTGCGGCAGCCCGCCGAACTCGGCCTGGGCGGGTGAGGCCAGCGCGATGGAGCCGACGCCGGCCTCCTGGGCGGGGACGACGTTCATGATCACGGAGGACGGGTAGACCGACCGGCCGCCGGGCGCGTAGAGACCGACGCGGTCGACCGGGACCCACTTCTCGGTCACCGAGCCGCCCGGCACGACCTGGGTCGTGTGGGCGGTGCGCCGCTGCTCGCGGTGGACGAGCCGGGCGCGCCGGATCGACTCCTCCAGGGCGGCCCGCACGGCGGGGTCGAGCGTGTCGAGCGCGTCACGGAGCGCCTCGACAGGGACGCGTACCGATTCCAGCCGGACGCCGTCGAATTTCTCCGCGTAGTCGATCAGCGCCGCGTCGCCCCGATGATGCACGGCCTCGCAGATCGGACGCACCTTCTCCAGTGCGGCCGAAACGTCGAAGTCGGCTCGGGGCAGCAGGTCGCGCAGGGCGGAGCCCTCGGGGAGGGCGTCGCCGCGCAGATCGATTCGGGAGATCACAGGCCCAATTCTCTCAGACGGCGACAAGGCGCCGGACGCCCGTATCAATGGCTGATACAGGCCACCTTCGGTTCACCGGAAGATCCTCGTCACCAGTAGCGTTCGGGCGGTCACCGAGCGGGCATTGAACGATTGTACGAAACCCGCGAGTAGCTGGGGAGGAAGGAAGAGCCGTGACCGAGGGTGCCGGCATCCGAGGCGGGGACCTGCCGGACGAACTGACCGCCGCCGAAGCCGGGATGTGGCAGGCCTTCCGCAACGGCAGCGTGTACGACCTGCGCAGCGGGGACAGCGCCGTCGACGATCCGCACGGCGGCCATCCGTGGGGGCCCGAGCGCAGCGTGCGGGCGCGGATCGTGGCGTGGCTGCTGCTCGACGGTCCTCCGGCCCTCCAGGGCAGGGTCTCGTCCCTGAAGCTGACCGGCGTCCAAATCACCGACGTCCTCGACCTCGCCGGCGGCTCCGTGGTGCCATACGTCGAGCTGAAGGGGTGCCGGTTCGAGAAGGAGGTCCTGCTGCCGGAGGCCCGCTTCACGACCGTACGGCTGGTGGACTGCTCGGTGCCCCGGCTGGAGGCGGCCCGGCTGCACACCGAGGGCGACCTGCACCTGCCGCGCTGCCGTTTCCACAACGGGGTGCGCCTGACCGACGCGCACATCGGCACCGATCTGCTGCTCAACCAGGCCGTCGTCTACCGGGACCGGCGGGGGCGCTCGCTCACCGGCGACGGCATGACCGTCGGGCAGGACCTCCAGGCCGAGATGCTGGAGTCGCACGGCGAGCTCAGCCTGCGCGGCGCCACCGTCGGCGTCTCGCTCAGCCTGCGCGGCAGCAAGCTGAACAACCCGTACACACGGCTGGCCCTGAACGCCCCGCAGCTCACCGTCAACCGCACGCTGTACATGACGCCCGCGGGCATCGGCAACCCGCTGCTGACCAGCGGCACCACGCCGGCCCGCGGCACGCTGGTGCAGCGCTTCGAGTGCCAGGGCGGCATCCGCCTGGACGACGGCCGGTTCGGCGACGCCGTCGACCTCGAACGGGCCCGGTTCGTCCTCGACGACGACCAGGAGCTGTCGCTGCGCCGGGTCCAGACACCCGAACTGCGCTTCCTCGGGGAGAAGCCGGAGCGGGGCCGGGTCGTGCTGTCCGGCGCGCGGGTCGTCAACCTGATCGACCGGGCGTCCAGCTGGCCGGGCCCCGGCAGCCTCCACATGGGCGGCTTCACCTACGAGAGCCTGGTGCCGCAGGGCGCCTTCCCGCTGACGCGGCGGCTGGAATGGGTGGCGGCGGCGACCGCCGAGTACAACCCCGAGCCGTACGAGCGGCTGGCCACGGTGCTGCGCAACTCCGGGGAGGACGAGGACGCGCGCGAGGTGCTGCTCGCCAAGCAGCGCCGCCGCCGCGAGACCCTGCCGCTGGCCGCCAAGCTGTGGGGGTACGCGCAGGACTGGACGGTCGCCTACGGGTACCGGCCGGGACGGGCCGCGCTGTGGATGGCGGTGCTGTGGGCGGCGTCGTCGATCGCCTTCTCGCACGCCAGCCATCCGCCGATCGACGGCAACGGGCATCCGCCGTGGAACGCCTCGCTGTTCGCCCTGGACCTGCTGCTGCCGGTCATCGACCTGGGCCAGGCCGGCTTCTGGCAGCTGCGCGGCGGCTGGCAGTGGCTGGCCGCGGCGGTGATCCTCCTCGGCTGGATCCTGGCGACGACGGTGGCGGCGGGCGCGACCCGGCTGCTCCGGCGCGGCTGACGCGGGGCCCGGCCGCTGACGTGGGGCCCGGCCGCTGACGTGGGGCCCGGCAGCTGACGTGGGGCCCGGCCGCTGACGTGGGGCCTGTGGGGCGGGCGGTACCAGGACTCCCCCGGACCCGCACACACGACCAGGCATGTCGCACGAACAGCCGTCGAACAGATGAGCAACAGTCAGCTTTTACTCGCCCTTGACCACCGCGCATACAACCAAACGACGGTTACAAAAGCGTCACCGCATATCCCCTGGCAGACCCCCGACCTGCGTCTTTCAATGGTCGACACCATGGCACTGCTGCGCGCGTTCATCCGTACGGCACGGATGGCTAGGAACACCTCGCGCCTCGCCGCCGGACTGCCGGCCGACGACGAGGTACTGCTCGACGCCCCCGACGAGCGTCTCGGTCCTGCCCTCGTCGCGGCGGCCCGCGGCGAGTACGGGCCGGCCGCCAAGCTGCTCGCCACCACACGCGAGGCAGCCGAGTGGGAGAACCGTGACCGCTACGCGATGCGCCTCGCGACCTTCGCCCGCTCCCGCGACGCATGGCTGCGGGAGTGGCAGGCCGCCGCGCCGCACGATCCGGACGCCCTGCTAGTCAAGGCCGAGCTGGCGGTGCGCCGCGGCTGGGAGTCCCCGGCCCGTGCCGAGCTGCTCCGCGAGGTCGGGCCGCTGATCACCGCGGCCGCCGAGGGTGATCCCCGCGACCCGGTCCCCTGGCGGATCGCGCTCGACCACGCCCGCGGCACGAACGTCGGGCACTCCGAGTTCGAGCAGCTGTGGGGCGAGGCCGTACGGCGCTCCCCGCACCACTACGGCTGCCACGTCGCGGCCCTCCAGTACCTGTCGGCCGCCTGGTACGGGTCGCACCGCGAATGCTTCGACTTCGCCGAGACGGCCGCCCAGGACGCGCTCCCCGGCTCTCTGGTGCAGGCACTGCCGGTGCGTGCGGCCTTCGCCTACCTGACCGAGGGCGGCGGAGCGAAGGTCCCGCGCGAACGACTGGACGCGGCGGCCGACCTCGCCGTGGCCCTGTCCGCGACGTACACGGAGTCCGATTCGTGGCCCGCGGAGGTCCGCAACCTGCTGATGTACGTCCTGGTCCGGCTGGAACGCTGGACGGACGCGCTGGAACAGCTGCGCCTCATCGGCCCGTACGCGACGTCGTTCCCCTGGGACAGGGTCTCCGACGACCCGCTCGGCCAGTTCCTGGAGCTGCGCGACGGCATCCGGCTTGAGGTCGCCTCGGGCCTTCCGCTGCGCTCGCCGGGACCCGATCCGCGTCCGGGGAGTGGGCACGACGGACGCGCCCGCGCCGGCGACCATTAGGCTTTCCCGTCGTGACCACCGTCCGGCTCCCGCTCTTCCCCCTGAACTCGGTGCTCTTCCCGGGGCTCGTGCTTCCTCTGAACGTGTTCGAGGAGCGCTATCGCGCCATGATGCGCGATCTGCTGAAGACCCCCGAGGACGAACCGCGCCGATTCGCCGTCGTCGCCATCCGCGACGGGCACGAGGTCGCTGTGTCCGCGCCCGGCATGCCGGACCAGACGGCCGTGCCCGAACGCGGACCCGCCGCCGGCTTCGGCGACGACCCTGCCAAGGCCTTCCACGAGACGGGCTGCATCGCGGACGCGGCGACCATCCGGGAGCGCGCCGACGGCAGCTTCGAGGTGCTCGCCACGGGCACCACACGCGTACGGCTGCTCTCGGTGGACGCCTCGGGGGCGTTCCTGACGGCCGAGCTGGAGGAGCTGCCCGAGGAGCAGGGCGAGGAGGCGGGGGCGCTCGCCGAGGGCGTCCTGCGGGCCTTCCGCCAGTACCAGAAGCGGCTGGCGGGCGCCCGGGAGAGGTCCCTGTCCACCGGGGCCGACCTGCCGGACGAGCCGTCCGTCGTCTCGTACCTGGTCGCGGCCGCCGTGATGCTGGACATCCCGGCGAAGCAGCGGTTGCTCCAGGCGCCGGACACGGCGTCCCGGCTGCGCGAGGAGCTGAAACTCCTGCGCGCGGAGACCGCGATCATCCGTAATCTGCCGTCGTTGCCGGCGTCCGACCTGACGCGCGGCCCGACGAGTCTGAACTGACGCATCCGAGAAGGCCCATGGCGAAGAAGTCGAAGAAGCAGCAGTCCGGGGGCACCCCGGCGACGGTGGCGCTCACGGACGCGGGCGTCGCGTTCACGGTCCACTCCTACGAGCACGACCCGTCCCACCCCTCGTACGGCGAGGAGGCCGCCGAGGCCATGGGTGTCTCGCCGGAGCGGGTCTTCAAGACCCTGGTGGCGGACGTGGACGGCGCCCTCGTGGTCGCCGTGGTCCCCGTCGCGGGCTCCCTCGACCTGAAGGCGCTGGCCACGGCGGTGGGCGGCAAGCGCGCGGCGATGGCGGACCCCGCGGCGGCCGAGCGCACCACGGGCTACGTCCGCGGCGGTATCTCGCCTCTGGGCCAGCGCAAGAAGCTCCGCACGGTCCTGGACTCCTCGGCCGCGGCGCACGCCACGATCTGCGTCTCGGCGGGCCGCCGGGGCCTGGAGGTGGAACTCTCGCCCGACGACCTGGCGAAGCTCACGGACGCGGTCTCCGCGCCCGTCGGCCGTGCGTGACCCCTCGACGGACGCCCCCTCCTCGGTTAAGTACGAGGGACATGTCGAAGAAAACGCGCAAACGCAAGTGGCGCATCAAAAAGGGCCGCTCCAACCACGGCCGTCGTCCGGCGTGACCCACTCCCCCTGTGCCGGCCCGTCCGGCGGCTGAGGAAGGGCCGTACGGACCGGAACGGGGGCTCCGGAGGACGCCGCCCCCGGCGGACGACGAGCACGGACCCGGCGGGCGGGTGGGCCGCCCGCCGGGCACAGCCGGCGGCCGGCGCCTGCCAGGGCCTGTCCTGCGGCCTAGACGGCCGGAGGCGCGGAGGGCCCGCCGGTGTAGGGGCTCTGGTACGGATCGGGATCCCGCGGACCGAACAGCGCGGTGAGCCCGAGGTGGACGACGAGTGCCGCCACGGTCCAGGCCAGCAACGCCCCCTTGGCCCCCAGCTTCAGCGGCGCGGAGAACGTCACCCCCTTGCCCACGGCCTTGGCGTGCGCCACCACGTTCTGCGTGGGCCCGAGCCAGACCCCGAGCCGCCACGCGATCAGCGAACCGAGCAGCCCCCCGACGGCCAGTGCCACGACCAGGGGCACCCCGCCGCGCCGCCGCACCAGGAACACGACGAGCGCGCTCACCGCGCCGAACGCGAGCGCGAGCAGGGTGAACGTTCCGTCGACACCGATGGCCTGTTCGCCCTCGGTGTCCTTCAGATACACGGCGCTGTCGTCCGCGATCAGTGGCACATGCGGCGCGAGCCACCACCACAGCACCCCGAGGAGCAAGCCCGTGAGTGCCACGACCACGGTGATCACGGCGGCCTCGCGCACTTCGGTCTTCATCCCGGGGCCGTCCTGTTCGTACGCGACGCCACCGGCGGGGGGAACCTGCCAGGCGTCGTGCGGGGGCTGTCGGTGCGGCGGCGGGGGCGGAGTCAGCGGAGCGGTCACCCTGACATCGTGCCAGGCCCGGCCGACGGGCGCGTCACCGGACGGCGGCCCGGCGGTACGCCCAGGTGGCGAGGGCCAGCGACGCCACCCCGACACCCGCGCAGACGGCCAGGTCCACGAGGACCGCGGTCCAGTCGGGGTGCGCCCCGAAGGTGCGGGCGAAAGCCTCGACGCCGTACGTCGAGGGCAGCAGGTCACGGGCGTACTGCACGACCGTGGGCAGCCGGTCGGCCGGCAGCACGCCCAGCAGCAGCGCCGCGGACATCCCCAACTGCCCGAGCAGAGTGGCGAGTTCGGGACGCGGGGCGAGGAGTCCGAGCGCGGCCCCGAGCCCCGCGAGTGCGGCACCCGCGAGCGGGATGACCGCGGCGAGCACCCACAGGTGGGCCATCGGCAACCCGAAGAGCGCGCTGCCGAAGACCGCGGTGGCGATGGTCCCGGGCACGGTGAAGGACGCGTAGGCGCCCGCGGCGCCGAGCACGACGGCGGCGGGCGGCACGGGCAGCGTCGCGTAGTGGTCGAGCCCACCGCTCGCCCTGAGCTGCCCGAAGTACTGCGCGAGGAGGTTGAGCGCGACGAAGGCGACCACCAGGACCGACGACCCGGCGACCACGGCCCGCGCCTCGGCGCCGCCGTCCACCACTCCGCGCATCAGAATCATGATCCCGACGGACTGGAAGGTGGCCACGAACAGCAGCGGGATGCGCGCGACACGCGCCCGGGAGAGCTGCGCCCGGTACACGGCGGCCAGCGAGGGCCACAGCCGCGCGCGCGGCCCCAGCTCCGCGGCGGCACCGGGGTCCTCGGCCACGGGCAGCGCACTGCCCGGCAGCACTCCGGCGGGTACGACACTCACGTCGAGCTGCTTCCCTTCGCTTCGGCAGCCGTCCTGTCTCCAACGCCCACGGTCTCCCCGGGGTTCCGCGCACCCGAGGGCCCTCGAAGGGTACGTACGGGTCGTGCTTCCCGCGCACTCACGCCTTCACCAGCCCCTGCGTGTCGCCCCCGAGCGCCAGGTACACGTCCTCCAGGCTCGGGGTGGCCAGGGTGAAGTCGTCGAGTGCCGCGAACGCCGCGCCGCCGGTGACGGTCGCGACGGCCGCGCGGGCCTCCTCGGGGGCCAGGCGCAGGGTCCAGCGGCGGCCCGACTCGACGGCACGGGTACGCAGCGCGGCGACCTCGGGCACCTCGATCGGGGCGCGCTCACGCCACACGAGTTCGACCCGCACCTCGCCGGCCACCCGCTCCTTGAGCCCGGCCGGGGTGTCGCAGGCGATGACGCGGCCCCGGTCGAGCACGGCGACCCGGTCGAGGACGGTCTCGGCCTCGATGACGTTGTGGGTGACCAGCAGCACGGTCGTACCGCGCTCGGCGCGGCGCCGGTCCACGGCCGCCCAGACGGCGCGGCGGGCCACCGGGTCCATACCGGTGGTCGGCTCGTCGAGGACCAGCAGCGGGCGCTCCCCGACGAGTGCCGCGGCGAAGCAGGCGAGCCGCCGCTGCCCGCCGGAGAGCTTCTTCAGGGGACGGGAGGCCAGCGGGGTGAGGCCCAGCTCGTCGAGTACCGCGTCACGCTCCGAGCGCGCCCGCCGCAGGTCGAGTCCGCGCAGCCGCCCGGTCGTCTCGGCCGCCAGCGACACCGTCAGCTCGTCCAGCGCGGTGGACTCCTGGCCGAGGTAGGCGAGGATGCGGGCCGCCCGGTCGGGGTGGCGCACGATGTCGTGCCCGAGGATCTCGACGCTGCCGCTGTCGGGGCGCATGAGCCCGGTCAGCTGCCGTACGAGGGTCGACTTCCCGGCACCGTTGGGTCCGAGCAGTCCGAAGATCTCGGCGCGGCGGATGTCCAGGCGTACGCCGTCGGTGGCGCGCACCTCGGGCGTCGGCGGGGTGCCGCGGTGTCCGCGCAGCGGCGGATAGGTCTTGGTCAGCCCGCGCACCGCGCACACGACGTCGCCCTCGTGTCCGTCCGGGACCGTCTGTGCCGTGCGCGTACTCACGAAGGACGAGGGTACGGGGTCCGATGCCCCGTTATGCGTCCGGGGCCATGGCTCAGGCCCCGCGCGGGCCGCGGCTCACTCCCCGGCGGGGGCGTGCTCCGCGGCCGTCCGCACGTCGATCTCGCGCCAGAAGCCGGCCCGGATCGCGTACCGGTCGTGCTCGTCGATCTGGTCGTCCTTGTGCGCGAGCAGGCCGAACCGGGCCGCGTAGCGCAGCAGCTCGCCGTCCACGCGGTGCGGGATGCGCGGGTACATCGTGGACAGCTTCTGCAGATGATTCTGGTCGGTGAGGCGCGCCATCCAGCGCCGCGCGAAGACCTGTCCGACCTCGTACGGGTCGCCGCCGACCGTGGTGATGTCCTCCTCGCGGTCGGCCCAGCGCTGCTCGGCGGTGGTGAGCTGGGCGAGGGTGGGCAGCGCGGCGGCCTCCGCCGGCTCCCCCGGGGCCCCGGGCCGGTCGATCCACCCCTTGTCCGAGGACCAGCGCAGCGTGGCGCTCGCCGGGTGCTGGGCGGGCTGGGTGCCGGGCCCGCGCAGCGCGGCGAGGTCCTTCGGCGTGGGGACGCCCTTGGGGGTGGGGACACGCTCCTCGGTGCCGTTGCGCGGCTCGGCCGCCGTCTGGTGCTCGGTCTCCGGGGCGGGCCGTTCGGCGGCCGCCGCGAGTGCCGTGTCGGGCAGCGGGGCGGACAGGATCGCGGCGATCTCGGGGCGCGGCGCGGGCGGCGGCGCGCAGATCCCGCCGAGTTCCTTGGCCCGTACGGCCTTGGTGATCCAGGCCCGGTCGAGGACGCGGCGCTCGTCGGCCTCGGCCACCAGGTCCTCGGACTGGTTGTAGTCGCCGTCGGCGGCCTGCACGGCCCACAGGTGCACGGCGACCCCGTGCTCCTTGGCGGCCATCATGCCCGGGAGCAGATCGCCGTCGCCGGTCACCAGGACCACGTCGGAGCAGGCGCGGTTGCGCGCCAGCTCGGTCAGCTCGGCGTGCATGGCCGCGTCGACGCCCTTCTGCGCCCACCGTCCGTCGCTGCGGGTCAGTGCGCCCAGCCGGACGGTCACCCGCGGCATCACGCGCAGCCTGCGGTGTTCCGGCTGCGGTACGCGGTCGGGGGCGCCGTCGAACCAGTAGATGCGCAGCAGGGGCCGCTCCGTGTCGGACTCGGCGCGCTCGCGCAGGCCCTGGATAAGGGCGGCGTGGTCGACGGTGATCCGGGATCGCGACGGCTCACCGGCCAGGAGACTGGCAGCAGCCCCGAGCAGATAACCGGCGTCCACCAGGACGATGCAGCGGTCCACGCGGTCCACCCTCTTTCCGGTCTCCGGGAGGTTTGCTTCGGGCTTCCTTCGAGTCTGCCCGACCGCGCGGAGGTTAACGGCCGGAACTCGATCTTCGGCGTGGCGTATCGGAGGATCACCCCTCGACAGGGCTTATTACGCACGGTAATTATCTGAAATGCGTCTCTTGTCAGCCTATGTGAATCTGGTCGCGGCCCTGGCCCCTAGATCCCCCACAGGAGGCAGATCACCATGGCCAAGAACAAGAACCGCAAGCAGGGCAGCCAGCAGATCCGCGCCTCGCAGGCCGAGCAGGCCCACGAGCAGGCGCAGCGGTCCTCGGCAGAAGCTCAGCAGTCGTCGATGTCGCACGCCCAGGGCAGCCCCACGGATGTTGCGCGTAAGCAGCAGAAGCGCTTCGGCCACAACTGAGGCCGCGCGTTCGGGCCGTTGAAGCCCGGCACACACTGAGGGGCGCATCCCACTGGGATGCGCCCCCTTTGTCGCTCGGCCCGGTGCGTGCCGTCGCCCGGCGGTGCCCCTCCGGGGGCACCGAGCCCGTGGCCGCCGGCTCACCCGCCCCGTGCGGGCCGGGTGATCAGCCCGCCAGGCAGGACGGGCCGAGCAGCACCTTGAGGTCGCCGAAGAGCGCCGGGTCCGGCTTGACACGGTGCCGGTCGAGCCGCAGCACCGTCGTCTTGCGCGGGCCCTGGAGCCTGATGCGCACCTCGCTCTCGCCCTTGTGGTGGCTGAGGATCTCGCCGAGGCGGCTGACCATGGGCGGGGTGACCTTGACCGCGGGGATGGTGAGGATCACGGGGGCGTTGGTGCCCGCGTTCGACAGGTCGGGGACCTGGAGCTCCATCGCCACCAGGCGCGGCACGTCCTCCCGCTTGTCGAGGCGGCCCTTGACGAAGACGACCGCGTCCTCGACGAGTTGGGTCGACACCAGCTGGTAGGTGGCCGGGAAGAACATGCATTCCATGGAACCCGCGAGGTCCTCGACCGTCGCGATCGCCCAGGCGTTGCCCTGCTTGGTCATCTTGCGCTGGAGGCCCGAGATGATGCCGCCGATCGTCACCACGGCGCCGTCCGCGTGCTCGCCGCCGGTGAGCTGGGAGATGCCCGCGTCCGCCTTGTCGGACAGGACGTGCTCCAGGCCGAAGAGCGGGTGGTCGGAGACGTACAGGCCGAGCATCTCCCGCTCCTGGGCGAGCAGATAGGCCTTGTCCCACTCGTCGGTCGTGAACTCGACGTCGAGGCCGAAGCCCGGCTCGTCCGCGCTGTCGTCGCCCATCCCGCCGAACAGGTCGAACTGGCCCTCGGCCTCCTTGCGCTTGACCGCGACCACGTTGTCGATCATCGGCTCGAACTGCGCGGTGAGGCCCTTGCGGGTGTGCCCCATGGTGTCGAACGCGCCCGCCTTGATGAGCGACTCCGTGGTGCGCTTGTTGCAGACGACCGCCTCGACCTTGTCGAGGTAGTCGGGGAAGGAGGAGTACTTCCCCTTCGCCTTGCGTCCGCGGATGATCGCCTCCACCACGTTCGTGCCGACGTTGCGGACGGCGGAGAGGCCGAAGAGGATCACGTCGTCGCCCTGGGCGGCGAAGTTCGCCTGGGACTCGTTGACGTTCGGCGGGAGGACCTTGATGCCCATGCGCCGGCACTCGTTCAGGTAGACGGCCGACTTGTCCTTGTCGTCCTTGACCGAGGTGAGCAGGCCGGCCATGTACTCCGCCGGGTAGTTCGCCTTCAGATAGGCGGTCCAGTACGAGACCAGGCCGTACGCGGCCGAGTGGGCCTTGTTGAAGGCGTATCCGGCGAAGGGGACCAGCACGTCCCACAGGGCCTGGATCGCCTCGTCGCTGTAGCCGTTCTTCTGGGCGCCGGCCTGGAAGATGGTGAAGTTCTTCGCCAGTTCGTCGGGCTTCTTCTTGCCCATCACGCGGCGCAGGATGTCGGCCTCGCCGAGCGAGTACCCGGCGATGATCTGGGCGGCCTTCTGCACCTGCTCCTGGTAGACGATCAGGCCGTAGGTGACCGCCAGGACCTCTTCGAGGGGCTCTTCGAGCTCCTTGTGGATCGGGGTGATCTCCTGGAGCTTGTTCTTGCGCAGCGCGTAGTTCGTGTGCGAGTCCATGCCCATCGGGCCGGGACGGTAGAGCGCCGAGACGGCGGAGATGTCTTCGAAGTTGTCGGGCTTCATCAGGCGCAGCAGCGAGCGCATGGGGCCGCCGTCGAACTGGAAGACACCGAGGGTCTCGCCGCGCTGGAGCAGTTCGAAGGTCTTCGGATCGTCGAGCGGGAGGGCCAGCAGGTCGAGGTCGACGCCCTTGTTGGACTTCACCATCTTGACGGCGTCGTCCATGATCGTCAGGTTGCGCAGGCCGAGGAAGTCCATCTTCAGCAGGCCGAGCGACTCGCACTGCGGGTAGTCCCACTGCGTGATCGTCACGCCGTCCGTGTGCCGCACCCAGACCGGGGCGTGGTCGACGATGGGCTCGCTGGACATGATGACGCCGGCGGCGTGCACGCCCATCTGCCGGACCAGGCCTTCGACACCCTTGGCGGTGTCGATGACCTTCTTCACATCCGGCTCGTTCTCGTACATCGCCCGGATCTCGCCGGCCTCGCTGTAGCGCGGGTGCGAGGGGTCGGTGATGCCGCTGAGGTCGATGCCCTTGCCGAGGACGTCGGCGGGCATCGCCTTGGTGAGGCGGTCGCCCATCGCGTACGGGTAGCCCAGCACGCGTGCGGAGTCCTTGATCGCGTTCTTGGCCTTGATCTTGCCGTAGGTGCCGATCATGGCGACCTTGTCGGCGCCGTACTTCTCCGTCACATACCTGATCACTTCGACGCGCCGACGCTCGTCGAAGTCGATGTCGACGTCGGGCATGGAGACACGCTCGGGGTTGAGGAACCGCTCGAAGATCAGACCGTGCGGGATCGGGTCGAGGTCGGTGATGCCCATGGCGTACGCGACGATCGAACCGGCCGCCGAACCACGGCCCGGGCCGACCGCGATGCCCTGCTTCTTGGCCCACATGATGAAGTCGGCGACCACGAGGAAGTAGCCGGGGAACCCCATCTGGATGATGACGTCCATCTCGTACTCGACCTGCTTCTGGCGGTCCTCGGGGATACCGCCCGGGAAGCGGCGCTCCATGCCGAGGCGGACCTCCTCCTTGAACCAGGTGACCTCGGTGAATCCCTCGGGGATGTCGAACTTCGGCATGAGGTTCTTCGCCTCGAACATGCCGGTGGTGTCGATCTGCTCGGCCACCAGGAGGGTGTTGGCACAGCCCTCCTGCCAGGCGTCCGAGGAGTCGACCGCGTACATCTCGTCCGTGGACTTGAGGTAGTAGCCGGTGCCGTCGAAGCGGAAGCGGTCCGGGTCGGAGAGGTTCTTGCCGGTCTGGATGCACAGCAGGGCGTCGTGCGCGGTCGCCTCGTGCGCGTACGTGTAGTGCGAGTCGTTCGTCACCAGGGGCGGGATGCCGAGCTTCTTGCCGATCTCCAGGAGGCCGTCGCGGACCCGGCGCTCGATCTCGATGCCGTGGTCCATCAGCTCCAGGAAGTACCGGTCCTTGCCGAAGATGTCCTGGTACTCGGCGGCCGACTTCAGTGCCTCGTCGAACTGGCCGAGGCGCAGCCGCGTCTGCAGCTCACCGGAGGGGCAGCCGGTGGAGGCGATGAGCCCCTCGGACCACTGGGAGATCGTCTCCTTGTCCATGCGCGGCCACTTCTGGAGCCAGCCCTCGGCGTACGCGTCGGAGGAGAGGCGGAAGAGGTTGTGCAGGCCCGTCTTGTTCGACGCCCAGATCGTCTTGTGCGTGTAACCACCCGAACCGGACACGTCGTCGCGCTTCTGGTGCGGCTGGCCCCACTGGATCTTGCGCTTGTTGCGCCGGGACTCGGGGGCGACGTACGCCTCGATGCCGATGATCGGTGTGACGCCCGCCTTCTTGGCCGAGTGGAAGAAGTCGTACGCCCCGTGGAGGTTGCCGTGGTCGCTCATGGCGATGTGCGTCATGCCCATCTCATTGCAGGCATTGAACATGTCCTTGAGCCGCGCGGCACCGTCCAGCAGCGAGTACTGGGTGTGGACGTGCAGGTGCGTGAACGGCGGCTTCGACACGGCTTCGGCCTCCAAGGAGAACAATCGTCGACAGGCTGCGGACAGTCTGGGGGGTCAGCGTCGAAGTCTATGCCGGGCCACTGACACTCCGCGGAGGATCACACGTACCTTCATGCGGGGTACCCGTATGCCGCGGCACTGTCGCCGCCGGATCCGGGCACTCCCGTGGTCCGCCGTCCGTTGGGACGGCTGGACCCCTTGTCCACGGGGACGGTGCGCCGGCCCCATGTCACGCATCACCTGCACCAGGAGGCACCCAGCGATGTCGGTCCCGCAGCTCAGCGACGAGCAACGCGGCGAGCAGATCCTCGCCGTCTTCGACACCGCCTTCGGCGAGCTCCTGGCCGCCGACCCGGCCGCGTTCCGCGTGAAGTTCCGCAAGATGGCGGCCTCCGCCTTCGCGTTCTACCGGGGCACGGCGTGCCTCTTCTACCACGACCTCGACGCCGACAAGCGCGGCGGCCCGTACCTGGACGACCGCACCGCGCGCGTGTGGATCCACGGCGACCTGCACGCCGAGAACTTCGGCACGTACATGGACGCCCAGGGCCGTCTGATCTTCAACGTGAACGACTTCGACGAGGCCTACGTCGGTCCCTTCACCTGGGACCTCAAGCGCTTCGCGGCCTCCGTGGCCCTCGTCGGCTATGCCAAGGCGCTCAGCGACGAGCAGATCACCGAGCTGGTCACGGTGTACGCGGCGGCCTACCGTGAGCGCATCCACGCCCTCGCGACCGGCGCCAAGAGCGACGAGGTGCCGCCCTTCACGCTGGACACCGCGGAGGGCCCGCTCCTGGACGCGCTGCGCGACGCCCGCTCGCTGACCCGCTTCGGACTGCTCGACTCCATGACCGAGATCCGCGACTTCGAGCGCCGCTTCGCGCCGGGCGGCGGTTCCATCGAGCTGGACGCGGCCACCCGCTACAAGGTGCTCGCAGCCTTCGACGGCTACCTGGAGACGCTGCCGGAGTCCTCGCTGGCCCGCCCGGACTCGTACCGCGTGAAGGACGTCGTCGGGCGCCGCGGGATCGGCATCGGCTCGGCCGGCCTGCCGTCGTACAACATCCTCCTCGAGGGCAACAGCGACGCCCTGGAGAACGATGTCGTGATCTACATCAAGCAGGCCCAGACCCCCGCCGTCTCCCGCCACATCACGGACTCCTCGATCCGCGAGTACTTCCAGCACGAGGGCCACCGCACGGTGATCTCCCAGCGGGCGCTCCAGGCGCACGCCGACCCGTGGCTGGGCTGGACCGAGCTGGACGGCGCGGGCCAGCTGGTCGCCGAGGTCTCCCCGTACGCCGTGGACCTCGACTGGGGCGACATCGACGACCCCGAGGAGATCGCCGCGGTCGTCGCGGACCTCGGCCGGGCCACGGCCACGATGCACGCGGCGGCGGACGACGAGAGCGGCCACTCGGAGCTGGTCCCGTTCTCCACGGAGCGGGCCATCGACGCCGCGATCGCGGCCGACGAGGACGGCTTCGCCGCTCTCCTGGTGGACTTCGCCCACAGCTACGGCGCACGGGCGCGTGCCGACCACCAGATCTTCGTGGACCTCTTCCGCAACGGCCGCATCCCGGGGCTGTAGGTCTGCGGCCCGCTCCCACGGCGCTCCCGTGATTCATGGGAATCCTTTAGGGGACTCTTACGGGAGCACGTGGGAGACTCTCTGCGCTATGGACTTGTCCGGGACCCCAGTCAGAGCCGTGCGCGCGGTGCTGTTCACGGCTGTCGTCGTGACCCTCTCCACCGCGTCGCACGTCCTGCTGTCCCGGGCTCCGCTGCCGCTCGCCACCGTCGCCGCGATCGCCACCGCCGTCTTCGTCATCGCGTTCGCGCTGGCCGGCCGCGAGCGCGGCTTCGGGCGGATCGCCGCCCTGCTGATCCCGCTGGAGCTGGCCGCCGACACCGTGTTCACCACGGGCCAGCACGTCTGTTACGGCAGGGCGGGCGGTCCGGTCGCCGGACCGCTGCGCTCGGTCGGCCTCGACGTGCTGTGCGGCGGCGGCAGCGTCGGCGCCCCGCTGGCCCGGGTGACCGGCGACCACGGCGACCGGGCGGCGGCGCTGCTCGCACACACCGACCCGACCGCCGCCTGGCTGCTGCTCGGCGCGCACGTCACCGTCGGGCTGATCGCCGCCGCCTGGCTGCGCCGCGGCGAGCGGGCCCTCGCCCAGTTGCTGCGCGCGGTGGGCGCCTCGACCTTCCGGCCGCTGCTGATCGCGGTCGCCGCGGTGACCGTGCGGCTCGCTCCGGCGCGCCTGCTGCCGCGCACCGCGCACCGCGCGGCCTTCACCCGCACGCGTCTGTTCGTGCACTCCCTGGGACGACGAGGACCGCCCCGCTCACTCGTTCTCGTCTGAGCGACCGCTCCCGGGCCAGGCCCCGGAGCACAAGCAGTCCCCTTTACGTATCCGCGTACGACATGTGCGCGTCCTCCTTGGAGATCACCACTATGAGCAAGCGGAACAGCCAGGCGGCGAAGTCGGCGGCCCGTGAGAAGCTGCGCCTCGAACGCGAGCGTCAGGCCAAGCGCGAGAAGATCAGGCGGCAGGCCGTCGTCGCCGGCTCCCTCGTCGCCGTCCTCGCGATCGCCGGCGGTGTCGGCTACGCGGTCGTGCAGAACAACAAGCCCACCTACTGGGAGACCGCCAGTGACGACAAGGTGGTGGCTCCGGCCAACACCACGGGCACGAACGGCACGACGGTCGTCCTCGGCAAGAGCACCGCGAAGAAGACACTGAAGCTGTACGAGGACCCGCGCTGCCCGATCTGCGCGCAGTTCGAGCAGACCGTGGGCTCGACGCTGAAGTCGGACCTGGACGCCGGCAAGTTCAAGATGCAGTTCATCGGCGGCACGTTCCTGGACGGCGACTCCGACAAGAGCGGCAAGATCCAGATCGGCTCCCGCGGCGAAGGCTCCAAGAACGCCATGAGCGCCCTGGGCGCCGCGCTGAACGTCAGCCCCGAGGCCTTCCTGGAGTACAAGACCGCGCTGTACCAGGCGAAGTTCCACCCCGAGGAGACGGACGACAAGTTCAAGAGCGACGACTACCTGATCAAGGTGGCGGACACGGTCGGCGCGCTCAAGAACAACACGGCGTTCCAGAAGGCCGTCAAGGACGGCACCTACGACTCCTGGGCGCTCGCGATGTCGCAGACCTTCAACACCAACAAGGACGGCGTCGACGGCACGCCGAGCCTGGTGATGGACGGCAAGAAGCTCACCGGCTCCGACGGCAAGAACGCGCCGATGACGACCGCCGAGTTCACCACGGCGATCGACGCGGCACTCAAGGCCTGAGTCACCGGCTCCGGTGCCCGCGCCAAGGCCGGGACCGCGGCCACCGGCCGCCCCTCACGGGTGCGTTGAACGACCGGCTCTCGAAGAGCGGGCGAACTTTTGCCAGTTCGCCCGCTCTTGGCTTGTACCGATCGGTAACCTGATCGCTCGTGACCAGTCGCTTCAGATCATCCGACTCCTCGGGCGCCCTCGACTCCCGCGCCCCGCGCCGCCGCACGGTCGTCAAGGCCGCTGCCGCCACCGCCGTCCTCGCCGCCCCGCTGGCGGCCGCCCTGCCCGCCCGGGCCGCCGTCGAGGCGCCCGCCTTCCTGCACGGCGTCGCCTCCGGCGACCCGCTGCCCGACGGCATCCTGCTGTGGACCCGCGTGACGCCCACCCCGGAGGCGATACCCGGTTCCGGGCTCGGCCCGGACACCGAGGTCAGCTGGACCGTCGCCAAGGACAAGGCGTTCGGCACGATCGTCGCCAAGGGCACGACCACCGCGACGACTGCCTCGGACCACACGGTCAAGGCGGACATCCGCGGTCTGGAACCCGCCACCGACTACTGGTTCCGCTTCTCCGCCGGCGGCACCGACTCCCCCGCCGCCCGCACCCGTACCGCGCCCGCCGCCGACGCCTCTGTGGCCGGGCTGCGCTTCGGCGTGGTGTCCTGCGCCAACTGGGAGGCGGGCTACTTCTCCCCGTACCGCCACCTGGCCGCCCGCGGCGACCTGGACGCCTGGCTGCACCTCGGCGACTACATCTACGAGTACAAGTCGGGCGAGTACGCGGCGCGCGGCAAGGTCGTCCGGCCGCACGCCCCCGCGAACGAGATCCTCACCCTCGCCGACTACCGCACCCGGCACGGCCGTTACAAGACGGACCCGGACCTCCAGGCCCTGCACCACAAGGCGCCGGTCGTCGCGATCTGGGACGACCACGAGTTCGCCGACAACGCCTGGTCGGGCGGCGCCGTGAACCACACCGAGGGCGCCGAGGGCACCTGGCCGGCCCGTCAGGCCGCCGCGAAGCAGGCCTACTTCGAGTGGATGCCGGTGCGCCCCGCCGTCGAGGGCACCACCTACCGCCGGCTGCGCTTCGGCAAGCTCGCCGACCTCTCACTGCTGGACCTGCGTTCCTTCCGCTCGCAGCAGGCCTCCACGGCCAGCGGCTCGGTGGACGACCCGGACCGTACGCTCACCGGCCGGGCCCAGCTCGACTGGCTGAAGTCGGGGCTGAAGGCCTCGGACACCACCTGGCGCCTGGTCGGCAACTCGGTGATGATCTCGCCGTTCGCGGTGGGGTCGCTCCCCGCCGATCTGCTCAAGCCGCTCGCCAAGCTGCTCGGGCTGCCGCAGGAGGGCATCGCCCTCAACACCGACCAGTGGGACGGATACACGGACGACCGCCGCGAACTGCTCGCGCACCTGCGTTCCCAGGCGATCCGCAACACCGTCTTCCTCACCGGCGACATCCACATGGCCTGGGCCAACGACGTGCCGGTCGACGCGGGTACGTACCCGCTGTCCGCCTCCGCCGCCACCGAGTTCGTGGTCACCTCGGTCTCCTCGGACAACCTCGACGACATCGTCAAGGTCCCGGAAGGCACCGTCTCTGCAGTGGCGTCGCCGCTCATCCGCGCGGCCAACCGGCACGTGCACTGGGTCGACACCGACCGCCACGGCTTCGGCGTCCTGGACATCACGAGTGCCCGCGCGCAGATGGACTACTACGTGCTCTCCGACCGCACGGACCCGAACGCGACCGCGTCCTGGGTCCGTTCGTACCGCACGCGCAGCGGTACGCAGAAGGTGGAGCGGACGTACGACCCGGTGTGACGCCGTGACGACGGCGCCGTCCGGAGAGCTCCGCGGGCCGACGGAGCTCTCCGGGCCGACGGAGTTCTCCGCGCTGCCCCGGGAACTCCCCGGGAGGCCGCCGGACCAGCTCCCGGCGCCGCTCTACAGGCTGTCGAGGAAGCCGAGCGCCACCTTCCAGGTGGCCTCGGCCGCCTCGGCGTCGTAGTCCGGCAGGTCCGGGTCGGTGTACAGATGGCCGGCGCCGGCGTACCGGTAGACCTCGACGTCGGCGCCGGCTCGGCGCATCTGCAGGTACCAGGCGCTCAGCCAGTCGTCCGTCTCGAACTGGTCCGGCTCGGCGACGTGCAGCTGGACCGGCAGCTCGTCCACCGAGGCGCTCTCCGCGATGTCCGAAGTGCCGTGCAGGAGCAGCAGTCCCCGGGCCTTCTCGTCACCCAGGGCGAGGGTCTGCGCGATCGACGCGCCGAGGGAGAAGCCCCCGTACACCAGGCCTCGCTCGGAGTAGGGCGCGGCGGCGAGCACGGCGCGCTTGAGGAGCTCGTCCTTGCCGATCTCCTCGTTGAAGGCCATTCCCTCCTCCACGGTGTCGAAGGTGCGGCCCTCGAAGAGGTCGGGCGTCCACACCTCGTGCCCCGCGGCACGCAGCCGGTCCGCCGCGGCGCGCACCGCCGGCCGCAGCCCGTAGGTGGAGTGAAAGAGCATGACGTTCATGGGCTCCATGGTGCCAGCCTGGACCGACGACGCCGCGCGGGCCCGGGTACGAACGGCTTCGGGCTCCAGGTTTGGACCGCGGTGGGCCGGTTACGGTCGGGGGCATGGAGAACGTACTGCGCCCGGTGATCGTCGTCGGCGGCTCGGTCGTGCTCACGCTGCTCGTCGGGTGGGCCGTGGACCGGCTGCTGCGACGCGCGGACGGCCGGCATCACGAGACCCCGCTGTGGGGGCTGCTCCGTCGCGGCCGTGTCCCCTTCCAACTCGTCCTGTGCACCGCCATGCTCAGAGGGTCCTACGCGGAGGCCATGCTGCTGGAGGAACACTCCGTCGGCATCGGCCGGATCCTGACACTGACCCTCATCGGCTCCACGGCCTGGCTGGTCGTGCGCATCGCCGCCGCCGTCGTGGAGACCTCGTACACCCGATACGCGACCGCGCACCGCGACCCCGCCCGGGTCCGCCGGGTGCGCACCCAGGTGACGCTGATCCAGCGGGTGGTCTCCGCGATCGTCGGCGTGGTCGCGGTCGCCGCGATGCTGCTCACCTTCCCCGCGATGCGGGCGGCCGGCGCCTCGCTGCTCGCCTCGGCCGGCGTCCTCGGCATCGTCGCCGGTGTCGCCGCACAGTCCACGCTCTCGAATCTCTTCGCCGGGCTGCAGATCGCCTTCGGCGACATGGTGCGCCTCGGCGACACGGTCGTGGTGGACGGCGAGTGGGGCACCGTCGACGAGATCACCCTGACCTTTCTGACGGTGCGGACCTGGGACGAGCGCCGGATCACGATGCCCGTCTCGTACTTCACCTCGAAGCCGTTCGAGAACTGGTCGCGCGGCAGCGCCCAGATGACCGGCATCGTCTTCTTCCACGTCGACCACTCGGCGCCGGTGGAGGCCATGCGCGAGAAGCTGCGCGACATCCTGCGCGAGTGCCCGGCCTGGGACGGACGCGACTACGGTCTCGCCGTCACGGACTCCACCCCCAACACCATGCAGGTGCGCGCCCTGGTCACGGCCAAGGACGCGGACGACATATGGACGGTGCGGGTCACGGTCCGCGAGCGGATGATCCGCTGGCTGACCGAGGACCACCCCTACGCGCTCCCCCGCGTCAACACGGCGGACGCGGCGCCGTCTCCCGGCAGGACGCTGCGGGGCCCGCGCCGCGCCCAGGACGGTGCCGCGACCCGCCCCTTCGAACCCCCACGCACAGGCACAGGCCGCGGCTAGACCTGCCCCGAGGCCTCATGGCCCCGCCACATCGCCGAGGCAGCCGACGCCCCGCCGCATCGCCGCATCGCCGCATCGCCGCATCGCCGCATCGCCGCATCGCCGCATCGCCGCATCGCCGCATCGCCGAGGCACTGTCCCGACACGTCACCGAGGCCGTAGACGGCGCGCGCACCCACGGGAGAGTCCAGCCGCCCGGCGGAGGGTGACGGGTGGTGCGCGGGCGGGAGACGAACCCGGCCGCGGGCCGGGCAGGTCCCGCGGCCGGAGCGCACCCCGCAGGCCGAGGAGAAGCACACACCCCCGTGAAGCCCCCCGCAGCCCCGGGGGACCGTCACCGCAGGCTGCGCACGTCCAGATGCCGAAGCACGCGGTCGACGACCTCGGGATCCGCCCCGGGCTCACTGCGCGCGGCCAGCACCTCGTGCCGCGCCGCACTCAGCATCTCCGCCTGGATCCGCCGCATCCGCTTCAACCGCCGTGCCCGCTGCTCGTACCCCTCGCGGCGCTCCTCGTCCCCCATGTCGGGGCTGATCCGCACCCCGATGTCGTGGGCCCGCCGCAGCAGCTGCTCGGAGACTTCCTCGGGCAGCTCCTCCACGTCCTCGATCTCCCGCAGCCGCGTCTTCGCGGCCTTCGCGGCACGGATCGCAAGCTCCTTCTCGAAGGCCTTCTCGACGTCCTCGTCGGCCCGCACCCCGAGCTTCCTCACCAGCCACGGCAGGGTGAGCCCCTGGAGCACGAGCGTCGCCATGATCACCCCGAAGGCGATGAACACGATCTCGTCGCGGTCGGGAAAGGGCGACCCGTCGTCCATCTCCAGCGGGATCGCCAGCGCCAGGGCCACGGAGGCGACGCCCCGCATTCCGGCCCACCACATCACGACGGTCTCCCGCCACGACGTCGGGATCTCCTCGTCGTAGTCACGCTTGGCGTGCAGTCGCTTGGTCAGCCAGGTCGCGGGCAGCAGCCAGACCAGCCGTACGAGCACGACGACGGCGACGGTCGTGGCGGACCAGCCGAGCATCTCGCCCCAGCGTCCCGCCGCCGTCCTGATGGCATTGTGCAGTTCGAGCCCGATGAGCCCGAACGCGACGCCCGTCACGAGCGTGTCCACCACGTCCCAGACGGTCGATCCGGTCAGCCGGGTCATGACGTCGTCGGCGTCGAGCGCGTACTCGGCCAGGAACAGCGCGGTGGTGAGCACCGCCAGCACCCCGGAACCGTGGAGCTCCTCGGCCAGGACGTACGACACGTACGGCACGAGCAGCGTCAGGCCGATCTGCAGGGTGGCGTCGCCGAGCAGGGACATCAGCTTGTTCGCGGCCCACCCCAGCGCCACTCCGACGGCGACCGCGACGACCGCGGACAGCACGAGGTCGAGTCCCGCCGCCCAGGGTGAGAAGGTGCCGCTCACCGCGGCCGCGATGGCGACGTGGTAGAGCACGATGGCCGTCACGTCGTTGAAGAGGCCCTCCCCCTCCAGGATCGACACCAGGCGGCGCGGCAGCCCGAGCTGGCCCGCCACGGCGGTCGCCGCGACCGGGTCGGGCGGCGCCACCAGCGCGCCGAGCGCCACCGCGGCGGCGAGCGGCAGCCCCGGCACGATCGCGTGGGCGACGGCGGCCACGGCCAGGGTGGTCACGAACACCAGCGCGACGGCGAGCAGGAAGATCGGGCGCTTGTTGGCGGCGAACTGTCGCCACGAGGTGCGCCGCACCGCCGCGTAGAGCAGGGGCGGCAACAGCGCGGGCAGGATCAGGTCCGGTGGGATGTCCACGTTGGGGACGAAGTCCGGAAGGGCCAGCGCGATCCCGAGGAGGGTCATCAGCACCGGCGCGGGCAGCCCCAACCGGTCGCCCACCGGGACGCTCACCACGGCCCCGAGCAGCATGACGAACAGCAGGGCCAACTGATCCACGGTCAGCGCTCCGGCAGCTCTAGGAGATCAAGGACAAGCAGACCCCAAGCCTGCCACGCCCTCGGGACGATCCCCTGCTACAGGACCTTGCGCATCGCCCGGTGCGCGATGCCGGCGTCCGGGAACTCCGCCCCGTACGCCACGTACCCCAGCCGTTCGTAGAACCCCAGGGCGTGGGTCTGCGCGTGCAGGTCTACCGCGGCCAGTCCACGCACGCGTGCGGCGTCCTCGATGGTGACCACGAGCGCGGCACCGACGCCGAGGCCACGTGCCTCGCGGGTCACGGCGAGCCGCCCCAGCGAGCCGACGGTGAGGTCGCCGCCGGTCTTCGCGGCCGCCGCCTCGCCGTACAGCAGCCGACCGGTGCCGAGCGCCGTGCCGTCCGCGCGGACGGCCACCACGTGCAGCGCCGTGGCGTCGTAGGCGTCGTACTCGATGTCCTCGGGTACGCCCTGCTCGCCGACGAAGACCTCCTTGCGCACCGCGAAGCAGGCCTCGCGGTCGGCGGGGTCCTCGGCGACCCGCACCACGTACTCGGTGCTCACGCGTAGCTCTCCTCGCGGACCTTGTCGAGCGCGTTCTGGAGGTCGTCGGGGTAGTCGCTGGCGAACTCCACCCACTGGCCGTCCCCGGGGTGCTCGAAGCCGAGCCGCACCGCGTGCAGCCACTGCCGGGTGAGGCCGAGCCGCTTGGCGAGCGTCGGGTCCGCACCGTAGGTCAGGTCGCCGACGCACGGGTGGCGGTGGGCTGCCATGTGGACGCGGATCTGGTGGGTGCGCCCCGTCTCCAGCTTGACGTCGAGCAGCGAGGCCGCGCGGAACGCCTCGACCAGGTCGTAGTGCGTGACCGAGGGCTTGCCCTCGGCCGTGACCGCCCACTTGTAGTCGTGGTTCGGGTGGCGTCCGATGGGGGCGTCGATGGTGCCGCTGGTCGGGTCCGGGTGGCCCTGGACGAGTGTGTGGTAGCGCTTGTCGACCGTGCGCTCCTTGAACTGGCGCTTCAGCGACGTGTACGCGTACTCCGACTTGGCGACCACCATCAGGCCCGAGGTGCCCACGTCGAGGCGGTGCACGATGCCCTGCCGCTCCGAGGCGCCGGAGGTCGAGATGCGGTACCCGGCGGCCGCGAGACCGCCGATCACGGTCGGGCCCGACCAGCCGGGGCTGGGGTGCGCGGCCACGCCGACCGGCTTGACGATCACGACCACGTCGTCGTCGTCGTGCACGATCTCCATGCCCTCGACCGGCTCGGCCACGATCTGCACGGGCGCCGGCGCCTGCGGCATCTCGACCTCGAGCCAGGCGCCGCCGCGCACGCGCTCGGACTTGCCGACCACGGAGCCGTCCACCGCGACCTTCCCCGCGGCGGCCAGCTCGGCGGCCTTCGTACGGGAGAAGCCGAACATGCGGGAGATGGCGGCGTCGACGCGCTCGCCCTCCAGGCCGTCGGGTACGGGCAGGGTACGGATCTCGGGAAGCGTGCTCACCCGTCGAGTATGCCGGAAGGCTCGGACACCCCCTGACCACAGGCCGAACATCAGTGCCCTTGCGGGGTGCCCCGGCGCCGGGGGAAGGCCGCCGCCCGGGGCCCGGCCCGCCCGCCTTCGGAGCGTCCGGACGATGGGGAGAGCGCCGCGCGTCAGTCCTTGTGGACCGTGCCGTCCGGGTCGAGTCCGCGGAAGGACAGCAGCACGATCAGGATGCCGCCGCACACGATCGCCGAGTCGGCGAGGTTGAAGACCGCGAAGTGCTTGGGGGCGATGAAGTCCACGACCGCGCCCTCGAAGACCCCCGGCGAGCGGAAGATCCGGTCGGTCAGGTTGCCGAGCGCGCCGCCGAGCAGCAGGCCCAGCGCGATCGCCCAGGGCAGGCTGTAGAGCTTGCGCGCGAGCCGGGCGATGACCACGATCACGGCCGCGGCGATCACCGTGAAGATCACCGTGAACGCCTCGCCGAAGCCGAAGGCCGCGCCCGCGTTGCGGATCGCCTCGAACTTCAGCCAGTCCCCGATGATCTCGATCGAGTCGTGGTGCTCCAGCTTCGCGACGACGATCATCTTGCTGACGAGGTCGAGGGCGTACGCGAGCACGGCGACCGTGAAGAGCACGGCGATCCGGCGCCTGCCGCTGGGCCGCCCGTCCGCGGACGGTGCCCCGTCCGCGCCGGCGTCCGAGGCGTTGGGGGAGGGCCGCCCGGCATCCTGGGCGGACCGCTCGGCCGGCACCTGCTCGCCGGAACCGGACCGGTCGCCCGACGCCGCCTTCTCGTCGGACTGCTCCGGCTCGGCCCCCGCCGCCCCTGGGATGTCCGGCGTACCGATGATGCGCTCCGCCTCTGCCACGTGAGTGAGTCCCTCGACCTAGGTTCCTGACTGAGGACGAGAGTACGGCACGCCCTGCGCGACCCACGTGCTCAGGAGCACTCCCACGCGGTTCAGTACCGGCGTTCCTGCTTCTGCTTGCACTCGACGCACAGGGTGGCCCGCGGGAAGGCCTGCATCCGGGCCTTGCCGATCGGACTGCCGCAGCTCTCGCAGAGCCCGTACGTCCCCGTCTCCAGGCGCTCCAGGGCCCGCTCGGTCTGCTCCAGCATCTCGCGTGCGTTGGCCGCGAGGGCCATCTCGTGCTCGCGGGTGATGTTCTTCGTGCCCGTGTCCGCCTGGTCGTCCCCGGCGCCGTCGCCGGAGTCGCGCATCAGTCCCGCGAGCGCCTCCTCGGACGACGAGATCTCGGTGCTCAGCCGCAGCGCCTCCGACTGGAGCTCCGCGCGGGCCTCCTCGACCTCCTCGGAGGTCCAGGGGTCCTCACCGGGGCGCACCGCGAGCTCGTCGGGCTCCACCGCGCCGACCCGCGCCTTGGGGACGGCCGTGGGATTCTTCGCCGCCGTGGCCGTGCCAGGAGTCTTCTTCGCAACCACTGTCGTGGCTCCCGTCGTCTTCGCGGCATGGGCCGCGCCCTCGGCCGCGGAAGCGACCGCCTTCTTCGCCGTGCGTGTGCTCTTCTTCGCCGTACCGCTGCTCTTCCTGGCCGTGGCGCCCTTCGCACGGGTCTTCTTCGCGGCGCCGCCCTCCGCCGCGGCGCCGGCCTCCGGCTCCTCCGGGGCCTTCGCCGACGCCACGGAAGTCTCCTTTGCCGCCTTCCCGGCTCCCGGCTCCCGGGCGTCCGCCTTCTTCGCGGCCGCCTTTCCGCCGGTCACCGCCTTCTTGGCCGCCTTCTTCCCGGACGCCGCCTTCTTGCCGTCCGCCTTCTTGGTGGCCACCTTCTTGCCGTCCGCCTTCCCGGGAGCGGTCCCGCCGACCGCGGGCTTCGATCCGGGCCGCGCCCCGGAGACCGTCTCCACGGGCCGGGCCTCGTGGGACACGGGTGCCCCCGTGGCGCTCTTCTTCCCACCCACGTCCTTGGCCGCCAGAACCGTGGACCTGCCGGACGCCGACTGCTGTACGGCGGTCTTCTTCGCCACCATGGCCGCGGCCCCTTCACATACTGTGATCTTGCTCGCGAATCGTGCTGGGACGATAAATCGACTTCCGGCCCGCGGCAACGGGGCACGCCATCGATTCGTCCGCCCCGCGGGTCCCGCGCGGCAAGCCTGCCTGCGTTGTGCCCAGCTCCCCGGCGGGTAATCCGCCGGGCCCCGCGTCCCAGGATCCGGACGGTCCCGCCTCGCCATTCGGGTCACCGCGCGGGCCGCCCGGACACCCCGTAAACCGGTCGGCCGCTGTCCCCGCGGCGCCGTACACTGGGCGGAGCGAGAAGCGTGGATGGGGACGAGTAGCGGCGTACGCGGCCAGGAGCGACCCGGGGACGGTGGAAGCCCGGGGGTCAGCGCGACGTGAAGATCACCCCGGAGCCGCCGGAAGAACACCCCCGCAGGGGCCAGTAGACCCGGTATCGCGACCCCAATGAGGGGGCTCACTGGTGCGAACGGCGCTCCGGGGAGCCAAGGAGGGTGGTACCGCGGGAGCGCGCCGCACACGGCGTCCGTAGCAGAACAGGCTCTCGTCCCTCCGACGGAAGGCAGAACGTCCGCCGGAGGAAGCTCGCCGATGAAACCGACGCAGTACCGCCAGGTGCCCGCCCAGGTCGACCTGCCCGCCCTCGAGCACGCCGTGCTCGACTTCTGGCGCGAGCAGAAGATCTTCGCCAAGAGCCTTGAGCAGTCCGAGGGCCGCCCCGAGTGGGTGTTCTACGAGGGCCCGCCCACCGCCAACGGCATGCCTGGCGCCCACCACATCGAGGCGCGCGTCTTCAAGGACGTCTTCCCCCGCTTCCGCACCATGCGCGGCTACCACGTGGCCCGCAAGGCCGGCTGGGACTGCCACGGCCTGCCGGTGGAGCTGGCGGTCGAGAAGGAGCTCGGCTTCAGCGGCAAGAAGGACATCGAGGCGTACGGCATCGCCGAGTTCAACGCCAGGTGCCGCGAGTCCGTGCTGCGCCACACCGACGCCTTCTCCGACCTGACGACCCGCATGGGGTACTGGGTCGACCTGGACGACGCCTACGTCACGATGGACCCCGAGTACATCGAGTCGGTCTGGTGGTCGCTCAAGGAGATCTTCAACAAGGGGCTGCTGGTCCAGGACCACCGCGTCGCCCCCTGGTGCCCGCGCTGCGGCACCGGCCTGTCGGACCACGAGCTGGCGCAGGGCTACGAGACGGTCGTCGACCCGTCCGTGTACGTCCGTTTCCCGCTCACCTCCGGTCCGCTGGCCGGCCGGGCCGCGCTCCTGGTGTGGACGACGACCCCCTGGACGCTCGTCTCCAACACCGCCGTCGCCGCGCATCCCGACGTCACCTATGTCGTCGCCACGAACGGCGAGGAGCAGCTCGTCGTCGCCGAACCGCTGGTCGAGAAGGCCCTCGGCGAGGGCTGGCGGACCACCGGCGAGTCCTTCACGGGCACCGAGATGGAGCGCTGGAACTACCAACGACCGTTCGAACTGGTGGAGTTCCCGGCTCCGGCGCACTTCGTGGTGAACGCCGAATACGTGACCACCGAGGACGGCACGGGTCTGGTCCACCAGTCCCCCGCCTTCGGCGAGGACGACCTCAAGGTGTGCCGCGCCTACGGCCTGCCCGTGGTCAACCCGGTGCGCCCCGACGGCACCTTCGAGGAAGACGTCCCGATGGTCGGCGGCGTCTTCTTCAAGAAGGCCGACGAGAAGCTCACCGAGGACCTCGGCGCCCGCGGCCTGCTGTTCAAGCACATCCCGTACGAGCACAGCTACCCGCACTGCTGGCGCTGCCACACCGCGCTGCTCTACTACGCGCAGCCGTCCTGGTACATCCGCACCACGGCGGTCAAGGACCGTCTCCTCGAGGAGAACGAGAAGACCAACTGGTTCCCGGAGTCGGTCAAGCACGGCCGCTTCGGCGACTGGCTGAACAACAACATCGACTGGGCGCTGTCCCGCAGCCGCTACTGGGGCACCCCGCTCCCGCTGTGGCGCTGCGAGGAGGGCCACCTCACCTGTGTCGGCTCCCGCGCGGAGCTCACCGAGCTGACGGGCACCGACCAGTCCGCCCTGGACCCGCACCGGCCGTACATCGACGCGGTCACCTTCGCCTGCCCGCAGGACGGCTGCGGCAGCACGGCGACCCGCGTCCCCGAGGTCATCGACGCCTGGTACGACTCGGGTTCGATGCCGTTCGCGCAGTGGGGCTACCCGTACAAGAACAAGGAGCTGTTCGAGAGCCGCTACCCGGCGCAGTTCATCTCCGAGGCCATCGACCAGACCCGCGGCTGGTTCTACACGCTGATGGCCGTCGGCACCCTCGTCTTCGACAAGTCGTCGTACGAGAACGTCGTCTGCCTGGGCCACATCCTGGCCGAGGACGGCCGCAAGATGTCCAAGCACCTGGGCAACATCCTCCAGCCGATCCCGCTGATGGACCAGCACGGCGCGGACGCGGTGCGCTGGTTCATGGCGGCCGGCGGCTCCCCGTGGGCGGCCCGTCGCGTGGGCCACGGCACCATCCAGGAGGTCGTCCGCAAGACGCTCCTCACGTACTGGAACACCGTCGCCTTCCAGGCCCTGTACGCCCGCACCTCCGACTGGGCGCCCAGTGAGGCCGATCCGGCCCCGGCGGAGCGCCCGGTGCTCGACCGCTGGCTGCTCTCCGAACTCCACGCGCTCACCGACCAGGTGACGCAGGCGCTGGAGGCGTACGACACGCAGCGCGCCGGAAAGCTGCTCTCGGCGTTCGTCGACGACCTGTCCAACTGGTACGTGCGCCGCTCGCGCCGCCGCTTCTGGCAGGGCGACAAGGCCGCGCTGCGCACGCTGCACGAGGTCGTCGAGACGGTCACGCGGCTGATGGCCCCGCTGACCCCGTTCATCACCGAGCGGGTCTGGCAGGACCTGGTCGTCCCGGTCACGCCGGGCGCCCCCGAGTCCGTCCACCTGTCCTCCTGGCCGGAGGCGGACCTGTCCGCGATCGACCCCGAGATGTCGCGGCAGATGGTGCTCGTACGCCGTCTCGTGGAGCTCGGCCGCGCCACGCGCGCGGAGTCGGGCGTCAAGACCCGCCAGCCGCTGTCCCGGGCCCTGGTCGCCGCGTCGGGCTTCGATGTCCTCGACCCCGAGCTGCACGCCCAGATCACCGAGGAGTTGAACGTGAGCTCGCTCGCCTCGCTCTCCGAGGTCGGCGGGTCACTCGTGGACACCACCGCCAAGGCGAACTTCCGGGCGCTCGGCAAGCGCTTCGGCAAGGGCGTCCAGGCCGTGGCGAAGGCCATCGCCGGGACGGACGCGGCGGCGCTCTCCCTCGCCCTGCGTGAGGGCACGGCGTCGGTCGAGGTCGACGGGGAGACGGTGACGCTGGCCCCGGACGAGGTCATCATCACGGAGACCCCCCGTGAGGGCTGGTCGGTGGCGTCCGACTCCGGTGCCACGGTCGCGCTCGATCTGGAGATCACCGAGGAGCTGCGGCAGGCGGGCCTGGCCCGTGACGCGATCCGGCTGATCCAGGAGGCCCGCAAGAACAGCGGACTCGACGTGGCCGACCGGATCGCGCTGCGGTGGGTGTCCACGGACCCGGCCGTCATCGCGGCGCTCTCCGAGCACTCCGGGCTCATCGCGGACGAGGTCCTCGCCACGGACTTCGCCCAGGGCGAGGCCGACGACGCCTACGGTGCCCCGTTCACGGACGAGTCCCTGTCCCTGACCTTCCGCCTCCGCAAGGCGTAACCCGCCCCGGACCCCCGGCCCCGGCGCCCCGGCCCCCGCTTCCCCAGCGGCGGACCGGGGATGCCGGGGCCCTTTTCTTTCGCCCCCTCCGCTCCGGCCCGTCCCCGGGACCGGCCCCCGCTCCTCAAACGCCGGAGGGGCTGAAATTCAGCCCGTCCGGTGCTAGAGGACGAGGCCGTCCAGGCCGATCGGGATCTGGGGGCGGAAGCCCCCGGGAAACACGGGGCGGGCAGGGGCGGAGGGGGCCGAGAGAACGCGGTCCGTGCCGCCGCAGGAGCCCGCTGGAGCACAGGCCCGCCGCCGCGGGAGGACGCAAAAGGGCGGGGCCCCCGGTATCCCGGGGGCCCCGCCCTGAACGCTGCCGACGCCTAAGGCGTACTGGAGGCCGTCAGTTGTCGTCCTCGTCGATGAGGAACCCACGCATCGGCGAGGGAGCCTGCTGCATCGGCGACGGCCCCTGCGGCCGCACCGGAGCCATCGGCTGGGTCATGGCCGGCGACATCTGCTGCTGCCCGCCGTAGGAGGGCGCGGCCGGCGCCGGCGCTCCACCCATGCCCTGGTTGCCACCGTAGGACGGCGCACTCGCACCGGCCGGAGCCATCGAGGGCGCGGACGGCGACGGCAGGGACGCGGCGGCCGGGGTACGCGGCGGGGCGAGCGAGTCGTCCGCCTGCGTCTCCAGCTGGCGCAGCTGCGACTCCAGGTAGGACTTCAGTCGCGTACGGTACTCGCGCTCGAAGCCGCGCAGGTCCTCGACCTTGCGCTCCAGCGTGGCGCGGGCGGACTCCAGGGAGCCCATCGCGACGCGGTGCTTCTCCTGCGCGTCCCGCTCCAGCGCGTCGGCCTTGGCACGGGCGTCCCGCTCCAGACCCTCGGCGCGGCTGCGGGCCTCACCGACGATCTTGTTGGCCTCGGAACGGGCCTCGGCGATCGCCTGGTCGGCGGTCTGCTGAGCCAGCGAGAGGACACGCGCGGCGCTGTCGCCACCGGGGCCCTGCTGCGGCATCTGCGGACCGTGACCGCCCATGGGGCCACCCATGGGACCGCCCATCGGGCCGCCCATCTGCTGCTGCATCTGCGGCTGCATCTGGCCGTGACCCGGACCCTGGCCCATCGGACCCTGACCCATCGGACCCTGACCCATCGGGCCGGGACCCTGCGGACCGCCCTGGCCACTGGGGCCCGCGGGCAGCTGCGGTGCACCGCTCGGCAGCTGGGGCGGGCCACCCATGGGGCCACCCATCTGCTGCTGCGGCGGGCCCGATATGCCGGCGGGCACAGGAGCGCCGGGACCTCGCATGCCCTGCGGCGGACCCTGCTGCTGGTCCTGCTGCTCGGGCGGCTTGCGCATGCCCTGCTGCTGGTTCTGCGCGGCGGCACGCGTGGCGGCGGCCAGCTTGGCGCGCAGGTCCTCGTTCTCGCGCAGCAGGCGCGTCAGTTCGGCTTCGACCTCATCGAGGAAGGCATCGACCTCGTCCTCGTCATAGCCTTCTCGGAGGCGGACGGTCGTGAACTGCTTGTTCCGCACGTCCTCGGGGGTCAACGGCATCTCTTCACCTCAACGTAGTCGTCGGCATTCGGCAAGACCGTATCGTTCACAGCCGGCTCACGACGGAGATCAGGATGTAGACGATGATCATCAGTACGAAGAAGGACAGGTCGAGCGCCACGCCCCCGAGACGCAACGGCGGGATGAACCGCCGCAGAAGCTTGAGCGGTGGATCGGTGACAGTGTAGGTGGCCTCCAGAACGACCACCATCGCCTTGCCGGGTTGCCATGAGCGGGCGAACTGGAAGACGTAGTCCATGACAAGCCGGAAAATCAGCACGATGAGGAAACACATCAGCGCGATGTAGAGAACCTGCCCGACCACGCTCATGATCCGTGCTTCCCTCTCCCCTGTTTCCCAGCTTTGTTTCCGGTCCTGCGTCTCAGCTCTGGTTGAAGAACCCGCCCTCTGCGATGCGGGCCTTGTCCTCCGCCGTGACATCGACGTTAGCAGGCGACAACAGGAACACCTTCTGCGTCACCCGCTCGATGCTGCCGTGGAGACCAAACACCAAACCGGCCGCAAAGTCGACAAGTCGCTTCGCGTCTGTGTCATCCATCTCAGTCAGATTCATGATCACCGGGGTGCCTTCACGGAAGTGTTCCCCGATGGTACGGGCCTCGTTGTAGGTCCGGGGGTGCAGCGTGGTGATCCGGTACGGCTCTCGCTCGGACACGACCTTGGGCATGATCACCGGCGCGTTCTTCTCCAGGCTCTGACGTTCTTGTGTGATGGATGCCACGGGGGCGATTCGCGCCGGACGCCCGGATTCCGCGGGGAGCGAAGCGGAATGGGGCACCGGATCGCGCGGCGCCGGAGGCTGCACCACTCGCACCGAATCGTCCCTTTGGGACTGGTGTGCCTGATGTGACTGGTGTGACGGTTCATGCCGTCGCCGGTCCCGCTCGGGCTCCGGGTCGAGCTCGGGCTCGAAGTCGTCGTCGGGGTCGAAGCCCCTGCCGTCGTACCCATCGTCCTCCACGAGGCCGAGGTAGACCGCCATCTTGCGCATCGCGCCGGCCATGCTCTGAGTCCTCCGCTCTGTGGTGGATCGGCTGACGAATTGCCAAGTGCCCGCGATCCACGTGGTCGTTATGCCCGCCTGTGGCGGAAATGACCATATTTTCTGCTGTGGTCCGACTTCTTGGCGACGTTACCCGAGCCTGGGTCGGACTCCGAGTACCGCAGTACCGACGCGTACATGTGTCGCTCCGGCCGCCACGGCCTGTTCGAGGTCCGAGCTCATCCCTGCCGAGACCATGTTCGCAGCCGGATGAGCGCTGCGCAGGACAGTCGACAAATCCATCAGCCGCTCGAACGCCGCCTGTTCACGTCCCGCGAACGGTCCGGTGAGCGGCGCGACGGTCATCAGACCGTCGAGTCGCAGCCCCGGGGAGTCCGCGACGAGGTCGGCCAACTCTTCGATTCCCGCGACTCCCACACCTCCGCGCTCACCCCGGCCGCCCTCCTCGGCGTCCAGTGCGACCTGGATCAGGCACCCCACTTCGCGCTCCGCCCGCACCGCCTCCTTCGACAAGGCTGTGACGAGCTTGGGACGATCGACGGACTGCACGACATGTGCGTAACCGACCACGGAACGCACCTTGTTGGTCTGCAACTGACCGACAAAATGCCACGAGAGGGGCAGATCCGAACACTCCGCGGCCTTGGGTGCCGCGTCCTGGTCGCGGTTCTCGGCGACGTGACGCACACCGAGTTCCGACAGGATCCGCACATCGCTCGCGGGGTAGGTCTTGGTGACCACGATCAGGGTCACTTCTTCGCGCTCCCGCCCGGCCGCCTTGCAGGCGGCCGTGATGCGCTCCTCCACTTTCGCCAGATTCGCGGCGAGTTGAGCCTTACGTTCTGTCATGCCCCATCAGTCCAGCCAGACATAGCCCGCGAGCCGCCCCGTCGTGCGGTCGCGGCGATACGAGAAGTGGTCCTGCGATTCGAGCGTGCACACCGGCGACCGCTCCCGGTCGCTCACCCCGAGCCGCTCCAACTGCGCGTGCACTCCGGCGGTCACGTCGACCGCGGGGGTGCGCCAGCTGGTCTCGGCGTACGCCGCCGGCTCGATCGCGGCGACCTCGGCGCGCATCTCCTCGGGCACCTCGTAGCAGCGTCCGCAGATCGCGGGTCCGGTCCGGGCGACGATCCGCCCCGCCTCGGCGCCCAGTTCCACCATGGCCCGCACGGCCGCGGGGACGACTCCGGCCACCGTGCCGGGCCGTCCCGCGTGGGCGGCGGCCACGACCTTGGCCACCGGATCGGCGAGCAGCACGGGCGTGCAGTCCGCGGTGAGCACGGCGAGGGCGAGACCGCGCCGCGTGGTGACGATCGCGTCGACCTCGGGCACGGGGCGGTCCCCCCACGGCGCGTCGACGACGGCCACGTCCGGTCCGTGCACCTGGTTCATCCAGACCACCCGGGCCGCGTCGAGTCCCAGTGACTCGGCGGCCAGTTCACGGTTGGAGCGCACGGCGGCGGGGTCGTCGCCGACCGCACCGCCGAGGTTGAGCTCCTCGTACGGAACGGCGCTCACCCCGCCCCACCGGTCGGTGAAGGCGAAGTGCGCGCCGCTCACTGTGCTCGTTCGGGAGCGCTGCCCTATCACTTCAGGAAGTCCGGCACGTCCAGCTCTTCGGCCGGGCTGTCGGCGTAGGAGCGGGACGGCGGGACCGGCGGCGGGGCCTGGATCTCGCCGACCGGCTCGGGGGCCGGCTCCGGAGCGGCCTCCTTCGGCGTGACGCTGCCGAGCGAACCGAAGGACGGGCGGCTCTCGGTGGACCGCACCGGTGCCGGCTCCTCGCGCTTCGCGGTGGACGACCCGAGGACGTTGTCCCGCTTGGCCGGGGGCTGGCCGCCGTCGAAGCCGGCGGCGATGACGGTGACCCGCACCTCGTCGCCGAGGGCGTCGTCGATGACCGCACCGAAGATGATGTTGGCCTCGGGGTGGGCGGCCTCGCTGACCAGCTGGGCGGCTTCGTTGATCTCGAACAGGCCGAGGTCGGAGCCGCCGGAGATGGAGAGCAGCACGCCGCGCGCGCCGTCGATGGAGGCTTCGAGGAGCGGCGAGGAGATCGCCATCTCGGCCGCCGCGACGGCCCGGTCGTCGCCGCGGGCCGAGCCGATGCCCATGAGTGCCGAACCGGCCTCGGACATGACGGACTTGACGTCCGCGAAGTCGAGGTTGATCAGACCGGGCGTGGTGATGAGGTCGGTGATGCCCTGAACGCCGGAGAGCAGGACCTGGTCCGCCGACTTGAAGGCGTCGAGGACGGAGACCTGGCGGTCCGAGATGGACAGCAGTCGGTCGTTCGGGATGACGATGAGGGTGTCGACCTCTTCGCGGAGTTCGGCGATGCCGTCCTCGGCCTGGTTGGCGCGGCGCCGTCCCTCGAAGGTGAACGGGCGCGTGACCACGCCGATGGTCAGGGCGCCGAGCGAGCGCGCGATGTTGGCCACGACGGGTGCGCCGCCGGTGCCGGTGCCGCCGCCCTCACCGGCGGTCACGAAGACCATGTCGGCCCCCTTGAGGACCTCTTCGATCTCCTCGCGGTGGTCCTCGGCGGCCTTGCGGCCGACGGCCGGGTTGGCGCCGGCGCCGAGTCCGCGGGTGAGTTCGCGGCCGACGTCGAGTTTGACGTCGGCGTCGCTCATCAACAGCGCCTGTGCGTCGGTGTTGATGGCGATGAACTCGACACCCTTGAGACCGACCTCGATCATCCGGTTGATGGCATTGACACCACCGCCGCCGACACCGATGACCTTGATGACTGCGAGGTAGTTCTGCGGTGCTGCCACGTCGAAGGCCTCTCGCCTCGAATTACGTTGCCGTCGTCTCACGGGTGCTCCGCGCTCCGACGGCTGATGCCGAATTGGGACGGTCCGAACGCCGACCCGAACCCTAACGCTGAAGTTTAGGGTTACCAGTGTGTCTGTTCCTTGGACTCTTCCGAACAGGACACTAAGTCGACAAGTGGCGCACGTTCAACGAACACGCCGAACCTCCCGTTTTTCTTTTCACCCTATGTGATCAGCCGTAGCGCTGCCCAACTAGGGTGCTGGCCTGCGCAGATGTGCGTCAACTCCCCGATGACGCAGGGGCGGTGGGAACGCTGACGTCGAAGTGCCGGGCGCCGGGAACGGCTTTCATGAGAGCGGTGAGCGCCCTGGCTTTGGCGCGCCCCTTCTCGCCGCTGCCCCAGTCGACGGTCCGGCCACCCTTCAACTCCAGCCGGATCGAGTCATAGGAACGGACTTTGACGGTGCTCGTGTCGCGGGCGACGGCGGCCGGGAGGTCGCCCGCGGCCCGCACCGCCTCGCGCACCAGCCGGTCGGTGCCGAAGCGGCGCAGGCCGACCGACCGGGAGACCTTCAATTCCAGTGCGGGCACGCCCCTCGGAGCGTCGGAAACCGTCGCGAATCGCACACCCTTGACGTCCACTTCGACGTATTTTGTGCCTTTTTCGATAATCAGGACGGGGGTGCGCTCGGTCACTTTCAGCCCGATTCCGTTCGGCCAGGAACGGACGACGTCAACCGAGTCAATTCGGGGCAATTCACGCCGCAAGCGTGCCGCAATCGCGTCTGTTTCGACAGAAATCAGCGGGGACCCGACCGGAACGTCGGCCGCCTTGCGCACCTGGTCCGCCGTCAGCACCTGCGTCCCCGACACCGTCACGCGGTCCACGCGCAGCCACTCGGAGCCGTAGAGGACCCAGACGGACGCGGCCCCGGCCAACACCACGGAGACCAAAAGGATGATGAGCTTACGAGGGCGACGCAGCCGCCCGACACGGGGCGGCCGGGGCGGGCCGGATTCCTGCTTCTGCCGTTCGCCGCGCTCGGCGGTGCTCGGTCCGGCCACGCTCCCTGCCTTCCCTCATGCGGTCCTAGTGGCGGCGAGAGGCGATCGCCTCGTACACCATGCCGACGAGCAGGTCGTCGGCGTCCCGGCGGCCGAATTCGCCGGCGGCGCGGGACATCTCGTACAGCCGGTGCGGGTCCGCGAGCACGGGGAGCACGTTCTGCTGCACCCACTGGGGCGACACCTCCGCGTCGTCGACCAGCAGCCCGCCGCCGGCCTTGACCACCGGCTGGGCGTTCAGCCGCTGTTCGCCGTTGCCGATGGGCAGCGGGACGTACGCGGCGGGCAGCCCGACGGCGGAGAGTTCGGCGACGGTCATCGCGCCCGCGCGGCAGAGCATCATGTCGGCCGCGGCGTACGCGAGGTCCATCCGGTCCACGTACGGTACCGGGATGTACGGGGGCATCCCCGGCATCTGGTGTACCTGCGGCAGTTCGTTCTTCGGGCCGACCGCGTGCAGGATCTGGATGCCCGCCTGCTGGAGGTAGGGCGCCGCCTGCTGGACGACCTCGTTGAGGCGGCGGGCGCCCTGCGAGCCGCCGGAGACCAGCAGCGTCGGCAGGTTGGGGTCGAGCCCGAACGCGGCGCGGGCCTCGGGGCGCACGGCGGCCCGGTCGAGGGTGGCGATGGAGCGGCGCAGCGGGATGCCGATGTAGCGGGCCCCACGGAGCTTGCTGTCGGGCGTGGAGACGGCGACCTGGGCGGCGTACCGCGAGCCGATCTTGTTGGCGAGGCCGGGACGGGCGTTGGCCTCGTGGATGACGATCGGCACGCCGAGGCGCTTGGCCGCGAGGTAGCCGGGCAGGGCGACGTACCCGCCGAAGCCGACGACGGCGTCCGCCTTGGTGCGCTCCATGATCTGCTCGGCCGCCTTGATGGTGCCGCGCAGCCGCCCGGGGACGGTGATCAGCTCGGGCGTGGGCTTGCGTGGCAGCGGCACGGCGGGAATCAGCGCGAGTTCGTAGCCGCGCTCCGGTACGAGGCGGGTCTCCAGACCGCGCTCCGTGCCCAGGGCCGTGATCCCCACGGTCGGGTCCTGCCTGCGCAGGGCGTCCGCGAGGGCGAGCGCTGGCTCGATGTGGCCGGCGGTCCCCCCGCCGGCGAGTACGACATGCACCGAAATTCACCGCTCTCCGGACGAACGCGCCGTGCCGGCACGCCGTCGCATCGTGTTCCATCTCCGAGGCCCCGCGGTCCCCGCGGAGCCTCTCACCGCAGCACGCTTTCTACCAAAGCGGGGTTGCCGCATGGCAAGCGCCGCCCGCGCAGCGGGCTCGTCGCGTGCGAAGGCGATCAGCAGCCCGATGGCGAACATGGTCGGCAGCAGGGCGGAACCCCCGTAGGAGAACAGCGGGAGCGGGACTCCGGCGATCGGCAGCAGACCGAGCACCGCACCGATGTTGATCACGGCCTGGGCCGTGATCCAGGTGGTCACGCCTCCCGCGGCATACCTCACGAAGGGGTCCTCCGTGCGTCCGGCCACGCGGATACCCGCATAGCCTAGAGCCGCGAAGAGGGCGAGTACCGACAGCGTCCCCGCCAGACCCAGTTCCTCCCCGGTGATGGCGAAGATGAAGTCGGTGTGCGCTTCGGGCAGTTGGCCCCATTTTTCCACGCTGGCGCCCAGGCCGGAACCGAAGAGTCCGCCGGAGGCGAGGGCGTAGATGCCGTGCACGGCCTGCCAGCAGTGATCGCCCGGCCCCGGATCGGTGGCGCCGATGCACGCGAGCCTGGCCATGCGGTTCGGGCTGGTCTTGATGAGGATGACACCGATGGTCGCGGCGACGGCCAGCACGCCGGCGAACAGCCGGGTGGGCGCTCCCGCCAGCCACAGCAGCCCGAAGAGGATCGCCGTGAGAATGATCGCGGTTCCCATGTCGCCGCCGAGCATGATGAGCCCGAGCAGCATGAAGGCCACCGGCACGAGCGGCACCAGCATGTGCTTCCACTGGGCCAGCAGCCGCTTGTCCTGTTTGCGGGCGATCAGGTCGGCGCCCCACAGCACGAGCGCGAGCTTGCCGAACTCGCTGGGCTGGAGCTGGAACGGGCCGCCGACGGAGATCCAGTTCTGGTTGCCGTTGACCGAGACCCCTATCCCCGGCACCTGCACCAGGGCCATCAGGAAGACGGCGCCCGCCAGGATCGGGTACGCCAGCGCCCGGTGCAGTTTCACCGGCATCCGCGAGGCGACCAGCATGAGCACACCGCCGATCAGGGCGGCCAGGAACTGTTTGCGGAAGAAGTACGAACCCGGCAGCGAGAGCTGCAGCGCGGTGATCTGCGAGGCCGAGTAGACCATCACCAGGCCCAGCACGGTGATCAGCAGGCTGCCGCCCAGGATCAGGTAGTACGCGGTGAGCGGCCGGTCCCAGGCCTTGCGGGCGCGCAGGTAGAACCGGCGGACGGGGTTGTCGCGCGGGGGCCGGGCGCCGGACGGCCGTCGCGGCGCGCGCTGGATCGGGGGGCGGCCCGTACGGCTACTCGGCACGGCCGGCACCCCCCGTGCCGCGGGAGGGCGCCCCGCAGGGCGGGAAGGGCCCCCACGGCGCCGTGCCGCCGGCCCGAAGCCGCAGACGAGGTACCGACCAGGATGGCGTCACGCGTCGCTCCCAAGGGTCCCGGGCGCCCGGGTCGGCCGGACCCGCCGTCAGGCGCTCGCGGCGCCGAGTTCGCGAACCGCCTCCGCGAAAGCGTCACCGCGCTTGTTGTAGTTGGCGAACATGTCCATGGACGCACAGGCCGGCGCCAGCAGAACGGTGTCACCCGGCCCGGCGAGCCGCGCGGCCTCCCGGACCGCCGCGAGCATCGCCCCAGTGTCGGTCCGGTCGAGGTCGACGACGGGTACTTCCGGGGCGTGTCGCGCGAGCGCTTCGCCGATCAGTGCGCGGTCCGCGCCGATCAGGACGACGCCCCGGAGCCGCTTCGCCGACCTGGCGACCAGCTCGTCGAAGGTCGCACCCTTGGCGAGGCCGCCCGCGATCCACACGATCGACTCGTAGGCGGCCAAAGACGCCTGTGCCGCATGCGTGTTGGTGGCCTTGGAGTCGTCGATGTAGGCGACCTGGTCCACGTCGGCGACGTGCGCGATGCGGTGCGCGTCCGGGCGGAATGCGCGCAGTCCGTCGCGCACCGCCCGGGCGGGCACACCGAAGGCGCGCGCCAGGGCCGACGCCGCGAGGGCGTTGGCGATGTTGTGCGGGGCGGGCGGATTGACGTCCGCCACCTCCGCGAGCTCCTGGGCGTTCTTGTGCCGGTCCTCGACGAAGGCGCGGTCGACGAGGATGCCTTCCACGACGCCGAGTTGGGACGGCCCGGGCGTGCCGAGCGTGAAGCCGATCGCCCGGCAGCCCTCCTCCACGTCCGCCTCGCGCACCAGGTCCTCGGTCGCCTTGTCGGCGACGTTGTAGACACAGGCGACCCGATTGCCTTCGTAGATACGGCCCTTGTCGGCGGCGTACGCCTCCATGGAGCCGTGCCAGTCGAGGTGGTCGGGCGCGAGGTTCAGCACGGCGGCCGAATGGGCGCGCAGCGAGGGCGCCCAGTGCAGCTGATAGCTCGACAGCTCCACCGCGAGGACGTCGTACGTCTCCTCGCCGAGGACCGCGTCCAGCAGCGAGACGCCGATGTTGCCGACCGCCGCCGTACGCAGTCCGGCCGCCTCCAGGATGGAGGCGAGCATCTGGACGGTGGTGGTCTTTCCGTTGGTGCCGGTGACCGCCAGCCACGGCGCTGGTTCTCTGCCGTCCCGGCCGCGCAGCCGCCAGGCGAGTTCGACGTCGCCCCAGACCGGGACGCCCGCCTCGGCGGCCGCGGCGAACAGTGGCTTGTCCGGCTTCCAGCCGGGTGCGGTCACGATCAGTTCGGTGCCTTCCGGCAGGGTCGCGCCGTCACCGAGGCGCACGGTGACACCGAGCGCCTCCAGCTCCGCGGCCTGGGCCCGGGAGCGCTCGTCGTCGCCGTCGTTGACGACCGTGACGACCGCGCCGAGGCCGTGCAGCGCCTTGGCCGCCGGGATGCCGGAGACGCCGAGCCCGGCGACGGTGACGTTCTTGCCCTGCCAGTCGATCACTTCTTGGCTGCCCATCCCGCGTAGAAGAGGCCCAGTCCCACGATGACGCACATGCCCTGAATGATCCAGAAGCGGACCACCACAAGGACTTCGGACCACCCCTTGAGTTCGAAGTGGTGCTGGAGTGGTGCCATGCGGAAGACGCGTCGGCCGGTCAGCCGGAAGGACCCGACCTGGATCACGACCGACATGGTGATGAGGACGAAGAGACCGCCGAGGAGCGCGACCAGCAGCTCCGTGCGGGAGCAGATCGCCAGACCGGCGAGCGCTCCGCCGAGGGCCAGCGAGCCGGTGTCACCCATGAAGATCTTGGCCGGCGAGGTGTTCCACCACAGGAAGCCGAAGCAGGCGCCCATCAGGGCGGAGGCGACGACCGCGAGGTCCAGCGGATCGCGCACCTCGTAGCAGGCGGCCGGGTTCGTGAGAGTCGCGGCGTTGGCGCAGGACTCCTGGAACTGCCAGACGCCGATGAAGGTGTAGGCACCGAAGACCATCGTCGCCGCGCCGGTGGCGAGACCGTCCAGACCGTCCGTCAGGTTCACGCCGTTGGACATGGCCAGGATCATGAACAGGGCCCAGACCACGAAGAGCACCGGGCCGATGGACCAGCCGAAGTCCTGGACGAAGGAGAGCTTCGTGGAGGCCGGGGTGTTCCCTCGGTTGTCGGCGAACTGGAGGGCCAGGACCGCGAAGGCGATGCCCACGATCAGCTGTCCGGCCATCTTCGCCTTGGCGCGCAGACCCAGCGAGCGCCGCTTGACGATCTTGATGTAGTCGTCCAGGAAGCCGACCAGGCCCATGCCCGCCATCAGGCCGAGCACCAGCAGGCCGGAGAACGTGGGCGCGTAACCGGTGATCACCTTCGACAGGAAGTACGCGATGATCGTCGCGAGGATGAAGGCGATACCACCCATGGTCGGCGTACCGCGCTTGCTGTGGTGCTCGCGCGGGCCGTCGTCGCGGATGTACTGGCCATAACCCTTGCGGGCCAGGAGCTTGATCAGCAGCGGAGTGCCGACCAGCGTCAGGAACAGGCCAATGACTCCTGCGAACAGGATCTGCTTCATCATCGGGCGGCAACCTCACCCTCGAGGCCGCTGTCGAGCAGCGCCTGCGCCACCCGTTCGAGCCCGACCGACCTGGACGCCTTCACGAGTACGACGTCCCCCGGGCGCAGCTCGCTGCGCAACAGGTCGACAGCCGCCTGTGCGTCGGACACGTGCACCGACTCCTCACCCCACGAACCCTCGTTATATGCGCCCAGTTGCAGCCAGGACGCTTCCCTGCCCCCGACCGCGACGAGCTTGCTGACGTTGAGCCGGACGGCAAGCCGCCCGACCGCGTCGTGCTCGGCGAGCGCCTCGTCCCCGAGCTCGGCCATCTGGCCGAGCACCGCCCACGTACGACGTCCCCTGCCCATGGCCACGAGCGCGCGCAGGGCGGCTCGCATGGACTCGGGGTTCGCGTTGTAGGCGTCGTTGACGACCGTCACGCCGTCCGGACGCTCGGTGACCTCCATCCGCCAGCGGGAGAGGGAGTCCGCCTCGGAGAGCGCGCGGGCGATCTCGTCTGCGGACATGCCCAGCTCATGGGCGACGGCGGCCGCGGCGAGCGCGTTCGACACGTGGTGCTCACCGTACAGGCGCATGGTCACGTCACTGCACCCGGAGGGTGTGCGAAGGCTGAAGGCGGGCTGTCCGCTGTCCGTGAGACGGACGTTCTCGGCGCGTACGTCCGCTTCGTCGGACTCACCGAAGAGGATCACGCGCGCCTTCGTCCGGGAGGCCATGGCGCGGACGAGGGGATCGTCGGCGTTGAGGATCGCCGCGCCGTCCTCCGGGAGGCTCTCGACGAGTTCGCCCTTCGCCTGTGCGATCTGCTCGCGTCCGCCGAACTCGCCGATGTGGGCGGTGCCGACGTTCAGGACGAGGCCGACCTTGGGTGGCGTCAGGCCGGCGAGGTAGCTGATGTGGCCGATGCCGCGGGCGCCCATCTCCAGGACGAGGAAACGGGTCTCCTCGGTGGCGCTGAGCGCGGTGAGCGGCAGGCCGATCTCGTTGTTGAGCGAGCCGGGCGTGAAGACGGTCGGCGCCTTGGTCCGCAGCACCTGGGCGATCAGGTCCTTGGTGCTGGTCTTGCCCGCCGAGCCGGTGAGGGCGACGAGGGTCGCGCCGAGGCGTTCCACGACGTGCCGGGCGAGCGCGCCGAGCGCCGCCTGGACGTCCGCGACGACGATCGCGGGCACGCCGACGGGGCGGGACGCCAGCACGGCGACCGCGCCCGCCTCGACGACCTCCTCGGCGAAGTCGTGGCCGTCCACGCGCTCGCCGGCGAAGGCGACGAAGAGGCTGCCGGACTCCACCTCACGGGAGTCTCTGACGACCGGTCCGGTGACCTGTACCGACGGATCCGGTATGTCGTGCGTCTGCCCGCCGACGACTGCTGCGATCTCGGCGAGAGAGAGGGCGATCACAAGTTCATCCCTGGGTCTGCTGGATAGCTTCGCGAAGCACCTGGCGGTCGTCGAACGGACGGACCACCCCGGCGATGTCCTGGCCCTGCTCGTGGCCCTTGCCCGCGACCAGCACGGTGTCGCCCGGCTGCGCGCGGGCGACCGCGGCGGCGATGGCGGCGGCACGGTCCTCGAAGACCTGGACCTCGCCGCGCTCGTGCGCCGGCACCTCGGCGGCGCCCGCGAGCATCGTGGCGAGGATCGCGAGGGGGTCCTCGGAACGAGGGTTGTCGGAGGTCAGTACGGCGGTGTCGGCGAGCCGGGCCGCGGCCGCGCCCATCGGCATCCGCTTGGTCTTGTCGCGGTCGCCGCCGCAGCCGAGCACGACGTGCAGCTGACCGGTGGTGACCTTGCGCAGGGCGCGCAGGACGGACTCGACCGCGTCCGTCTTGTGGGCGTAGTCGACGACGGCGAGGTAGGGCTGGCCGGCGTCCACCCGCTCCAGGCGGCCGGGTACGCCCGGCACCGCGGCGACGCCGTCGGCGGCGTCCTGCGGGTCGATCCCCGCGACGGCGAGGGCGACGACGGCGGCGAGGGTGTTCGCCACGTTGAAGGGGCCCGCGAGCGGCGACCTGGCGGTGATCCGCTCGCCCTTGGGGCCGACGGCGGTGAAAGTCGAGTCCATGGGCCCGACTTCGACGTCCTCGGCGCGCCAGTCGGCGTCGGGGTGACCCTCGGCGGAGAAGGTGACGACCGGGACGGTGGCCTCCTTTGCCAGCCTGCGCCCGTACTCGTCGTCGAGGTTGACGACGCCGAGTCTGCTGCGTTTCGGCGTGAACAGCTGCGCCTTGGCCCGGAAGTAGTCCTCCATGTCGGAGTGGAACTCCATGTGTTCCGGGCTCAGGTTGTTGAAGACGGCGATGTCGAAGACACAGCCGTCGACGCGCCCGAGGACCAGCGCGTGGCTGGAGACCTCCATCGCGACCGCCTCGACGCCGCGCTCGCGCATCACCGCGAACAGCGCCTGGAGGTCGGTGGCTTCGGGGGTGGTGCGCTCGGACTTGATGCGCTCGTCGCCGATGCGCATCTCGACCGTGCCGATCAGGCCGGTGCTGCGGACCGTCTTCAGACCGCCCTCGACGAGGTACGCCGTCGTGGTCTTTCCGGACGTGCCGGTGATCCCGATCTGGAGCAGCTCGCGCCCGGGGTGGCCGTAGATGGTGGCCGCCAGTTCGCCCATCCGTCCGCGCGGGTCGTCGACGACGAGCACCGGCAGGCCGGTGGCCGCGGCGCGCTCGGCGCCGGTCGGGTCGGTCAGCACGGCGACGGCACCGAGGCCGGCGGCCTGGGGCACGAAGTCGGCGCCGTGCAGACGGGCGCCGGGCAGCGCGGCGTACAGGTCTCCCGGGCGCACGGCGCGGGAGTCATGGGTGATGCCGGTGACCTCCGCGGTCGACGCCGGGGTGGTGGTCCCCAGCTGATCGGCGAGCTCCGCGAGGGGTGTGGCGGAGACGTGAACCGGTCGGGGCGGCCCCGGATATGTCACAGGAACGCCCTTCTGGGTGGTTTGGGACTGATCAGCATGTGGCACGGCGGTGAGCGTACCGGGCGCACCCCCGCCGGAGCGAAGTGAGGGGTTCGGCGGGGACTGGTTCCCGGGAGCGGGGGTGATCGTTGTCACGGGCTGGTTCCTGGTCCGTTGTGCGTGGGGGCCGATCAGGGTGTGCGGTCGGATTGGATCACGGCGAGAAGGAGACGGGCAGTCGGGCGGGCTGGGCCCCGGTGGGCGGAACCTGGAGGGTCTTCAGCGCGAATTCCATGACCTGCTTGTAGATGGGCCCGCAGATCTGGCCGCCGAAGTAGCTGCCCCTGGTGGCGTTCTGGATCGCGCAGTAGACGGTGACGCGCGGCTTGTCCGCGGGTGCGAATCCGGCGAACGAGGAGGTGTATCCGTGGTACTTGCCGGTGGCCGGATCCACGCGGTTGGCCGTACCCGTCTTGCCCGCGACCCGGTAGCCCGGAATGCGCGCCTTGTTGCCGGTGCCCTGCTCGTCGTCCACGACGGACTCCAGCATCTGGGCGAGCGTCTTCGCCGTCTTCTCGCTCACGACCCTTGTCTTCTTGGGCTCGGCGGCCGGGGTGAAGCGGCCGTCGGGTCCCTTCGTGCCGCGCACCAGGGTCGGTTCGACGCGAACGCCGCCGTTGGCGATCGTCGAATAGACGGAGGCCGCCTGCATCGCGTTGATCGACACGCCCTGGCCGAAAGGAATCGTGTACTGCTGCGAGGTCGACCAGGCGTCGGGGCGGGCGAGGATGCCCGCCGTCTCGCCGGGGAAGTCCAGCCCGGTGTGGCTGCCGATGCCGAACTTGCGCAGATACGAGTACAGGACCCGGTTGGCCTCCTTCTGCGTCTTGCCCAGCTGCCCGGTCGCCAGGATGGTGCCGATGTTGCTGGACTTGGCGAGGACGCCGTTGAGCGTCAGGTACCAGGTCGAGTGGTCGATGTCGTCCTGGAAGAGCCGGTCGCCGCGGTGCAGCCGGTTCGGCACGACCACGTGGGTGTCGGGTGTGGCGGCGTTCTCCTCCAGGACGGCCGCCATCGACATGAGCTTGGCGGTGGAGCCCGGCTCGAACGCGTCCTGGAGGGCCGCGTTCCCCATGGCCGCCGAGTTGGCCTGGGAGAGGTCGTTCGGGTCGAAGCCGGGCGAGTTCGCCATCGCGAGGATCTCACCGGTCCGGGTGTCCTGCACCATCACGTAACCGCGGTCGGCCTTGGACTTCTTCACCTGCTCGGTGATTGCGTTCTGCGCGGCCCACTGGATGTCCCGGTCGATGGTCAGCTCGACGTCGGAGCCGGCCACGGCGGGCGTCTCGGTGGCGCCCACGGTCGGCACCTGCCTGCCGCCGGACTGCGCGTAGCGGATCTTTCCGTCCTTGCCGGCGAGCTGCTTGTTCAGCGCCTGCTCGATTCCGCCGCCGCCCTTGCCGTCGGCGTTGACCCAGCCCAGTATCCCGGCCGCGAGGTCGCCGTTCGGGTACACGCGCTTGCTGGCGGGCACGGCCAGGACTCCGGCGAGGACGTTGACCGTGTTCGTGTCGGTCTCCGCCTTGGTTCCGAGCGTCGACTTCAGGTCCTTGATCTGCTTCCACACCTGCGGGGTCTGGCGGTGCGCGAGCAGGACGTAGCGGGTGTTCCTCGTCCGCAGCTTCTTGGCGACGCTGTCCATGTCCTCGTTGAGGATGGGCCCGAGCAGCGCGGCGGCCTGCTCGGGCGCGTCACCGGCCTTCGTCGCCTCCCGCGTGAACATCGTCGGGTCGGCCGTGATGTCGTACGCGTCCACGCTGGTCGCGAGCTCGACGCCGTTGCGGTCGGTGATGCCGCCCCGCTCGGCGGCCAGGGTGCGCCCCACGTAGCGGTTCTGCTCGGCCTTCGCGGCGTAGGCGCCGGCGTCCACCGCCTGCACCTGGAGCAGCCGTACGACGAAGGCGGCCATCACCAGCGTCAGTGCGAGGCTGACCATGCGCAGGCGGGGGCGGGGGCTGCCGAGCCGGATGACGCTCGGGGCCTGGGGGCGCCCCGCGCCCGGTCGGCGTACGGGGCGCGCGCCGGGTCCCGGACGGCGCCGGCCGCCGGGTACGGGCCTGGCGGGGCCGGGTACGCGGCGGCGCGGCGGTTCCCTGTCGGACACTTCCGTCACCTGCCGGGGGTCGTGGGGGACTGTGCGGACGGGGCGGGGGCCCGGCGGGAGGGGGCGGTCACGGACGGCTGCGTGGTGGACGCCGGGGACGAGGCCGGGCTCCGGCGGGGCTGGGGTGCGAGCACCTCGGGCGCCGGGATCATCGGGGCCCGCGCGGAGGACTGCTGGGCGGGCCCTCCGGGGACGCCCTTGACGGTGCCGTCGGGGTTGAGGAAGGCCGGGTCCCCGCCGGGGACCATGCCGAGTTCACGGGCGCGGCGCTGGAGGGCGTCGGGGGCGGAGTAGGCGTCCACGTCCCGCTGGAGGGCCTGCTCCTCGTCGGTGAGGCTCTTGGTGTCCCTCTGGAGGTCGTCGAGCCGGAACGCCCCTTCGCTGAGCGCGGAGTTCAGCACGAGGAGCCCGATGAGGCCGCCGCCGAGCAGCACGACGACGAGCAGCACGAAGGGGGTGCGGGCGGCCTGGCCGGCCCCCGCGGGCAGCAGTCGGGCGAGCCGGGCGGCCCGCCCCCTGAGCTCCGGTTTTCGGCTCACGCGCCCTCCCTCTCGCCGCGCCTCACTCGGCGTCCTCGCGAATGCGTTGCGCCCCCCGCAGCCGCGCGGGTGCCGCTCGCCGGTTCTCGGCGACCTCTTCCTCGGTGGGAAGTTCGGCACCGCGGGTGAGCAGCTTGAGCCGGGGCTGGTAGCGCTCGGGGACGACCGGCAGCCCGGGCGGCGCGGTGGAGGCGGCACCGGCCGCGAACACCTGCTTGACCAGCCGGTCCTCCAGCGAGTGGTACGAGAGAACCGCGATACGGCCGCCGACGGCGAGCGCTCCCACGGCGGCGGGGATCGCCCTCTCCAGGACGCTCAGCTCGCCGTTGACCTCGATGCGCAGCGCCTGGAAGGTGCGCTTGGCGGGGTTGCCGCCGGTGCGCTTGGCGGCCTGGGGCAGTGCGTCGCGGATCAGTTCGACGAGCCGTGCGCTGTTGCCGAAGGGCTCCTTCTCGCGTTCGCGCACGATCGCGGACACGATCCGCTTGGCCTGCTTCTCCTCGCCGTACGCCCGCAGGATCCGTACCAGCTCACCCGGCGGATAGGTGTTGAGCACCTCGGCCGCGCTCATCCCGGTCGTCTGGTCCATGCGCATGTCGAGCGGGGCGTCCTGCGCGTACGCGAACCCGCGGTCCGCCTCGTCGAGCTGCATGGAGGACACGCCGAGGTCGAACAGCACGCCCTGCACGCGCGGGATGCCGAGGCGGTCGAGCACCTCGGGGAGCTCGTCGTAGACGGCGTGCACCAGGGTGGCGCGGTCGCCGAAGGGGGCGAGCCGCTCCCCGGACAGGCGCAGGGCTTCCTTGTCGCGGTCCAGGGCCACCAGGCGGGCCTCGGGGAACTGCGTGAGCAGGGCTTCGCTGTGGCCGCCGAGTCCCAGGGTGCAGTCGACGACGACGGCTCCGGGCTCACCGAGGGCCGGGGCCAGCATGTCCAGGCACCGCTGGAGCATCACCGGGACATGTCGACTCTGGCTCAAGGGGCCCTCTCAGGTCCGGCGCGGCCGTACGCACCGCCGGGTCCCCGCCCGCTCGAGAAGGGGAGGCCTGCTGGCGCCGGTGAGTGGCGTCAGCCGACCGGGAGCGGGAGGAGGCCGAGCCGTACGTACGCGCCGCGCACGCGGGGAGACGCCGGAAAATCGCCGGGTCTCCGGGGGTACAAGTCCAGCAGGGAGAGCCTCGCCTCCCGCTTCGCGTCACTTTAGTCCACGGTGTCTCGCGGTCAATCAACCGGCGTGCGCGTCGCGTACCCCGCTCCCGCCGAAGCCGCAAATACGCCCCTATCACCCCGGCGGGCGAACCGACACCGCCCGTGTGGGTTACGTCACAACAAGCCACGATGGCGTTCTTTGTCCACTCTCACAACAGGACCACGCCCTACGTGACCAGTACCGTCATAGGTATGACGACTTCTGCATCCGTTCCCACCGAGCCCGAAGGCGCCATAGCCACTTCCGGCACCGTGACCGACCGCCTCGTCGACGCGAACCATCACTACGCCGACGCTTTCACCGACCCCGGGATGGACGCCCGCCCGGTGCTGCACGTCGCGGTGGTCGCCTGCATGGACGCCCGCCTCGACCTGCACGCCGCACTCGGCCTGTCGCTCGGCGACTGTCACACCATCCGCAACGCGGGCGGAGTCGTCACCGACGACGTGATCCGCTCCCTCACCATCAGCCAGCGGGCCCTCGGCACCCGCAGCGTGGTCCTCATCCACCACACCGGCTGCGGTCTGGAGTCCCTCACCGAGGAATTCCGCCACGACCTGGAGATGGAGGTCGGCCAGCGCCCCGCCTGGGCGGTCGAGTCGTTCCGGGACGTCGACCAGGACGTGCGGCAGTCGATGCAGCGCGTGCGCACCTCGCCGTTCCTGCTGCACACCGACGACGTGCGGGGCTTCGTCTTCGACGTGAAGACCGGCCTGCTGCGCGAGATCGACCCCGCCTGACGGGTCCGGGTCCCGGCCGCGCCGGGACCCGGTTCGCCGGCTTCGCTCCGCCTCGCCCCGGCCCACGTCCTGACCCGGGTCGCCGTCCGCCGGCGGCTCGTGGGACGCTCTCCGCACCGAAACACCCTGCTTCCCCGGCGCCCAAAGAGCCGCAAGACCTGACATATCGCGGCCAGTTATCCACAGGCGAGTGACACGAACCGGTAACGGCAACAAGAATGCGGGTGTGGCGTCACGCGGAACTTTTCACGCGTGGTGTCCGTGTTTCGGGGTGGGCCGGTCCGCACAGGGCGTCGGCCCGAGAACGGGCCGAGGAGGGCCGGGTGACGACCTATGACGATCGAGCGAGCCTTACGGATCTGACCGCCACTGTGGAGCGCGTCCGCAGTTCGGTGGAAGGAGTGATCGAGGGCAAGCCTGAGGTCGTACGGCTTTCGCTGACCGTACTGCTCGCCGAGGGGCACCTCCTCATCGAGGATGTCCCGGGCGTCGGCAAGACCATGCTCGCCAAGGCGCTGGCGCGGTCCATCGACTGCTCGGTCAGGCGTATCCAGTTCACGCCCGACCTGCTGCCCTCGGACATCACGGGTGTGTCCATCTGGGACCAGCAGCGCCGGGACTTCGAGTTCAAGCCCGGAGCGATCTTCGCGCAGATCGTGATCGGTGACGAGATCAACCGCGCGTCGCCCAAGACGCAGTCCGCGCTCCTGGAGTCGATGGAGGAGCGGCAGGTCACCATCGACGGCCAGACCTACGAACTGCCCAGCCCCTTCATGGTGGTGGCCACGCAGAACCCGGTCGAGATGGAGGGCACGTACCCGCTGCCCGAGGCCCAGCGCGACCGCTTCATGGCCCGCGTCTCCATCGGCTACCCCAGCGCGGACGCCGAGCTGCAGATGCTCGACATCCACGGCGGGGTGAACCCGCTGGACGACCTCCAGCCGGTCGCCCACGCGCACGAGATCGTGAAGCTGATCGACGCGGTCCGCGCCGTCCACGTCGCCGACTCGGTGCGGCGGTACGCCGTGGACCTGGTCGCGGCCACGCGTACGCACCCGGACCTCAGACTCGGCGCCTCGCCGCGTGCCACGCTGCACCTGCTGCGCGCGGCGAAGGCGTCCGCCGCTCTGAGCGGCCGGGACTTCGCGCTGCCGGACGACATCCAGGCACTCGCCGTGGCGGTCCTGGCCCACCGCCTGCTGCCCACGGCCCAGGCGCAGTTGAACCGCCGCACCTCCGAGCAGGTCGTCCTGGAGATCCTGCAGCGCACCCCCGTGCCCGCGGCTCCCCAGCAGCAGGCCGGCTTCCCGATGGGCCGGGGTGCGCCCGCCTACGGCCAGCAGCCGCCGCGGAGGCTGTGATGACACAAGGGGGGACGGGGCCCGCCGCCGAGGAGGACAAGGGCGGGCTGCGCACGGCGCTCGCCGGGCTCACGACCCGCGGACGCTCCTTCCTGGCCGCCGGCGTCGCCGCCGCGATCTGCGCGTACGTCCTGGGGCAGAGCGATCTGCTCCGGGTCGGCCTGCTCCTCGCGGTCCTCCCGCTGGTGTGTGCCACCGTGCTGTACCGCACCCGCTACCGCGTCGCGGGAAGCCGCCGGCTCTCCCCCGGCAGGGTGCCCGCAGGTTCCGAGGCCCGGGTCCATCTGCGGATGGACAACGTCTCGCGGCTGCCCACCGGACTGCTGATGCTCCAGGACCGGGTGCCGTACGTGCTCGGGCCGCGGCCCCGGTTCGTCCTGGACCGGGTGGAGGCGGGGGGCCGCCGGGAGGTGTCCTACCGCGTGCGCTCGGACCTTCGCGGCCGCTATCCGCTGGGTCCGCTGCAACTACGGCTCACGGACCCGTTCGGGATGTGCGAGCTGACCCGCTCCTTCTCGACGTACGACACCCTGACGGTCATCCCGCGCGTGGAGGCTCTGCCTCCGGTCCGCCTGACCGGTGAGGCGAAGGGGTACGGCGACGGACGCCAGCGCTCGCTGGCCCTGGCGGGCGAGGACGACATCATCCCGCGCGGCTATCGCTACGGCGACGATCTGCGCCGGGTGCACTGGCGGCTGACCGCGCGCTACGGCGAGTTGATGGTCCGTCGTGAGGAGCAGCCCCAGCGCTCCCGTTGCACGGTGCTGCTCGACACCCGCGGTGTCGCCTTCCAGGGCGCGGGTCCCGACTCGGCTTTCGAGTGGGCCGTCTCCGGCACCGCCTCCACCCTGGTCCACATGCTCGAACGGGGCTTTTCGGTGCGGCTGTTGACCGACACCGGCAGCTCGGTGCCCGGCGAGGGCGCCGACGGTTTCGCGGGCGCCAGCCAGGAGTCGGCGGACGCGGCCGGGATGATGATGGACACCCTCGCGGTCATCGACCACTCGGACGGCACGGGCCTGTCCCGCGCCTACGACGTGCTGCGCGGGGGGAACGAAGGACTGCTGATCGCCTTCCTCGGCGATCTGGACGAGGAACAGGCCGGCGTCCTCGGCAGAATGCGTCAGCGCAGCGGCGGGGCGGTCGCCTTCCTGCTGGACAGCGGGTCCTGGGGGCGGGAACCGACCGATGCGCCCGGGCCGTCGGACAGGGGTGAGGACCGGCTGCGCATGCTGCGCGATGCGGGCTGGACCGCGGTGACCGTGCCGCGCGGCGCCCAACTGGCCGACCTGTGGCGGGAGGCGGACCGTCAGCGCACGCATGTGGCGTCGACGGGGAGTACTGCGGGGGGTGGTGACTCATGAGCGGGCGAGCGCGACTGGCACTGTGCGCGGCCGCGGCCACGCTGATGGCCTCCTGCGCCCTGCTGCCGCTGGTCGACCCGGCGACCTGGATCTTCCAGGCGGCGCTCCTGCTGGCGGTGCAGACCGCGGCGGGCGCGCTGACCCGACGGGTCCCGCTGGCCCGGCCGCTGACCGTGGCGGTGCAGGCACTAGTGACGCTGGCGCTGCTGACCCTGGCCTTCGCCCGGCAGGAGGCCCTCGCCGGGATCGTCCCGGGGCCCGAGGTCTTCCAGCACTTCGGCGACCTGCTCCAGGCGGGCAGCGACGACGTCAGCCGGTATGCGATCCCGGCGCCGCTGTCCGACGGCATCCGGCTGATGCTGGTCGGCGGCGTCCTGGTGATCGGGCTCGCGGTCGACGCCCTCGCCGTGACGTATCGCAGCGCGGCACCGGCAGGGCTTCCGCTGCTCGCGCTGTACTCGGTCGCCGCGGGCCTCGCCGGCGGCGGGGCCGCGTGGCTGTGGTTCGTCCTGGCGGCCGCGGGTTATCTGATGCTGCTGCTCGCCGAGGGCCGTGACCGGCTCTCGCAGTGGGGACGCGTCTTCGGCGGGGCGCCCCGGGTCCCGGGCCCGGACTCCGCGAGCGGCGCCGTCGCACCCGTCCGCACCGGCCGCCGCATCGGCGCGGTGGCGCTGGGCATCGCTCTCGTGGTGCCGCTCGGCCTGCCGGCCCTGGACGGCGGTCTGCTGGACGCCGCGGGGACCGGTGTGGGCACGGGCACCGGTGGCGGCGGCACGATCTCCGCCGTCAACCCCCTGGTCTCCCTCCGCGACAGCCTGAACGTGGACCAGGACCGCCAGGTCCTTTCCTACCGCACCGACACCGAGGACACCCAGGACCTGTATCTGCGGATCGTCTCCCTGGACGACTTCGACGGCACGGCCTGGAAGCCGGCCCAGCGCCACATCGAGGACGTGCCCGACACCTTCCCGACGCCGATCGGCCTGGGCAGCGACATCCGGCGGGCCTCGATCCAGACCCGCATCTCGGCCGCCAACTGGTACGCGCAGGACTGGCTGCCCATGCCGTATCCCGCGAGCAAGGTCGACATCAGCGGCCGCTGGCGGTACGAGCCCGTGGGCCGCACCCTCGTCGGGGACCACGGGCAGAACACCCGGGGCGTGCGGTATCAGGTCACGAGTCTGGTCGTGCAGCCGACGGCGGAGCAGCTCGCGAACGCGCCGGAGCCCCCGGGCACCCTGAAGCGCGAGTTCACCCGGGTTCCCGAGTCGCTGCCCGCCGTGGTGGCGAGGACGGCCCGGCAGGTCACCGAGGGCTCGGCGAACCACTACGAGCAGGCGGTCAAGCTCCAGGACTACTTCGCCGTCAGCGGCAATTTCCGCTACGACACCCAGGTGCAGGTCGGCACGGGGTCCGCCGCGATCGCCCGCTTCCTGAAGGACAAGGAGGGCTTCTGCGTCCACTTCTCCTTCGCGATGGCCGCGATGGCCAGGACCCTCGGCATACCGGCCCGCGTGGCGGTGGGCTTCACACCCGGCTCCCCGCAGGCGGACGGCTCGATGTCGGTCGGGCTGCGGGACGCACACGCCTGGCCCGAGCTGTACTTCGAGGGCATCGGCTGGACCCGCTTCGAGCCGACGCCGAACCGTGGCACGGTCCCTGAGTACACCCAGGCGGACACACCCGGCACCGACGTTCCGGCCGTCCCGAAGCCGACGCTGTCGTCGTCCGCGGCGCCCTCCAGCGCACCGTCGGCGAGCGAGAGCTGCTCGGCCCAGCAACGGAAGCTGGAGGCCTGCCCGAGCGAGTCGTCGCTCGCGACGGTGGGGTCCCACGAGGACAACTGGCCGTGGTTCAAGATCCTCGGGCTGACGCTGGCCGGGCTCCTGGTCCTGGGTGTGCCGCTGCTGCCGATGGTGTGGCGACTACGCCTGCGGGCCGCGCGGCTCGGCGGACACGGCCGCACGGAGGCGGACGCGGCGGCCTTCACGCTGGGTGCCTGGCAGGAGGTGACCGACACGGTGTGGGACTACGGGATCGCGCCGGACGACTCGCAGACCCCGCGCAAGGCGGCCGCGCGCATCGTCCGTCTCGGGAGCCTCGACCAGGAGGCCTCGGAATCGGTGCACCGGCTGGCGGCGGCCGTGGAGCAGGTCCTGTACGCGCCCCGTCCTCGTCCGGTGACCGGCCTGGGGAACGACGCGCGCCTCATCGCTGACGCCTTCCGCGCCTCGTCGAGCCGTCCGGCCCGGCTCCGCGCTCTCCTCGCGCCCCGCTCGGCGATCCAGGTCGCCTGGGCCTTCTCGGCCCGGTGGTCGGCCCTCAGGGCCGGTCTCGCGGGCCGCCGGGAAACGGTGCTGCGCCGTCTGCCGGGCCGTCCCTCCGGTCAGAGCGGCTGACATCCGGCAACACGTCGTGTGGCCCCGCTCCCGTCATCGGGAGCGGGGCCACACACGTATGGGGAGGCGCCGAGCCGGGAACGCCTCGGCGGATCGGTGGAGCGGGCGGCACGGGCGCGGGACGGCGTCTGCCGGGCGGGGCGGGCGGTACCGCCGCGCGCGCCGAGCGGGGCGGGGCGCGGGACGTACCCCGACGGCGTCTGCCGCGCCGGGCAGGGCGGGCAGTACCGCCGCGTCCGCCGGGCGGGACGGGCACAGGAAGGTGCGGACGGCGTCCGCCGGGCGGGGCAGGCAGTACGCACGTCTGCCGGGCAGGGCGCGCGGTACCGTCGAGTGCGCCGAGCGGGGCGGGACGCGGGACGTACCCCGACGGCGTCTGCCGCGCCGGGCAGGGCGGGCAGTACCGCCGCGTCCGCCGAGCAGGACGGGGCGCGGGACGTACCCCGACGGCGTCTGCCGCGCCGGGCAGGGCGGGCAGTACCGCCGCGTGCGCCGAGCGGGGCGGGACGCGGGAGGTACCGACGGCGTCTGCCGAGCGGGACCGGCACAGGAAGGTTCGGACGGCGTCCGCCGGGCACCTCACCCCCGAGGCATCGCCCGCCACCGGGGACGCGCGGCGCACGCTCTCCACACACCGCAAATCGGGGGCGCCGGGCCGCGAGGCCGGGGTCCCGAGTTGCGAAGTTCTCGGTCGTACTTCCGCAAGTGGGCAGGTCGGGGGCGGCCGTGTGGGAATGCCGGTCCTGGTGGAGTCCGCCGCCCCGGGTTCAGGGCGTGCGTGAGGGGGTGTCCACCTCGTCGGTGGGCACCCCCTCACGCGATGTCTGCTTGTCCGCCCGGAGGGTCAGTGACCCTGCTCGTCGCGGCGACGCTGCCAGCGTTGTTCGATGCGGTCCATCATGGAGCGGCGCTGTCGGCCCTGGCGGCGGGCAGCGGGTGAACCCGTGGCCGCCGACTGTTCGCCCGGCTTGGGGGCCTTGCGCCAACCGGTGACGGCAAGCACCGCGCACCCCAGCATGACGAGGAAGCCGACCACGCTTACCCAGATCAGCTGAGCGACCATTCCGGCCATGAGGAGCGCGATACCCACCAGGAAGCCCGCGACCGCCTGGTAGACCCGTCGCCGGGTGTACGTACGCAGCCCGCTTCCCTCAAGCGCTGTCGCGAACTTGGGATCTTCGGCGTACAGCGCTCGCTCCATCTGCTCGAGCATTCGCTGCTCGTGCTCCGAGAGCGGCACGGAGTCCTCCTCATCGTGCAGTCGCCGGGGCGACCCGGGGGTCCCCTTCAGGATAGGCAGGGAATCGCCCCCGTGAAACCCGCCCCTCTACGCCAATTCGCCAACCGGAACCCGCCATGACACCCCGATTCGCTGAGGCGTGCATTCCCCAGCGAACGGTCCGTCATGCCGGACGGTCTCCCTCGATCATACGGCGCCGTGCACCCGATCGGGGGGTCTGTGGCGTACTCCATCTGTCGCCAAGCCCCTGATCAGGGCTGCGTCACAGGAGGCCGCTCAGCTCTCGGAGGCCCCTCGCGCCTCACCGAGCACATGGAGCTGTGTGGCCACGGAGTGGAACGCGGGGAGTTCCGCGGCCGCCGCCTCCAGCTTCAGCAGGGCCTCCAGCGCACCCGGCTCGGTGTCCACCAGGACGCCCGGCACCAGGTCCGCGAACACCCGCACGCCGTGCACGGCTCCGACCCGCAGACCCGCGCCCTCGACGAGCGCGGTGAGCTGCTCGGCGGTGAAGCGGTGCGGTACGGGGTCGCCCTCGCCCCAGCGTCCGTCCGGGTCCTCGAGGGCCTGCTTGGCCTCCTTGAAGTGACCGGCGAGTGCACGGGCCAGCACGGCTCCGCCCAGGCCCGCGGCGAGGAGGCTGAGGACGCCCTCGGGGCGCAGCGCGTCCACCACGTTGCGCACGCCCTCGGCGGGGTCGTCCACGTACTCCAGGACCCCGTGGCACAGCACGGCGTCGTACCCCCCGCGGCCGACCACGTCGAAGAGGCCGTGCGCGTCGCCCTGGACCCCTTGCACCCGGTCGGCGACACCGGCCTCGGCGGCCCGGCGCTCCAGCGCGAACAGCGCGTTCGGGCTGGGGTCGACGACGGTGACGCGGTGGCCGAGGCGGGCCACGGGCACCGCGAAATTGCCGCTGCCGCCACCGGTGTCGAGCACGTCGAGGGACTCCCGCCCGGTGGCCTTGACCCGGCGGTCGAGGGCGTCCTGGAGGACCTCCCAGACCACGGCGGTACGGAGAGAAGCGCGGGGGCGCATCGGGTCCGGCACGGCAGTTGACTCCTCGGCGCGGCACCGCCTCTTGCGCGGCGGAGCGATCGGGGCCCTCCCGGCGGGGAGGTCGCAGGCGTCTCCACCCTATTGCCTCCGCGCGCGTCGCCGATCCTCCGGCTCACGCTGCGGATCACCAGGGCGGTGCCGTCACCTGCCGGGCGCGGGGCGTGGCCGCCCTGCGGGTCAGCCCGCGTCCGGGACCTCGCCGTCCTCCTCCCTCTGCCGCCGGGGCTGGGGCAGGACGGGTTGCAGGACGAGCATGCGCTCGACGAGGCGCAGGAACATCGCGACGTCGCGTATCAGATCGTCGGCGTCGCGGGTGGTGGCGGCGCCCTGGATGCCGGCCTCGGCGCGGGCGCGGCGGGTGGCGCCGGAGGCGAACAGCGCGCTCCACTCGGTCAGTTCGGGCGCGATCTCGGGGAGTACCTCCCAGGCGCTGCGGATGCGCGCCCTGCGCCGCGGGGTGGTCTCCGGGCGCCCCCGTGCGGCGAGGACGGCGGCAGCGGTGCGCAGCGCGGCCAAGTGGGCCGTCGCATAGCGCTCGTTGGGCGTCTCCAGCACGGTCGTCTCGTCGAGTCCGGCGCGGGCCTGGGCGAGCAGATCGAGGGCGGCGGGCGGGGCCGTGGCCCGGCGCAGCACGGGGTGCACGTCGCTCGCCGGGCCGGTCAGTGAGGGGGCAGGGCCGGTGGCGCGGCGCCGACGGGCGGCGGCTGCGGAAGAGCTGGCCATGACGAACCTCCTGTCGTCTGTGTGACGGCACTGTGGCCGTATGTACCCATCGTGAGGTATGCCACTGACAATCCGTTCTGACCAGGGCTTTTGCTTCGATCGAAGGTTCGGGGTACTTTTTTGCACTGACCAGTCAGTTCAAAAGTAGTTCCAGGGATGGGGAAGCTGTGGACGGTCCGCACGGACTGGGCGTCACGGCCGAGGACTTCGGGCTCGAAGGACCGCGCGGCCGGGTGTTCGGCGGGCTCCGCGTCGACGCGGAGCCCGGCTCGCTGATCGCGATCGAGGGGCCCTCGGGCTCCGGCCGCACCTGCCTGTTGCTCGCGCTCACGGGCCGGATGAGGCCCACCGAGGGGACGGCCCGCGTGGGCTCGTCGAGACTGCCCCAGCAGATGGCCGCCGTGCGCCGCACGAGCGGGCTCGCGCACGTGCCCGGTGTCACCGACCTGGACCCGGCGCTGACCGTAGGGGAGCACCTGCGCGAACGGGCGCTGCTGGAGCAGCGGTTCGGCGGCCCCCTGCGCGGGTTGCTGCGATCGTGGTCCAAGGGAGCGCGGCTCGCCGGCGGGCAGGCGCGGACCGGCGGGAGGGCAGCAGGGGCGAAGCTGCGGATCGACTCCGCGCTGTCCGCCGCCGGACTCGACCGGGAGTCGCTGCCCAAGGGCTCCCGGACCGCCGTGCGCGACCTGGAGCGCCTCGAATCCCTGCGGCTGTCGATAGCGCTGGCCCTGATCGGCCGCCCCCGCCTGCTCGGCGTCGACGACACCGATCTCAAGCTCTCGGACTCCGAACGGGCCGAGGTGTGGGCCCTGTTGAGGTCGATCGCCGACTCGGGCACCACCGTAGTGGCCGTGTGCAGCGAGGCTCCTGAGGGTGCCGTCGTCGTCTCGACCCGACCGCACGGCGAGCAGGGTGCGGCCGCCGAGGACGCTGCCACGCCCGCGGACGCGGACGCCACCACCGCCACGGACTCCGCCACTCCCATGGACGCCGGCACGCCCACGGACAGCACCGCCGACACCGGCACCGCCCTCGCCACCAGGGACGGCGGCCCCGCCCAGAACACCCCGGCCACCGGCGCCGGCACCCCCGACAAGAACACCCCCGACGACGAGGAGACGGCCGATGCGCTCGCCGAAACTGGCCGCTCTTGAGCTCCGGCGCTTCGGACGCGGCAAGCTCCCCCGGGCCGCGCTGGTGGCCCTCCTCCTGCTGCCCCTCCTGTACGGAGCCCTCTACCTGTGGTCGTTCTGGGACCCGTACGGCCACCTGGACCGCATCCCCGTGGCCCTCGTGAACGACGACAAGGGGGCGACGGCCGCGGGCAGGAAGGTCACGGCGGGCGACGACATCACCAAGGGGCTGCGCGACAGCGACACCTTCGAGTGGCACGAGGTGAGCGCCGCGGAGGCCCGCCGGGGCGTCGAGGACGGCACGTACTACCTGTCCCTGACGATGCCGGACGACTTCAGTGAGCGCATCGCCTCCAGCTCCGGCGCGTCTCCCGAGACGGGCGCGCTCCAGGTGCGGACCAACGACGCGAACAACTACATCGTCGGGCAGATCTCCCGGACCGTGTTCAGCGAGGTGCGCACCGCCGCGTCCACCAAGGCGTCACGGTCGTTCCTGGACAGGATCTTCATCTCCTTCTCGGACATCCACGGGGCGACGGAGAAGGCCGCCGACGGGGCCGACCGGCTCAAGGGCGGGATCGGCAAGGCGAAGAAGGGCTCCAAGGACCTCGCGGACGGTCTCGCGGAGGCCAAGAAGGGCAGCGGGAAGCTGTCCGGCGGCCTGAAGAAGCTCGACAAGGGCGCGGCCGACCTGGAGGACGGGTCACGGCAGGTCGCGGACGGCACGCGGACGCTGGCCGACCGGGTCAACGGGGTCGCCGGCAAGGTGGGGCCGTTCCTGAAGGACAACGAGAAGTCGATCGGCGACACGGCCCGGCTCGTCGCCGACTCGGCGTCCGGCATCCGCCACAACCTCGACGACCTCGTGGAGCGGGCCCCGGCCGCGGCCAAGGGCGCGCATGCGGCCTCCACCGCGCTGGAGGCCGTCTACAAGGCACGCTGCGAGACGCCGGTCGTCCCCGACCTCGCGTGCGGCGACCTGAAGAAGGCCAAGACGGCCGCGGCGGACGTGGCCGAGGTGGCCGACGACCTGAACACGCTGATCGACGACCAGGACGGCGATCTCGACAAGCTCGACAAGAACCTGGCCACCCTGGAGAAGCAGGCGCAGGCGCTCGCCGACCGGTCGCCGCACCTCTCCGAGGACCTGACCGACGCCGTTTCCAAGATCAACAAACTCGACGAGGGTGCCGCGAAGGTCGCCAAGGGTGCCGAGCGGCTGCACACCGGACTCGGCACGGCGAAGGCCGGGGCACGCGACCTCGACACGGGCGTGGGGGCGCTCAAGACGGGCGCGAGCGACCTCGACGGGGGCATCTACAAGCTCGTCGGCGGCTCCGGCAAGCTCGCCGGCGGGCTGCACGACGGCGCCGAGCAGATCCCGGACTACGACAGGTCCGACCGCGACCGGCGCACCCAGGTCATGGCGGACCCGGTGCGGCTCGCCTCCCAGAACCTGCACAAGGCGCCCAACTACGGCACCGGTTTCGCTCCGTACTTCATCCCGCTGTCCCTCTGGGTGGGCGCGATGGTCGCGTACATGCTGATCCCGCCGCTGAACCGGCGCGCGCTCGCGGTGGGGGCCTCGGCCTGGCGCGTCGCGCTGGCGGGCTGGCTCCCGGTGGCCGCGGTGGGAGTGCTCCAGACTGCGGCCCTGATGTCGGTGCTGCACTGGGCGATCGGCCTGGAGATGGCGCGCGCGGCCGGCACGGTGGGCTTCCTGTTCCTCGTGACGGCGTGTTTCGCCGCGCTCGTCCAGTGGCTGAACGCACGCTTCGGCGCGGCGGGACGGATCCTCGTCCTCGCCCTCCTGATGCTCCAGTTGACGTCGGCGGGCGGCACGTACCCAGTCCAGACCAGTCCGCGCTTCTTCAGTGCGATCCATCCCTTCCTGCCGATGAGTTACGTCGTCGAGGCCCTCAGGAGGCTCATCACCGGCGGGGCCCTGGGTCCCGTCTGGCAGGCGTGCGCCGTCCTGGTGGCGTTCACCGCGGGCGCCCTCGCGCTCACCGCCCTGTCGGCACGCCGCAAGCAGGTGTGGACCCTCGACCGGCTGCACCCGGAGCTGAGCCTGTGACCACGCCCGCCACCGGTCCTGTGACAATCGGGGCCATGGAAAGCACCAGCACCACGGCGGGCGGCGGCGGCCGTCGCGAGGCGACCCGGCAGAAGCTCTACGAGGCCGCCGTCACCCTGATCGCCGAACAGGGCTTCTCCGCCACCACGGTGGACGAGATCGCCGAGCGCGCCGGGGTCGCCAAGGGCACGGTCTACTACAACTTCGCGAGCAAGTCGGTCCTCTTCGAGGAGTTGCTGCGGCACGGCGTGGGCCTGCTCACCGCCTCATTGCGGGAGGCGGCCGAGAAGACCGCGCGCGACGGCGGCAGCAAGGTCGACGCACTGGACGCGATGATCCGCGCGGGGCTCGTCTTCATCGACCGGTATCCGGCCTTCACCCAGCTGTACGTGGCGGAGCTGTGGCGCACGAACCGCGCCTGGCAGTCCACCTTGATGGTGGTCAGGCAGGAGGCCGTGGCGGTCGTCGAGAACGTCCTGCGCGAGGGCGTGGCGGGCGGCGAGCTCAGCGACGAGATCGACGTCCCGCTGACGGCGGCGGCGCTGGTCGGCATGGTCCTCGTGGCCGCTCTGGACTGGCAGGCCTTCCAGCCGGAGCGCTCGCTGGACGACGTGCACGCGGCGCTGTCCCGGCTGCTCCAGGGACGCGTGAGCGGCGGCCGCTGAGGGCGGGAGCGCAGCGGAGCCGGACAGGCGAGAGCGCCGGCTCGTTCGGCCGCGTCCCCCGCGGGCCGATCGGACCGGCGCCTCGCCGTACTCCCCCGTCGGGCCCCGCTCCGGTCGTCCCCCGGGTCCCCCGTGCCTCACTCCCGCCGACCGGGTCGGCGGAAGGAGCGGCAAAGGGCGCGAGAGCCGTTCCGCCGCCCCGTGTCGGCGGTACCGGAGCCGCGCCCCTCTCCGTGTCTCCACTCTCTCGTTCGCGCAGGTCGGGCCCCATCCGCGCGCGTACTCATCTCACTCACTGAGTACGTGTACTCAGTCGTACGCACTCATGCCCAGGCCGTGCGGTCGGCCACTGGTTACGATCGCGTCCGTGTCGGTACTCCCCCTGGTCTTCACCAGCGGCTGGGCCAGCGGCATCAACGCGTACGCGGTGGTGCTGCTCCTGGGCGTCTTCGGCGCGACCGGTCTCACCGACGACGTCCCCGAGTCGATGCAGCGCCCCGAGGTGCTCGCGGTGGCGGGCGCGCTGTTCCTGTGCGAGGCGGTCGCCGACAAGATCCCGTACGTGGACTCGGCGTGGGACTCGGTGCACACGGTGGTGCGGCCGGTCGCCGGCGCCTGGATCGGCGCGCTGCTCGCGGGGCAGAGCGGTTCGCTCTCGGACGTGGTGGCGGGTCTGATCGGCGGTTCGACGGCGCTGGCCAGCCACACGGTCAAGGCCGGCACCCGGATGGCGGTGAACACCTCCCCGGAACCCCTCAGCAACATGGTCATCAGCCTGGCCGAGGACCTCGGGGTCGGCACGATCGTCACGTTCGCGATGTTCCACCCGCTGGCGGCGGCGATCGTCGCGGCCGTTCTGCTCGTGGCCGGACTGGTCGTGCTGTTCTTCCTGGTCTCGCGGATCCGCCGGTTCCTGCGGCGCCGTGCCCAGCGGCGGGAGGAGAGACGGCTCGCGGCGCGGGTCGAGCGGCCCCCCGACTGAGCTCCCGCGGGCGGGACTGTCGGAGGCGGCCGATAAAGTCCCTGGCATGGCACGAATTGCGGTGATCGGCGCCGGGATGGGCGCGATGGCGGCGGCCGCCCGGCTGGCCGTCGCGGGCCACCGGGTGGTGGTGTACGAGCGCACGGCGACGTACGGCGGCGCGCTGCGCCGCGTCGAGCGCGACGGCTTCACGTTCGACACCGGCCCGGCGCTGCTGCCGCTGCCCGCGGTCCACCGCGACCTGTTCGTCAAGACGGGGAAGCAGCCGCTGGAGGAGTGCGTCGAACTGGTCCAGGTCGACCCCTCGGCCCGGCACCTCTTCGCGGACGGCACGGAGGTGTCCCTGCCGAACGCCTCCCGCGCTGGAGTCGTCTCCGCGCTGGACGAAGCGCTCGGGGCGGGCACGGGCGGGCGCTGGGGCGACTTCCTGGTGCGGGCCCGCGAGGCGTGGGACCGCACGCGCAGACCGCTCCTGGAGGAGCCGCTGTGGCCCAACTGGCCGGTGCTCGCCCAGCAGGAGCCCTATCCCTCGGTGCCGCACAAGAAGCTGCTGCGCACCCGCCGGGCCGCCACCCTCGCCGAGGTCGGCGCCTGGGAGCTGCGTGAACCGCGCCTCGCGGCCCTGCTGGAGAGCCACGCCCTGGCGTACGGGCTCGATCCGCGCGTGGCGCCGGCGAGCGCCGCCGTGCTGCCCTACATGGAACACGCCTTCGGCACCTGGTACGTGCGCGGCGGCCTGAGGGAACTGGCCCGCGCGGTGTACGAGCGGTGCCTCGCCCGCAAGGTGGAGTTCCGCTTCGGGGCGGACGTCGCACGGATCGTCGAGAAGGACGGCCGGGCGGCGGGTGTGGAGCTCGCGGCCGGCGCCGTGGAGGAGGCCGACTTCGTGGTCACGGGTGTGGCGCCCGGCGTGCTGCGCGACCTTGTCCCGCAGGCGGCGGTCCGGGGGGACGGGGAGGTCCCGCCGCAGAGTGGGGCACCGAGCAGGCTGACCGTGTTGCTGGCGCTGCGCGGCGGGCGGCCCGAGGGGGTGGCGCACCGGACGGTGGTCCACTCGGCCGACCGTGACGACGAGTTGGACCGCCTGTTCGGCGAGCGCCCGGGGCTGCCGGCCTCGCCCACCGTGGTGGTCACGCGCCCCGACGACCCGGCGACGGCCCCGGACGCGGAGCACGAGGCGGTGACCCTGTCGGCCACCGTGCCCTCGGGCTTCTCAGTGTCCGACTCGGACGTGGAGCGGGTTCTCGGCGCCGCCGGGCGCGCGCTGCCCGGCCTGCGCGAGCGGCTGCTTTGGCACGAGGTTCGCACCCCGGCGGACATCGCGGACGAGACGGGCGCGGAAGGCGGCGCGGTTCCTGCCCCGGCGCTCGCCGCCGCGGACGGCCGGCTGCTGCATCCGTCGAACGCCACGCGCATGCCGGGTCTGTTCGCGGCGGGCGGCTGGGCGCACCCCGGCGGCGGTCTTCCGCATGCCGGCATGTCGGGGGCGTTGGTGGCCGGGCTGATCGTGGAGGGACCGGAGTTCCGCGGGTCGCAGTGAGCGGTCCCGGTGACCGGACGGGGGACCGGGATCGGACGAGGGACCGAGTCCGGACGGCCGGTGCGGACGGGCGGCCGGTGCGGACGGGCGGCCGGTGCGGACGGACGGCACCGGCCGCGGTCAGTACCGGTACTGCTCGTCGTACCCGTTGCCGGAGCCCGTGCCGTTGCCGTCGCCCTGGTAGGGATACGGCTGCTCGGGCGGGAGTTGGCCGCCGTACGGGTCGTCGGTGCTGCGCTGCTGGGGCACCCAGACTCCTCCCGCCGGGGTCTCGCCGCCGTAGGTGCCGGTGCCGGCGTACTGGTCCTGGCCGTACCCCTGCTGCGGGTACTGCTGCTGCCCGCCGTAGGTGGTGTCGTATCCGGCACCGCTGTAGGTCTGCGTGCCGATGTACGGGTCGGAGTAAGCGGCGTACTGCTGCTGGCCGTTGTCGTAGGAGTACTGCTGCTGGTTGTAGCCCGAGTAGTCGTAGGCGTAGGCCTGCTGGTCCTGGGACTGGGGGGCGGCACCGTAGGACTGGTCGGTGGCCGCGGCGTACGCGTTGTCGCCGTAGATGCCGTAGGAGCCGGTGTCCTCGGGCAGGGGCTGCGGCTCGTACACGGCGGTGGCCTCGGCGGCAGAGGGTTCGTTCGCCCCCGTCGGCGCGAACCGGTCGGACTGATTGGGCGAGAAGACGTCGTCGTCGCCGGCGTAGTCGTCACCGTGCGCGTAGGCCGCGCCGTCGGCGGCTTCGAGGTCGGAGACCTCCAGTGTCGGATCCTGGTACTCCGGCTCGCCGCGACGGCGCTTGCTGGGCCTGTCAGGGCCGGAGCGGCCGTTGATGGCCCAGCCCTCGGCGAAGCCGCGGCGGAACGACAACGTGACGTAGGTCTGGCCGACCGCGAAGGCGGCCGCGCCCAGCCCGATGACCACCACCGAGGGCATCAGCACACCGAGGACGACACCGAGGAAGCCGACGAAGGCGAGCAGGCGGTAGCGCAGTCGCGCCTTGTACTGCAGCAGGACCTCGCCGAGCAGCCACAGCGCGACCACTCCGAACGCGAAATAGAGGACCGTCCAGCCCATGTACGCCCCTCTCCCAGTGGCCGCTACGCAGTGTGTCGTACGCGGGTGCGACCGGTCTAGGCCTGCTGTGGGTGGTGCAGACCCAGATTCTCGTAGATTTCCAGCGTCGCCGTGGAGTTGTTCAGCGTAATGAAGTGCAGTCCGGGGACTCCCTCGGCCAGCAGCCTCGCACAGAACTCCGTTGCGAACTCGATGCCAATGGAGCGTACAGCCGCCGGATCGTCTTTGGCTGTGAGGATCCGCTCTTTCAGGGCGTCCGGGAATACGGCGTTGCTGAGCTTCGGGAGCCGCTCCAGCATCTTCACACTCGTGACGGGCATGACCTCGGGGATGACCGGTGTCGCGCAGCCTGCCTCGGCCACGCGGTCGCGCAGTCGCAGATACGACTCCGGGTGGAAGAACATCTGCGTGATGGCGTAGTCGGCGCCGGCGCGGCACTTGTCGACGAAGTGGCCGACGTCCAGGTCCCAGTCGCTGGACCGCGGGTGCATCTCCGGGAAGGCCGCGACGCCTACACAGAAGTCCCCCGACTCCTTGATGAGCCGGACGAGTTCGGCCGCGTAGGTCAGGCCCTTGGGGTGCGGCACCCACTCCCCCATGGGGTCGCCCGGCGGGTCGCCCCGCACGGCGAGCATGTTGCGGATCCCGGCGTCGGCGTACTGGCCGATGATGTTGCGCAGTTCGGCGACGGAGTGGTTGACGGCGGTGAGGTGGGCGACCGGGGTGAGCGTGGTGTCGACGACGATCTGCTGGGTCTCCTTGACGGTGCCCGCACGCGTGGAGCCGCCCGCCCCGTAGGTCACGGAGACGAAGTCGGGCGCGACAGCCTCGACCCGGCGGAGCGCGTTCCACAGGTTCCGCTCGCCCTTGGGAGTCTTCGGCGCGGAGAACTCGAACGAGTACGTCGCCTTGCCGGTCGCGAGCATGTCGCGCACGGTGCGTGCGCGATCAGTCCTGGTGGAGGCAGATCCGAGGGCCATACCGGCAGGTTAGCCAGGGGGCGCCGGTACCCCAACCGGACCGACACAAAATGTCCGATCTGTCGACTTCTTGTCCACCCCTCGGACAGATCCCGCGGACAGCGCCCGCGGACCGTGCCGCGAACGGGACGCGGGACGGCTCCCCGGCACGGCCGGAACGCAGAACGGCGTCCCCGCGGCGCCGGGACACCGGACGGCGCCGTGCCGGACGCTCGCGCCTACGCGCCGCGCAGTCGCTTCGCGAACTCCCCCGCAGCCGCGCCCGGGTCGTCCGCCTCGGTGATCGCCCGGACCACGACGACCCGGCGGGCGCCCGCGTCGAGCACCTCGTCGAGGTTGCCGAGGTCGATGCCGCCGATGGCGAACCAGGGGCGGTCGGTGCCGAGCGTCGCCGTGTGCCTGACCAGGTCGAGGCCGGGTGCGTGGCGGCCGGGCTTGGTGGGCGTCGGCCAGCAGGGGCCGGTGCAGAAGTAGTCCACGCCCTCCTGGACGGCGGCGGCCGAAGCCTCGGACTCGGCGTGCGTGGAACGGCCTATCAGCACGTCGTCGCCGAGGACGGCGCGGGCCGCCGGGACCGGAAGGTCGCCCTGCCCCAGGTGGAGCACGTCGGCACGGGCGGCGTGGGCCACATCGGCCCGGTCGTTGACCGCGAGGAGCTTGCCGTGCCGGGCGCAGGCCTCCGCGAAGACCTGGAGGTGCTCCAGTTCCTCGGCCGCCTCCATGCCCTTGTCACGCAGCTGCACGATGTCGACGCCGCCCGCCAGAGCCGCGTCGAGGAACTCGGCGAGGTCGCCCTGGCGCTTGCGGGCGTCCGTGCAGAGGTAGAGACGGGCGTCGGCGAGCTGGGCGCGCGCGGTGGTCGCGGCGTTCTCGGGCATGCGTGTGTCCCCCGTGGTCGGTGCGTACGGACCACGGGGCCAGGGGCTGGCGGTCCGCGGTCCGTACGCCGGACGGTCGGTTCAGGTCAGACGGCGAGCGCCTGGGCGCGGCGCTTCACCTCCGTGCCGCGATTCTCGCTCAGGGCCTGCGCGGGAGTACCCGGCAGGGTCGGGTCGGGAGTGAAGAGCCACTCCAGCATCTCTTCGTCGGTGAAGCCGTCGTCCCGCAGCAGCGTCAGGGTGCCGGAAAGGCCCTTGACCACTTTGTCCCCGTCGATGAAGGCGGCGGGGACGTGCAGCGCGCGGTTCTCACCACGGCGTACGGCGATCAGCTGGCCCTCCTTGACCAGCTGCCGCACGCGGGTCACCTCGACGCCGAGCTGTTCGGCGATGTCGGGGAGGGTGAGCCAGGCGGGGACGAGAGCATCGATCTTTGCGTCAATCTCGGTCACGGGACAAGCCTGCCATCCCGGACTGACACTCGGTACCCGGGCACCGTCCGGGCGCGCGCCCCGTCCGGCTCCGCCATGGCTCCGCGCACGCCGTTCGGCCCCGGGCTCCCGCGCCTGCGGCACCCCCGGCGACCCGCCGCGCGCCGGGTGTCGCCCTGCGTCCGGCCACTCCGCCGGAAGGCCGAGGCGCGACCGCCGTGCCCCGAGAACTCCGCCCCGGCGCCTCTCCCGGCGCCTCCGCTCGCCTCCGGTGCGGCCGTCCGGTCAGGCGGTCGCCGACTTCAGGGGCCTGGCCGGATCCGCCAGGAGCTCCGGACTCATCTCGGCGCCCGCCTCGATCAGCCTGCGGCCCTGGGCGAGATCCCTCGGGCGGCCCACCGCCAGGAGGGCCACCAGGCGGGTGTCGCGGAGCCAGCAGACCGTCCACGCGGTGCCGGACGGGTCGCCGCGCCAGACGGTCGTGTCGTCGGGGGCGTGGTGCCCGACGTACTGGACGAAGCGGCCGAACTGCTCGGACCAGAAGTACGGGACCGGGTCGTACGCGGCGGGGGCCTCGCCGATGATGTTCGCGGCGACCGTGCGCGGGCCCTGGAGGGCGTTGTCCCAGTGGTGGACCAGGAGGCGGTCCTCGTACCGGCCCGACGGGAAGGAGGCGCAGTCGCCGACCGCGTAGACGTCCGGCAGGGAGGTGCGCAGGTGGTCGTCGGCCACGATCTCGCGATGGGCGCCCAGCTCGATGCCGGAGCCGGCGAGCCACGCGGTGGCCGGACGGGCGCCGACACCGACGACCACGGCGCCCGCGGGCACCCGGGAGCCGTCGTCCAGCACCACGGCACCAGGCTCGACACGCTCCACGCGCGCGTGGGTGCGCAGCTCGGCCCCGCTGTCCGCGTACCAGGCGGCCATCGGCGCGGCCACTTCGGCGGGCAGCGCCCCGGCGAGAGGGCGGTCGGCGGCCTCCACGACCGTCACCCTGCAGCCGGCCTCGCGCGCCGCCGTGGCGAACTCGGCGCCGATCCAGCCGGCCCCGACGACCACGATGTCGTGCTGCCGGGCGAGGACGGGACGCAGCCGTTCCGCGTCGTCGAGGGTGCGCAGCAGATGGACGCCGGGCACCCCTTCGGCGCCGGGCAGCCGGATCGGTTCCGCGCCGGTCGCGATGACCAGGACGTCGTACCGGACCGGACCCGCCTCGGTGTCCAGCTCGTGGTCGGCGGGGCGGACGCCGAGCGCCTCGCAGCCGAGCTGGAGCTCGATGTCCAGCGCCTCGAAGTCGACGTCGAAGGCCGAACCCTCGGACTTGCCGAGCAGCACGGCCTTGGACAGCGGCGGCCGGTCGTACGGCTGATGGGGCTCCGCGCCGATGAGGGTGACGCTGCCGGTGAAACCCTGTTCGCGCAGGGCGACCGCGGTCTGGACACCGGCCATGCCCGCGCCCACGACGACGACCCGCCGCTTCGTACGCTCCTGCGTCTGCTCGCTCACCTGATCACCATAGACACCTGACGATTCGTCAGTCAGCGGACGTGCTCAGTGAGCTGTTCCACACCGGCTCGTCCGCCGCCGGCGAATGCTCCACCCGGGCGACCTCCTCCACCGTGCTCGTCCCGCTGCCCGCCTGCGACTCCCACTCCCAGGTCTCCTCCAGGCGCAGCCGCCCGTCGGGCAGCTCCACCACGCGGGAGACGCAGTGGCCCGACGATGTGCCGCCGGTACGCCCCAGCTGTACGTACCGGAAGTCGAGACGGTCACCCTCACGGGTACCCACGAGGTGGCCGCGTACCACATCGCCGCCCGCGTACTCGGCCCAGATCTCCCCGTTCCGCTCGTGGTAGACGAAGCGGGTGCGGGTGCCCACCTGCCCCGGTGCCTGGTCGGCGACAGGGGCGAGAACGACACCGTCGAGCGATCGGGCCATGGGCGGAGGCTCCCTTACTGAGACATGTGACGGAGGGCTAGGGTGGCCAACGTAAAGCACTCGCGGGAGCCCGGACGCACCGGGCTGAGAGGGAGGCTGGGCGGCCTCCGACCGTACGAACCTGATCCGGGTCATGCCGGCGAAGGGAGGGGCTGGACGCCCATGTCGTCACGAACGCCCGACGTCCTGGTCATCGGGGGCGGGATCATCGGCCTGGTCACGGCCTGGCGGGCCGCGCAACGCGGGCTGGCCACCGCGATCGTGGACCCCGAGCCCGGCGGCGGGGCCGCGCAGGTCGCGGCCGGAATGCTCGCCGCCGTCACCGAACTGCACTACGGCGAGCAGACCCTGCTGGGCCTCAACCTGGCCTCGGCGCGCCGTTATCCGGACTTCGCCGCCGAACTCACCGAGGCGAGCGGCCAGGACGTGGGGTACCGCCGGTGCGGCACGCTCGCCGTCGCCCTGGACGCCGACGACCGCGCCCATCTGCGCGAACTGCACGCCCTGCAACGCCGGTCGGGGCTGGAGTCGGAGTGGCTGAGCGGCCGTGAGTGCCGCCGTCTGGAGCCGATGCTCGCGCCCGGCGTGCGCGGCGGCCTGCGGGTCGACGGCGACCACCAGATCGACCCCCGCCGGCTCGCCGGCGCCCTGGTCGCGGCCTGCGAGCGGGCCGACGTGGTGTTCCTCCGCACGTGGGCGGAGCGCCTGCGGGTCGAAGGCGGCAGGGCCGTGGGAGCCGTGACCACGGACGGCACCGAACTGTCCGCGGGCCAGGTGGTGCTCGCCGCGGGGAGCCTGAGCGGGCGTCTGGCGGGCGTGCCCGACGATGTGCTGCCGCCCGTGCGGCCCGTGAAGGGGCAGGTGCTGCGGCTGACGGTGCCGAAACGGTACGCGCCGTTCCTGAGCCGCACGGTCCGTGCGGTCGTCCGGGGCAGCCAGGTCTATCTGGTGCCGCGGGAGAGCGGCGAGCTCGTCGTGGGCGCGACCAGCGAGGAGCTGGGCTGGGACACCACGGTGACCGCGGGCGGTGTGTACGAGCTGCTGCGCGACGCGCACGAGCTGGTGCCCGGCATCACCGAACTGCCGCTCACCGAGACGCGCGCCGGGCTGCGCCCCGGCTCGCCGGACAACGCGCCGCTGATCGGCCCGACCGGCCTGGACGGCCTCCTGCTGGCCACCGGCCACTACCGCAACGGCGTGCTGCTCACCCCGGTCACCGGTGACGCCATGGCGCACGTCCTGACCACGGGCGAACTTCCCGACGTGGCCCGCCCCTTCACCCCGCGGCGCTTCGCCGCCGCCCTCACGGAGCAGCCGGCATGAACATCTTCGTCAACGGCGTGCGGCGGCAGATCGCCGCGGGGACCGCTCTCGACGCGCTCGTCGCCACGCTCACCGCCGCCCCCTCCGGGGTGGCGGCCGCGCTCAACGAAACGGTCGTCCCGCGCACGCAGTGGCCGCTCACGCCGCTGGCCGAGGGAGACCGCGTCGAAGTCCTCACCGCCGTCCAGGGAGGCTGACCGATGGCCGACGATGCCCTGGTCCTCGGTGGTACGTCCTTCTCGTCCCGGCTGATCATGGGGACGGGCGGGGCACCCAGCCTCGACGTCCTGGAGCGCTCGCTCGTGGCGTCCGGCACGGAGCTGACGACCGTCGCGATGCGGCGTGTGGACGCGTCCGTGCACGGCTCCGTCCTGTCCGTGCTCGACCGGCTCGGCATTCGCGTGCTGCCGAACACGGCGGGCTGCTTCACCGCGGGCGAGGCCGTGCTGACCGCCCGTCTCGCGCGCGAGGCGCTCGGCACCGACCTGGTCAAACTGGAGGTCATCGCCGACGAGCGCACGCTGCTGCCCGACCCGATCGAGCTGCTGGACGCCGCGGAGACCCTGGTCGACGACGGGTTCACCGTGCTCCCGTACACGAACGACGACCCCGTGCTCGCGCGGAAGCTGGAGGACGTCGGCTGCGCCGCGATCATGCCGCTCGGCTCGCCCATCGGCTCCGGGCTCGGCATCCGCAACCCGCACAACTTCCAGTTGATCACCGAGCACGCGCGCGTGCCGGTCATCCTGGACGCGGGCGCCGGGACCGCCTCCGACGCGGCGCTCGCCATGGAGCTGGGGTGCTCGGGTGTGATGCTCGCCTCGGCCGTGACGCGGGCGCAGGAGCCCGTGCTGATGGCGGAGGGGATGCGGCACGCGGTGGAGGCGGGACGCCTCGCCTTCCGCGCCGGCCGCATCCCGCGCCGTCACTTCGCCGAGGCGTCGTCCCCCACGGAGGGCATGGCACGACTGGATCCCGAGCGTCCGGCCTTCTGACGGAACGGCCCCTCGCGCGGATACCCCCACCCCGTACCGGACGCCTGTGCGAGAGCGGCGCGCGCGTGCGTACGCCGCGCGTCACAGCTCGGCTGCAGTCCCGCCCCGGTATCGGCCGAACGGGTCGTCGTGACAGTGGCGGCTCGTACACTCACCTGCGTGGATACGACCCTTCACGACCCGCTTGTCGGGCAGGTGCTCGACGGCCGCTACCGCGTCGAGGCGCGGATCGCGGTCGGCGGGATGGCCACGGTCTACCGGGCCCTGGACACCCGCCTCGACCGCGTGCTCGCGCTCAAGGTGATGCACCCGACGCTGGCCGCCGACGGCTCGTTCGTCGAACGGTTCATCCGCGAGGCCAAGTCGGTGGCGCGGCTCGCGCACCCCAATGTGGTGCAGGTCTTCGACCAGGGAGCGGACGGGTCGTACGTCTACCTGGCGATGGAGTACGTCGCCGGCTGCACCCTGCGCGACGTGCTGCGCGACCGGGGCGCGCTCCAGCCGCGGGCGGCGCTGGACATCCTGGAGCCGGTGCTCGCCGCGCTCGGCGCCGCGCACCGGGCCGGATTCGTGCACCGGGACATGAAGCCGGAGAACGTCCTCATAGGGGACGACGGCCGGGTCAAGGTGGCGGACTTCGGCCTCGTCCGGGCCGTGGACACGGTGACGAACACGACGGGCACGGTCCTCGGCACCGTGTCGTACCTCGCCCCCGAGCAGATCGAGCACGGCACGGCCGACACCCGCGTCGACGTCTACGCCTGCGGCGTCGTCCTGTACGAGATGCTCACCGGCGCCAAGCCGCACTCCGGGGATTCTCCCGCCCAGGTGCTCTACCAGCACCTGCACGCGGACGTGCCGCCCCCGTCGGGCCTGGTCCCCGGCATGGCGTACGCGCTGGACGACCTGGTCGTCACGGCGACCGCCCGCAACCCCGAGGTGCGCCCGTACGACGCGGTGGCGCTGCTCGGCCAGGTCCTCGAAGCACGGGCGGGGCTCACCGCCGAGCAGCTCGACGCCGTGCCGCCGGGCGCCCTCGCGGTGGGCCGCGACATCGCCGAGGACCGTACGAGCGTGATCCCGCGCTCGCTGTCCGTGCCCCGGCCGCTGCCGGTGAACGAACCCGACACGGACGGCGTGGCCTCGCACACCAGCCGGTTCGAGCGGACCACCCAGTTCGCCTCCGAGCCGCCGCTGCCCCGGCGCGGACCTGCGCGGCCCCGGCGCGGGATGCTGGCGATCGTCGCCGCCGTCGTGCTGGTGCTGGGCCTCGGCACCGGCATCTGGTACATCAACTCGGGCCAGTTCACCAAGGTGCCGCCGGTCCTCTCGAAGAGCGAGCAGGACGCCAGGGCTCAGCTGGAGAAGGCCGGGCTCGACGTGAAGTCGGTCAAGCACGCGTTCAGCGACACCGTGAAACGCGGCAGCGTCATCGGCACAGACCCGGCGGTCGGCGCCCGGATCCGCGCGAACGACTCCGTGACGCTGACCGTCTCCGACGGGCCCGAGACCGTGAAGGTGCCCGACCTGAGGGGCTTCGCCCTGTTCAAGGCGAAGGACGTGCTGAAGGACAAGGGTCTCGCCGCCGGCATGGTCAACCGCGAGTTCAGCGAGGACGTCGTCAAGGGCTTCGTGATCCGTACGGACCCGCAGGCGGGCACCGAGCGGCACGCGGGTTCGGCCATCGCGATCACCGTCAGCAAGGGCAGCCCGGTGGAGGTGCCCGAGGTCACGGGCTCGTCCGTCGAGGACGCCACCGCCGAGCTGGAGGACTCCGGTCTGAAGGTGAAGATCGCCACCAAGCGCGTCACCTCGGAGTTCGACAAGGGCCAGGTGGCCGAGCAGTCGCCGGCCGCGGGCCGCGAGGCCGCCGCGGGCGACACGGTGACGCTGACGATCTCCAAGGGCCCCGAGATGGTCGAGGTCCCGGACGTGGTGGGCGACAGCGTCGACGACGCCCACCAGAAGCTCGAGGGCGCCGGGTTCAAGGTCGACGAGGACCGCGGACTGCTCGGGCTGTTCGGCGACAAGGTCAAGAGCCAGTCGGTCGAGGGCGGGGAGACCGCACCCAAGGGATCGACGATCACCGTCGAGATCCGCTGAGCGCGAGGCCCGCGGCTCTGCCGCGGGCCGGCGCCCGCCACCCCCCGTCGAGATCCGCCGGCGGAGCCCTCAGCGGCCCATGACACCCTGACGGGTGTGACCAGCAAGCAGCTCCGCAACCCCGTCGGCGGCCATGTCCCTGTGGCCGGCGGTCTCCACTCCGTCGGCCTGTCCTACGCACGCGACCTCGCGGCCGAGACCGTCCAGGTCTTCGTCGCCAACCCGCGCGGCTGGGCCACGCCCGCCGGAAACCCCCGGCAGGACGAGGCCTTCCGCGCCGCGTGCGCCGCCGAGTCGATCCCCGCGTACGTCCACGCCCCGTATCTGATCAACTTCGGTTCGCACACCGAGGCGACGGTGGAGAAGTCGGTGCTGTCCCTGCGGCACTCGCTGCGCAGGGCCCGGGAGATAGGCGCTCTCGGTGTGGTGGTGCACACCGGCAGCGCCACGGGCGGCCGGGAGCGTTCCGTCGCCCTCGCGCAGGTCCGTGAGCACATGCTGCCCCTGCTGGACGAGCTGACCCACGACGACGCCCCGTTCCTCCTCCTGGAGTCGACGGCCGGGCAGGGCGCCTCGCTCTGCTCCCGCACCTGGGACTTCGGCCCGTACTTCGAGGCGCTCGACGCCCACCCCAGGCTGGGCGTATGTCTCGACACCTGTCACATCTTCGCGGCCGGCCACGATCTGACCGGGCCGAGCGGCATGCACCAGACGCTCGACCTGCTGGTCGACACGGTCGGCGAGGGACGGCTGAAGCTGATCCACGCCAACGACTCCAAGGACGTGGTCGGCGCGCACAAGGACCGCCACGAGAACATCGGCTCCGGGCACATCGGCGAGGACCCCTTCCGCGCCCTGATGACCCATCCCGCCACCGCGGGCGTACCTCTGATCATCGAGACGCCCGGCGGTAAGGAAGGGCATGCGGCGGACGTGGAGCGGCTGAAGAAACTCCGGGACTCGTGACTCGTTGAGGAATACCCCATGGGGGTATACGGTTCCTACTGCGCGCAGGGACCGGCATCCAGCATGGGGGCATACATGGAGCACAACACGCACACACGGCACGAGCACCACGGGGCCCAGCAGGACCAGCACGGGCACCACGGGCACGATGAGCACCTGGGGCACGAGGGCCACGGCGGCCACCACGGCGGGGCGAGCTGGTCCATGGCCGCGCAGGCCACGCTGCACTGCCTCACCGGATGCGCCATCGGCGAGATCCTCGGCATGGCGATCGGCACGGCGCTCGGCTGGGGCAACGTGCCGACGATGGTCCTGGCGATCGCGCTCGCGTTCTTCTTCGGCTACTCGCTCACGCTGCGCGGTGTCCTGCGGGCGGGCGTGGACTTCCGGACCGCTTTCCGGGTGGCGCTGGCAGCCGACACCCTGTCCATCGCCGTGATGGAGCTGATCGACAACGGCGTGATCCTGCTGTGGCCGGACGCCATGGACGCGGGCCTGGCCGACGCCCTGTTCTGGATCTCGCTGGCCATCTCACTGGTGATCGCCTTCGTGGTCACCACGCCCGTCAACAAGTGGACGATCGGCCGCGGCAAGGGGCACGCGGTGGTCCACCGGTACCACCACTGAGAAGCCGCCGGTCAGCGGCCGGCCGCCGTCACGGGAGTCAGAGCTCGGGGCCGTCCCCGGGCTCCTCCTGGTAGGAGTAGCGCTGCTCCCGCCAGGGGTCGCCGATGTTGTGGTAGCCGCGTTCCTCCCAGAAACCACGGCGGTCGGCGGTCATGTACTCCACGCCGCGGACCCACTTGGGCCCCTTCCAGGCGTACAGGTGCGGGACGACGAGGCGGAGCGGGAAGCCGTGCTCCGCCGTCAGCAGCTCACCGTCCTTGTGCGTGGCGAAGATCGTGCGGTCGGCCGCGAAGTCCGACAGGCGGAGGTTCGAGCTGAAGCCGTACTCGGCCCAGACCATCACGTGAGTGACGGACGGTGCGGGCGGGGCGATGTCCAGGATCGTCCGGGCCGGGACGCCGCCCCATTCGGCCCCGAGCATGCTGAACTTCGTGACGCAGTGCAGATCGGCCACGACCGAGGCGTACGGCAGGGCGGTGAACTCCTCGTGGGTCCAGCAGTGCTTCTCCCCGTCGGCGGTGGCGCCGAAGACCCTGAACTCCCAGCGCTCGGGACGGAACTTGGGTACGGGCCCGTAGTGCGTGACCGGCCAGCCGCGCTGAAGTCGCTGCCCCGGCGGAAGCTCCGACTGTGCCGCTTCTCCAGATTCTCTCTCCACCGGCTGACCCATGACTCCATCCTGACAGACCCGGGACAGTGCACATGACCAGCCCCGTCCCGAATCGGGCAACTCGTACTAAGCGTGCACTTACTGGACGGTTCACTGCACCGATGCGAGGATGCGGCGCAACCTGCCCAGTCCCCGCATGGAAGGAGCCTCTGCGATGCAGGGCGACCCCGAGGTCATCGAATTCCTCAACGAGCAGCTGACCGGCGAGCTCACCGCGATCAACCAGTACTTCCTGCACGCGAAGATGCAGGAGAACTTCGGCTGGACGAAGCTCGCCAAGTACACGCGGCACGAGTCGTTCGACGAGATGAAGCACGCCGAGGTGCTCACCGACCGGATCCTCTTCCTGGAGGGCCTGCCGAACTACCAGCGCCTGTTCCATGTCCGGGTGGGACAGACCCTCACCGAGATGTTCGAGGCGGACCGACAGGTGGAGGTCGAGGCGATCGACCGCCTCAAGCGGGGGGTCGAGGTGATGCGCACGAAGGGCGACATCACCTCGGCGAACATCTTCGAGTCGATCCTCGCGGACGAGGAGCACCACATCGACTACCTGGACACCCAGCTCGAACTGATCGAGAAGCTCGGTGAGGCGCTGTACATCGCGCAGTTGATCGAACAGCCGGAGAGCTGATCCGGCGACAGACGCGTCAGGCGGCCTCGGCCGCCACCGCAGTCAGCGCCGCCACGGTCAGAGCCGCCGTGGCGGGCATCGCCGACGCGGGCATCGCCACGGGCGAGGGCACCGGGGCGTCCGCGAGGTCCGACAGGACCGGCCTGCCCTCGTCCGCGAGCTCACGGCGCGGGCACGCGCCACGGCCCAGCAGGGCCTGGATGCGGCGCACGCACGAACCGCAGTCCGTGCCCGCCTTGCATGCCGACGCTATCTGGCGGGGGGTGCAGGCACCCTCTTCCGCGTGCTTCTTCACCTGCGCCTCGGTGACACCGAAGCAGCTGCAGACGAACACGCGGTCCACCTCCCGTCGGGGTTTCAGGGTCGTGCCGTACCGATGGAGCGGATGCCCGACTGATCGGTGAGGCTAACCTAACCTTACCCGGCCTCCAGGGGCCGCAAAAGTGCGATGGGGCGCGGATCGTATGTGATCCACGCCCCACTTCACCTGCTGGTAACAGCCGGACCTGACGGTGGTCCGTTACTGGTCGCGGTACATCTCGGCGACGAGGAAGGCCAGGTCGAGGGACTGGCTGCGGTTCAGGCGGGGGTCGCAGGCCGTCTCGTAGCGCTGGTGCAGGTCGTCGACGAAGATCTCGTCGCCACCGCCCACGCACTCGGTGACGTCGTCACCGGTGAGCTCGACATGGATGCCGCCCGGGTGCGTGCCGAGGGCCTTGTGGACCTCGAAGAAGCCCTTGACCTCGTCGAGCACGTCGTCGAAGCGGCGGGTCTTGTGGCCCGAGGCCGCCTCGAAGGTGTTGCCGTGCATCGGGTCGGTCACCCAGGCCACCGTCGCGCCGGACGCGGTGACCTTCTCGACCAGCTCGGGCAGCTTGTCGCGGACCTTGTCCGCGCCCATCCGCACGATGAAGGTGAGACGGCCCGGCTCACGCTCCGGGTCGAGGCGGTCGATGTACTGCAGCGCGTCCTCGGCCGTCGTCGTCGGGCCCAGCTTGATGCCGATCGGGTTGCGGATCTTCGAGGCGAACTCGATGTGCGCGCCGTCCAGCTGCCGGGTGCGCTCACCGATCCACACCATGTGGCCAGAGACGTCGTACAGCTGCCCCGTACGCGAGTCGACCCTGGTCAGCGCCGATTCGTAGTCGAGGAGCAGCGCCTCGTGGGAGGCGTAGAACTCGACGGTCTTGAACTCCTCCGGATCGGTGCCGCAGGCCCGCATGAAGTTCAGCGCGTTGTCGATCTCTCGCGCCAGCTGCTCGTAGCGCTGGCCCGAGGGGGACGACTTCACGAAGTCCTGGTTCCAGGCGTGCACCTGGCGCAGGTCGGCGTAACCGCCGGTGGCAAAGGCGCGCACCAGGTTGAGCGTGGAGGCGGACGCGTTGTACATCCGCTTCAGGCGCTCGGGGTCCGGGACGCGGGCCTTCTCGTTGAAGTCGAAGCCGTTGACCGAGTCGCCCCGGTAGGTCGGCAGGGTCACGCCGTCGCGGGTCTCGGTGCCCTTGGAGCGCGGCTTGGAGTACTGGCCGGCGATCCGGCCGACCTTCACCACCGGCACCGAGGCGGCGTACGTCAGCACGGCGCCCATCTGGAGCAGGGTCTTGAGCTTGCTACGGATGTGGTCGGCGGACACGGCGTCGAAAGCCTCGGCGCAGTCGCCGCCCTGAAGGAGGAACGCCTCGCCCTTGGCGACGGCTCCCATCCGGGCGCGCAGCTGGTCGCACTCGCCCGCGAAGACGAGCGGCGGATACGACTCGAGGTCCGCGATCACATCGCGCAGAGCCTCGGCATCGGGGTACTCGGGCTGCTGCGCCGCGGGCAGGTTTCGCCAGGTGTTGCCAGCGCTCGCGCTGGACTTAGCGTTCACGGTCACCCTCCCAACATTACGGGGTCGTGTCGGGCGTCCATTCATGTGCTCATCAAGTGAGACGGCGCATGCTCGATCGGGACGCCCCGGGCGGCGGGCGCGACAGGGTCGCCCGGCCGCCCGGAACCGAGGCTCTCCGGGCTCGTCGGCCCGGCCCGGTCAGCCCACGTCGAGCCGGTCGCGGTCGATGGAGATCTTCACGCCGCCGTGGGTCTCGGCCGTGTCGCCCGCGTACTGGTGGATGCGCTGGTGCTGGTTCCACAGGTCGGCGGGGACCGCCGGGTCGGCGGTGGTCGCCTGGTTGTTCCAGCGGGCGAAGTGGATCACGTCGGGCAGGGTGACGTCATTGCGGTTCTTCACGAGGTCGGCGACCAGGGACGACGTGTTGCCGTACGCGCCCGCCCGGTAGCCGAGCTCGTGCAGCCGCTCGGTGTACGCGTCGACGTAGCCGAGGACCTGGTCGGTCACGGTGCCGCCGGGCTCGTAGTTCTCCAGGTCGCTGTAGATCACCGAGCCCTTGCCGAAGCCGAGCGCGGCGGCCTGCCGGGCCGCGTCGTCGGCGGCCGCGGTGCCCTGCGTCACCGGGCTGGTGATGGCCGCGCAGTCGCCCTGGCAACTGCCACCGTCGGAGGAGGGCTGGCGGCCGACGTACAGCGGGAAGAACCGCCAGCCCTTCGTGTACTGCGTCCGCACCCATGCGGCGGTCAGGTTCGTCTGCGAGCAGGCCCGGTTGATGCCGCCGATGTAGATGCCGATGGCGCCGTAGTCGGAGTGCTCCCGCCAGGCGTCCATGGCCTCCTGGCCGGGCGCGGTGCAGGCGTCGAATCCCTCGCCGCGGAAGGAGGTCGCGTCGACGGGCAGCGGGGCCACGGCGGGCGACCCTGACGGCTGCTCGTCCTGGGCGGCGGCGACGGGCAGGCCCGCGCTGCGCAGGACGTCCTGGATGAGGGTGCGGTCGTAGCTGTAGGCGGCGGTCACCATGATCCGGTCTGCGGTGGCCCGGTAGGTGCGCGCCACACGGTTCTCCGTGACGGCGCTGCCCGTGACGGGCGCGGACGCCGGCTGGATCAGGAGCGCTTCGGTGCGCCCCTTGGCGTGGGCCGGGCAGTCCTGCTGGCTGCCCGGTGTGCCGAGGTACACGGCGTGCCGGTCGAACCGGACGCAGGCATCCGGATGTTTCTCCAGGTCCACGACCTGCCAGGAGGCGGGGACGGTGAACTCGTGGCCCCGGTAGGAGACCCGGGTGATGTCGTCGGAGTCGGTCGGCAGCGGGGCCGAGCGCGCGGCGCCGAGCGGTCCGGCGGCCAGGGCCGCGGCGGCGAGGACCAGAGTGAGAGCGCGGGCGCTCCTTCGGCGGAACTGGGGTGAACGGGCGGCGTGGATGGCTCTCTCCTCCGGTCGGGGCGGGTCTTCCTCGCCATCCATGGCCGCTGACCGGGCTGTCCGAACGCCGCGCGGGGACGGTTCACGCTGTTGCCCGACCGTCGGCGTCGGGTAGGGTTCGGCGCATGTTCGCGCACTCGATCCAGAACTGGTGGTGGACCGCTCATCCGGCGGCCCACTGACTGCGCGTACGCAAGACTTCGCGAAGGCCGCCCGAGGGGCGGCCTTCGGTGTTTCCGGGGTCCGTTCCTCTCCAGGTGAGCTCGCCGAGCGAGCTCCGCTCACGAGAAGGAACCGACCGATGAACATGCTCGACCTGCTGGACGATCCCCGACCGTTCGCCCTGTTGCGCCGCCGGACACCCGGCCACGACCACGACGTGGTGGAACTCCTGCTGGGCGAGGTGCGCGAGGTGGGCCTGCTCGCCGACATCCCCGGCGAGGCACTCGCGCTGATCCCCTTCCGCCAGATCCGGGAGCGCGGCTTCGACGTCCGCGACGACGGCACCCCGCTCACCGTGCTCGTCCCCCAGGAGCGCCACGAACTCCCGCTGGACCGGGTCCTGGAGCAGCTGCCGTCGCACGACGTACGGGTCGAGGGCGGCGGCTTCGACGTCGGCGACGAGGAGTACGCCCGCATCGTCGGGCGGGTGCTCGACGAGGAGATCGGGCGGGGCGAGGGCGCGAACTTCGTGATCCGGCGGACGTACGAGGGACGGATCACGGGGTTCGGGAGGGCCGACGCCCTCGCCCTCTTCCGGCGGCTGCTGGTGGGTGAGCGGGGCGCGTACTGGACGTACGTGGTGCACACCGGGGCGCAGGCAGGGCCCGCGGGGCGTGCGACGAGTGGGCGCACGCTGGTCGGAGCGAGCCCCGAGGTGCATGTCCGGATGTCGGGCGGGACCGTCGTGATGAACCCGATCAGCGGGACGTACCGCTATCCGGCCGAGGGCCCGACACCGAAGGACCTGCTCGCCTTCCTGGCCGACGGCAAGGAGATCGAGGAGCTGTCGATGGTCGTCGACGAGGAGCTCAAGATGATGTGCACGGTCGGTGACATGGGCGGGGTGGTGATCGGCCCGCGGCTCAAGGAGATGGCCCATCTCGCGCACACCGAGTACGAGTTGCGGGGCCGGACCTCGCTGGACGTGCGGGACGTGCTGCGCGAGACCATGTTCGCCGCGACCGTCACGGGGTCACCGGTGCAGAACGCCTGCCGGGTCATCGAGCGGCACGAGGTCGGCGGGCGCGGCTATTACGCGGGGGCGCTCGCCCTCGTCGGGCGGGACTCCGGCGGGGCGCAGACCCTCGACTCCCCCATCCTCATCCGGACCGCCGACATCGACGCGGACGGACGGCTCCGGGTCCCGGTGGGCGCCACCCTCGTACGGGGGTCGGATCCGGTCGGCGAGGTCGCCGAGACGCATGCGAAGGCAGCGGGGGTGCTGGCGGCGCTGGGGGTCGGGGCGGCGCGGCCGCGCACCGAGCACGCGGGGCCGCGGCTGGCGGACGACCCTGGGGTGCGGGCCGCGCTCGACGGCCGGCGGTCCTCGCTCGCGCCGTTCTGGCTGCGGATGCAGGAGCGGGGCGACGGTCTCGACGGGCACGCGCTCGTCGTGGACGGCGAGGACACCTTCACGGCGATGCTCGCGCATCTGCTCCGCTCGTCGGGCCTCGGCGTGACGGTGCGGCGCTACGACGAGCCGGGGCTGCGGGAGGCGGTCCTCGCGCACGAGGGTCCCCTCGTGCTGGGCCCCGGTCCGGGCGATCCGGGCGACGTCCGGGACCCGAAGATGCGCTTCCTGCGCGGCCTCACCGCCGAGGTGATCCGGGGGCACCGGCACGGGGTGCTGGGCGTCTGCCTGGGCCATGAGCTGATCGCCGCCGAGCTGGGCCTGGAGATCGTCCGCAAGGAGGTGCCGTACCAGGGGGCGCAGACGGCGATCGACCTCTTCGGGCGGACGGAGACGGTCGGCTTCTACAACAGCTTCGTGGCGCGCTGCGACGACGAGGCTCTCGCGGAGCTCGCCGCGCACGGCGTCGAGGTGAGCCGCGGCGACGGCGGCGAGGTGCACGCGATGCGCGGTGCGGGGTTCGCGGGCGTGCAGTTCCACCCGGAGTCGGTGCTGACGCTGAACGGCACGGCCGTGGTGCGGGAGCTGATCGGTCAGCTGCGGGGCACCAGCACGTTCTCCGAGCGGCGGCCCTCGGCGTAGTCGAGGACGTTGCGGACCGTGGTGTCGATGATCTGGCCGACGGCGTCCTCGGTGTAGTACGCCTGGTGGGAGGTGACCAGGACGTTCGGGAAGGTGACGAGGCGGGCCAGGGTGTCGTCCTCGACGGGTTGCAGGGACTTGTCGAGGAAGAAGAGCCCGGCCTCCTCCTCGTACACGTCGAGGCCGACGCCCGTGAAGCGGCCCTCGCGCAGTTCGGTGACGAGGGCCCGGGAGTCGACGAGTCCGCCGCGGCTGGAGTTGATCAGGATCGCGTCGTCCTTCATGGCGCGCAGGGCGGCGGCGTCGATGAGGTGATGGGTCTGCGGCATCAGCGGCACGTGCAGGGTGATGAGGTCGGACTCGGCGAGGAGGCGCTCCTTGGGGACGTACTTCATGCCGAGTCCGACGCAGGCCGGGTTCTCGGCGATGTCCCAGCCGAGCAGGTTCATGCCGAATCCGTGCGCGATCGTGGCGAAGGCCTCACCGATCTTGCCGGTGCCGACCACGCCGGCGGTACGGCCGTGCATGTCGCGGCCCATCAGCCCGTCGAGCCGGAAGTCGAAGTCGCGGGTGCGGGTCGCGGCGCGCACGATACGGCGGTTGACGGCCATGGCGAGGGTCCAGGCGAACTCGGCGACCGAGTGGGGCGAGTAGTACGAGACCCGGGCGACTGTCATGCCCAGGCGTTCGGCGACCTCGAGGTCGATGTTGTTGAACCCGGTGGAGCGCTGGGCGATCAGCTGGGTGCCGCCGACCGCGAGCGTCTGCAGGACGCGGTGCCCCAGACCGCAGTTGACGCTGCTGGAGACGGCCTCGTAGCCGGCCGCGATGGGAGCGGTGTCCTCGGTGAGGAAGACGTCGAGGCAGCGGACGTCGTGGTGCCCCTCGAAGGCCTTCTCGATGAGCGGCCTCTCGTCGGACTGCACGCCGAACGCGACGATCTCCACCGGCATCTCCGCTCTGGAGGGTTATGGGCCGAATATACGGCCCATAACCCCAGGGTGCCGGGTCAGCCGAAGAAGACGCCGACTTCCTCGTACAGCTTCGGGTCGACCGTCTTCAGCTTGGCCGTGGCCTCCGCGATCGGGACGCGGACGATGTCCGTGCCGCGCAGGGCGACCATCTTGCCGAAGTCGCCGTCCCGGACGGCCTCGATGGCGTGCAGGCCGAATCGGGTGGCGAGCCAGCGGTCGAAGGCGCTCGGGGTGCCGCCCCGCTGGACGTGCCCGAGCACGGTGGTGCGGGCCTCCTTGCCGGTGCGCCTCTCGATCTCCTTGGCCAGCCACTCGCCGACGCCGGAGAGGCGGACATGGCCGAAGGAGTCGAGCGAGCCGTCTTTGAGGACCATCTCGCCGTCCTTGGGCATGGCGCCCTCGGCGATCACGACGATCGGGGCGTACGACGCCTTGAAGCGCGAGGTCACCCACTGACAGACCTGCTCGACGTCGAAGCGCTGCTCCGGGATGAGGATGGCGTTGGCCCCGCCCGCCAGACCGGAGTGGATGGCGATCCAGCCCGCGTGACGGCCCATGACCTCGACGACGAGCACGCGCATGTGCGACTCGGCGGTGGTGTGCAGGCGGTCGATGGCCTCGGTCGCGATGCCGACCGCGGTGTCGAAGCCGAAGGTGTAGTCGGTGGCGGAGAGGTCGTTGTCGATGGTCTTCGGTACGCCGACGACGGGCACGCCGTACTCGTCGGTGAGGCGTGCCGCGACGCCCAGGGTGTCCTCGCCGCCGATCGCGATGAGCGCCTCGACCTCCTGCTTGGCGAGGTTCTCCTTGATCCGGCGGATACCGTCCTGCTGTTTGAGGGGGTTGGTCCGCGAGGAGCCGAGGATGGTGCCGCCGCGCGGCAGGATGCCGCGCACGGCGGGGATGTCGAGACGGACGGTGTCGCCTTCGAGCGGACCTCGCCAGCCGTCCCGGAAGCCGACGAAATCGTAGCCGTACTCCTGCACGCCCTTGCGGACGATGCCCCGGATGACGGCGTTGAGCCCGGGGCAGTCGCCGCCTCCGGTCAGTACTCCGACCCGCATGGAAAAGTCCCTTCGCCGCGGTTGCCTGATGAACTCACGCTAAGGGTGATGCAGGTCACTTCGGCATGGTGCGGAAGGTCAATTCCGGTGAATTGTGCGGGTGTTGATCTACGACCTTCACCCGCAGGTGGGATGCACCAGGTTTACGCCTCGTCAAGACCGCGTTCGATGGCGTACCGCACCAGCTCCACCCGGTTGTGCAACTGGAGCTTGCCCAAGGTGTTCTGCACGTGGTTCTGCACCGTGCGGTGGGAGATGACCAGACGTTCCGCTATCTGCTTGTAGCTCAGGCCCTTGGCGACGAGCCGGAGCACCTCGGTCTCGCGGTCGGTGAGCTGCGGGGCCTTCGGTTCGTCGTCGCCCGCGGCGGGGGCCGGTTCGGAGGCGAGCCTGCGGTACTCGCCGAGGACGAGGCCCGCGAGGCCCGGTGTGAACACCGGGTCGCCGACGGCCGTACGGCGCACCGCGTCGATCAGCTCCTCCGTGGACGCCGACTTGAGGAGATAACCGGTGGCGCCGGACTTCACCGCCTCCAGGACATCGGCGTGCTCGCCGCTGGCCGACAGGACCAGGACACGAAGGGCGGGGTTGGCGCCGACCAGTTCCTTGCAGACCTGGACGCCGGGCTTGGCGGGCAGGTTCAGGTCGAGCACGAGGACGTCGGGGGCGGCGGCCCGGGCACGGCGCACGGCCTGCTCGCCGTCGCCCGCGGTGGCGACCACGTCGAAACCCGACTCGGTGAGGTCGCGGGCGACGGCGTCACGCCACATGGGGTGGTCGTCGACCACCATGACCTTGATCGGGTCGTTCCCCCGCACGTCCGCCGCCTCCGTCTTCGCCGTCATCGCCGCCCCACCGTGTTCGTCGTCGCCATTGCCTCTTCCCCCCGGATCACCGCTCCGCCTTCCTCCGGTTCACCGCTCCGTCCTCGCCCGGGTCACTGCTCCGCCTTCGCCGCGGACGCCTTCGGCACCTTCAGCTCGACCTCGGTGCCCTGACCCGGGACCGAGATCAGCTCGGCCGTGCCGCCCAGGTCGCGCAGCCGCCCGCGGATCGACAGGGCGACCCCGAGCCGCCCCTCGCCCTCGGCCTGCGCGAGCCGGCCCTCCGGAATGCCGGGACCGTCGTCCCGCACGGTCACGATCACCTCGTCCGGTTCGTCCTCGACGAGGATCCAGGCACGGGCCTCGGGGCCTGCGTGCTTGCGGACATTGTCGAGGGCGGCACCGACCGCGGCGGCGAGTTCCCCGGCTGCACCCGGTGCGAGCCGTACGGGCGCGCCGGGCTCGGAGAGGGTCACGCGCGCGGTGGCGTACGGGGCGAGCAGGACCCGCAGGTCGACCGGGCCGGCCGTCTCCTCGCCCGCGTCCGGTTCGTCGACGGCCCGTACGACCGCGCCGAGCGCGGCGTCCTCGGACACCCGGGAGACGGGCACCAGGCCGCCCGAGACCAGGGTGCGCAGCGCCACCTCCTGCTCACCGGCCATCCGGCCCAGCTCCGCCGCCTCGCCGCCGAGTGCGGATCCGCGCCGCTGCACCATGGCGAGCACCTGGAGCACGCCGTCGTGGATGTCGCGGGCCAGGCGCTCCCGTTCGCGGGTGGCGGCCTCGATCTCCAGGGCGCGGGCGAGGGTGCGCTCCGAGGCGCGGGCGACCTCGACGACGTATCCGATGGCGATGGAGGCGACCCAGACGAGGATCACGTTGTGGACCGTGTCGCGGGTCGGGGCGCCCCGCTCGACGACGTTGACCGCCGCGACCAGGGTCGACGCGAAGGCCGCCCATCGCCAGCCGCCCTTGACCGCGAAGGCGAGGACGGAACCGGCGGTCCATATGGACGGCAGCGTCGGGCCGCCGTCCTCGATCCGCGACGAGGCGTCGGCGACGCGGGTGAGCAGGATGCCGGCGAGCGCGACGGTGAGGTCGGCGGCCAGGAACCGCTTGGTGCAGTTGGCCGCGTTCGCCACCCTGGGCAGGGTGGCCAGGGTCCACACGCACAGCACCGCGTAGAACACGATGGCCACCCAGGGGCGGGTGAACTCGTCGTACGCGGTGGCGAAGAGCCCGACCGCGTAGAACATGGTCAGGACGCGGTAGGCGGTGAGCGCGCGCCACAGCGGCAGCTCGACCGACATCCTCATGACTCTCTCGCGCCTGGCCATGTCCCCCCACCCCACCGCCCCCCGACGTCCTCACGGACGCGGCTAGGAGCCGGAACGTTCCTTGTCTCCGTGGCCGGATTCCCCGGCGGCCTGCTTCGCGGCCTGCGCGAGCGCCGCCTTCGCCGCCTTCTCGGCCTCCTTCTCGGCCTTCGCCGCCTCCGCGATCTGCCGCTTGGCCGCCGTCGCGTACACGTCGACGTACTCCTGGCCGGAGAGCTTCATGATTTCGTACATGACCTCGTCGGTCACCGCGCGGAGCACGAAACGGTCGTGCTCCATGCCGGCGTACCGGCTGAAGTCGAGCGCCTTGCCGATACGGATGCCCGGGCGCATCAGCTTGGGCATCACCTTCCCCGGCGGCTGGATCTTCTCGGTGTCGATCATCGCCACCGGGATGACGGGGGCGCCGGTGGCGAGCGCCACGCGCGCGAGGCCGCCGGGCTTGCCCCGGTAGAGACGGCCGTCCGGGGAGCGCGTGCCCTCCGGATAGATGCCGAACAGCTCACCGCGCTCGATGACCTCGATGCCGCTCTTGATCGCCGCCTCGCCCGCGCCGCGCGCGCCGGAACGGTCGACGGGAAGCTGCCCGACGCCCTTGAAGAAGGCGGCCGTCATCCGGCCCTTGAGGCCGGGCGTCGTGAAGTACTCGGCCTTCGCGATGAAGGTCACCTTGCGGTGCAGCATGACGGGCAGGAAGAAGGAGTCCGAGAACGACAGGTGATTGCTCGCCAGAATCGCGGGGCCCTCGGCGGGGATGTTCTCGAGGCCTTCCACCCAGGGTCTGAAGACGAGCTTCAGCGGCCCTCCGATGGAAAACTTCATTGCGCCGTAGATCAACCGAGTGCCTCCTGTGTCGTCGGTCAGACCTTAACCCGGAGCGCCGTCAAAGGGTCCGACGACCCTGGTCGGTGTCAGTGCGGTCGCGTACGGTGAAGTACGCCTCGAAGCCTCGGGGGTTTTGTTCGTTCCGTTCCGCCCGCCTGATGAACAGGAGACCGAAGGTGCCGGTCCTTCCTGGAGCCGAGCCGTTCCGCCGTGAGGGCGGAGAGGTCGGCGTCCTCCTCTGCCACGGTTTCACCGGGTCCCCGCAGTCGCTGCGGCCCTGGGCGGAGTTTCTCGCCGAGCGCGGCCTGACCGTCGCGCTGCCGCTGCTGCCGGGGCACGGCACACGCTGGGAGGACATGCAGCTCACGGGATGGCAGGACTGGTACGCGGAGGTCGACCGCGAGCTGCGCGTCCTGAAGGACCGGTGCGACCAGGTCTTCGTCCTCGGTCTGTCGATGGGCGGCACCCTGGCCCTGCGGCTGGCCGCCAAGCACGGCGACGACGTCACCGGCGTCGTGGTCATCAACCCGGCGAACAGGGTGCACGGCCTCGCCGCGCACGCCCTCCCGGTCCTGCGCCACCTCGTGCCCACCGTGAAGGGGATCACGAGCGACATCGCCATGGAGGGCGCCCAGGAGGTCGGCTACGACCGGGTGCCCCTGCACTCCGCGCACTCCATGCGGAATTTCTACCGGCAGGTCGACGGTGAGCTGCCTCAGGTCACCCAGCCGCTGCTGCTGCTGCACAGCCCGCAGGACCATGTCGTGCCGCCCGCGGACTCGGCCCGTGTCCTGAGCAGGGTGTCGTCCACGGACGTCACGGAGATCCTGCTGGAACAGAGCTACCACGTCGCGACGTTGGACCATGACGCGGACCGGATCTTCGAGGAGAGCTACGCCTTCATCGCCCGGCTCGCGCCCGCTGTCGGCAAGGAGCCCGGCACGGGCCGGCTGGGTCAGCAGGAAGGGACGGCCACCGGTGGCTGAGTACGACGCGGACCGCGGCGACTCCGAGGAGAAGGGCATCCCGGTCGGGGAGCCCCTCGGCGGGTCGTCCGGTGACCCCCTCGGCGGGTCGTCCGATGACTCCCTCGGCGGGTCGCCGAAGGAGCAGAGCGTGCCCTTCGACGAGGACGCCGCGTGGCAGGCGATCGTCGCGGGGTACGGGGAGGAACCGCCGGACCCGCCGGGTGCGAAGCCGTTCAAGTCGGTCGAGGACCTCGCGCTCCTCGACCCGGAGACGAACGACGGCCCGGACCACGCCGAGAAGAACGACGGCGACAAGGGCGCCGCGGGGACGGGATCCTCGCAGCGGCCGTCCACGGACGAGCCGTCCCCGGCGAAGCCGCTGGGCAGTTCGGTCGCGTTCGCTCCCGGTGTGGGCGGCCCGCGCGACTACCGCGCGTCCGCGCCCTCCGACGACGACTTCGACGAGGACGACGAGGGCCATTTCGTGCCGCCCGAGCCGCCCCCGCTGCCGGCCGCGGACGCGACCGCGAAGTTCGCCTGGCTCGCCGTGCTCGGCGGCCCGGTGCTCCTGCTGCTGGCGGTGCTCCTCGGCTGGGACATGACCTGGTGGCTCGCCACCCTCGGCATAGGCGGCTTCCTGGGCGGTTTCACCACCCTGGTGATGCGGATGAAGACCGACGACGAGGACGAGGACGACCCCGGCCGGGGCGCGGTGGTCTGAGCGCGTCTCAGGATGCGGGCACCCTGAGGGCGGCCAGTACGGGCAGATGGTCCGTGGCCGCCCTCAGGTCTTCCTCCGTCACCCCGGGCAGGCCGAGCGGCACCCCGCAGCCCAGGATCTCGACACCCTGCGTGGCGAAGATCGCGTCGATCCGCTGGTGCGGGTCGGTGGGCGTGGAGGTGTGCTCGGCGCCCCAGGGGCGGGTCGTCCAGCCGTCCTGGAGCGTGCCGGCCAGGCGCGTGAAGGCGGGCCCGCCGGGGCGCTCGTTGAGGTCTCCGCCCGCGACGGCATACGGGGTGCCGAGGCCGGCGAGACGGTCGAGGAGCATGCCGCCCTGCTCGTACCGCTCGTCCTTCTGGAGCGAGAGGTGACAGCTCAGGACGCCGAGGCGAGCGCTCCCGAAGCGCACCACGGCGGTGGCGAAACCGCGCCGGTGCAGGCCGGGGGTGAGCGGGAGCAGGACGTCCTCGGTGCGTTCCACCGTCCCGCGCAGGGAGCAGAGCAGTGCGGGGCCTGCGGCGGTGGCCCCGCCCGAGAGGATCACCTGCCCGGACGCCGCCGCGAGCCGTGCCAGCTTCTTGCGCCAGCGGAAGAAGCGCGGCGCCTCCTGGACCAGGACGAGGTCGGGTTCGCAGGCGCTGATCACCCGCGCGAGCGCGTCGGTGTCGTCGCGCATCGAGCGGATGTTGTAGCTGAGCACCCGGATGACGGCGGAACCGTCTGGCTCGGTACGGGAGTTGGGCAGCGGGGTCGTCGCCATGCCGATCAAGATACGCCGCCGCGGCCCACGGAGAGCGGGACTGCGCGCCGGGGGCGTGATCCGGGTCGGGAAGCAGGAGGGCGCGCCGACGCGGTGATCCGGTCGAGGATCGGCGGTGCGGGTCGAAGTCGTTGGTCCGGTCGGGGATCGGCGGTGCGGGTCGGAGTCGATGATCCGGCCGAGGATCGGCGGTGCGGGTCGGAGTCGATCGGCGGTGCGCGCCAGGGCGGCGACCCGGTCGGGGAGCGGGAGTGCGCGCCAGGGGCGGCGACCCGGCCGGGGAAGCACGACGGCGCGTCTCGGTCGGTGATCCGGTCGGACAGCGACGGTGCGCGCCGGGGCGGCGTTGCGGCCGGAGAGCCGGCGTGGACGTCCGCTTCGGCGGTCCGGTCGGGGAACGGGGCGGGCATGGCACCGCCCGCCGTCCCCGGAGGGCGCGGCGGGCGGAGACGTACACAGGCGGTGCGGGTGTCACATGATCGGGTCGGGCTCCCGGGCCAGGTCCGCGGCACCGACGAGGCCGGCCTTGTTACCCAGCTGTGCGGCGATGACGTCGGCCACGGGGCGCCAGTTGCCGCCGACGAGCCAGCGCTTGTACGACTTGCGGATCGGGTCGAGGACCAGCTCGCCCTCGTCCGAGAGGCCGCCGCCGACGATGAACGCGGACGGGTCGAAGAGCGAGGCCAGGTCGGCGAGGCCGGCACCGGCCCAGCGGGCCAGCTCGCGGTAGGAGTCCACCGCCACCGGGTCGCCCTGGCGCGCGGCCACCGAGATGTGCTTGCCCTCGATGCCGTCGGGCGTGCCGTTGCCCAGGGCGAGGAGGATCTCCGCGTGCTCGGGGGTCGCGTTGGCCCGCTGCTTGGCGTACCGGACGAGGGCGCGTCCCGAGGCGTACTGCTCCCAGCAGCCCTGCGAGCCGCAACCGCACAGCAGACCGTCGGGCACCATGCGGATGTGGCCGAACTCGGCCGCCACCCCGAAGTGCCCGCGGCGCAGCTTGTTGCCGATGATGATGCCGCCACCGAGGCCCGTGCCCAGGGTGATGCAGATGACGTTGCGGTGACCCTTGCCGGCGCCGAACTTGTACTCGCCCCACGCGGCCGCGTTCGCGTCGTTCTCGACGACGACCGGCAGGCCCACGCGGGCCTCGACCTCGGCCTTGAGCGGCTCCTGCCGCCAGTCGATGTTCGGCGCGAAGTAGACCGTCGAGCGCTGGCGGTTCACATATCCGGCGGCACCGATGCCGACGCCCACGATGTCGTGACCGGCGCGCGCGCCCTCAACGGCCGAGGCGATCGCGTCGACGATGGCCTGCGGCGTGCTGGGGGTCGGCACCTTGTGGGTCGAGAGGATGTTGCCTTCCTCGTCGACCACACCGGCCGCGATCTTCGTGCCGCCGATATCGACGCCGATGGTGAGTCCCATGAATCCCTCAGTTTCGGTCGAGCCCCGCTACGGCCAACCGTACCCGAGGGGCCTTCAGTCCAAGTCAATCCGCTCCCCCGGACCCGTGCCCTCGTCGCGAGGCCCGGTGTCCCGAGTGGTCCAGCGCCGCTCCTGGGCCTCGACGGCCGAGCGGTAGGCGGCGAGCAGCTCGGAACCCGCGGCCGCGAGATGGTCGAACACGTCCGGGTTCCGCTCCAGGACGGGCTCGACGGCGGCCTTGGCCTGCTGCACGACCTGGTTGACCATCTGCTGGGCGGTGCCGGAGGCGACCGCGCCGAACAGCGGCGACTGCAGTCCGGACAGCTTGTCGGCGACGGCGTCGACGAGCTTGCGCAGCTCCTCGGCGGCCGAGCCGGGGGGCGTGCCGTACTGGGCGCGGCGGCGGGCCTTCTCGGCCGCGAGGTCCTCGGCGCACGCCTGCGCCCAGGCGTCGGCGTCGGCCGCGCGCACTTCTTCGGCCGTCTCCTCCTGAGCGGCGTCGGTTGTGGGGCGCTCTTCGCTCATGGCGGACTCCTGCCTACGGTTCGTCCCTTCGACGTTACCCGAACGGGGGTACACCGTTCACCGTGTCCGGGGCACGGATCGGCCGGGCCGCGGACGGTGCCTCACTCGCCGCGCGGCCACAGCGCGGGGTCGGGCGCGAAGCGGATCCGCAGCTCGCCCTCGCGCAGCGCCGCGCCGTCCACGGTGCAGCGGCGCAGGGCCGACGGAAGGGCGACGATCCTGCGGAACTGCCCGACGGTGACGACGAGTTCGTCGCCGCGCCGGACGAGGTCCAGTTCGTGGCGTATCGCGCCGGGCAGCGGGATGTGCCAGACGAGCACGCCGTCGGCGGCGAGCCGGTCGGTGACGGGCCACTCGACCGGGTGGGGCGCCGCGTTGACGTGGGGCACCGGGAGTTCGGCGAGGTCGCCGCCGCCCCGGGGGTCCCGCCCCAGGTGCGGGACCTCGTGCAGGTCGTACGTCTCGCGCCACTCGTCCAGGACCTTGTGCTGCTGGGCCGCGAGTGCGGCGAGCCAGGGGTCGTCCGTGGCGGTGGGCAGGACACGGTTCGCGACCAGGGCGTCGACGGACAGTCCGCGCAGGGCGAGCGCGGTGCAGGCGGCCCGTACGGCGTCGGTGCCGGCCGGGCCGGGGTCCGCGACCAGTCGTACGGTCGTGGCCCTGTCCTCGACGACCGCCTGCACCGCGGCCAGCTCGACGTCCCAGCGTGCGGCCGTCTCGTACAGCCACTCCGCGGGCATCGGGACGCCCGCGAGCCGGCCGAGGACGGGCCGCAGGGCGCGGGCGGCCTGGCGCTCCGGCGGGAGCAGCCGGCGCAGATAGCGGCGGAGTTCCTCGGGGAGGCCGAGGAGGTCGAGGGTCTGCGGGGCCGGCGGGAGGTCCACGACCAGTAGCTCGTAGGACTCCGAGAGCGCGGCGTCGCGCAGGGCGCGCAGCACGGCGAGTTCCTCGGCGCCGGGCAGCGGGGTGACTTCCTCCGCGTCCAGGCGGGAGGCGCCGAGCAGGTCGAGGGCGGCTGTCGCCCGCTTCTGGAAGGCGGTGAGGTCCTCGCGGAAACGCGCGGCGGCGTCGGGGCGCCAGGCGGTGAGATTCGGCGCGGCCTCCACGGGGGTCGGGCCGGTCGGGACGCCGAGGACCGCACCCAGGGTGTCCGTGCGGTCGGCGGTGAGCACCAAGGTGCGGGTGCCCCGGCGGGCTGCCCGCAGCGCGGTGGCCGCGGCGACGGTGGTACGGCCGGTGCCGCCCTGGCCGGTGATCAGGATGGTGCGCATGAGGGTGAACGGTACCTGCGCCGCACAGGCGGGACGGACCGCGCTCCCCCGGTTGCCGAGGTCACCGCACTCGGTCCCCCGGTCGCCGAGGTCACCGTGTTCCGTCTTCTTCCGGCTGCCGTGGGCGTCGTATCCCGACGCCGGGCCGCCCGGTTCGCCGCGCTCCGGTCCCGGGTCGCCGCGTCCACCGCGCCCGGTCCGGCGGTCACCGCGGACGTCACCCTCCTGACGGACACCGCCGGAGTCACCGGACTCGGCCCCCAGGTCACCGCGTACGTCACCCTCCTGACGGACACCGCCGGAGTCACCGGACTCGGCCCCCAGGACGCCGGGGGCCCCGCGCCGCTGCCGTAGACCGCCGCGCGCGCCCCGCTCCGGTCCCGGGGTGCCGGGATCGCCGTAGGTGCGCGCGGGTGCCGGGAGTCAGACCTCGCCCGACTCCACGCGCTTCTTCAGGCCCGCCAGCGCACGGTCGATGATGACCTTCTCGGCCTTGCGCTTGATCATGCCGAGCATGGGGATCTTGACGTCGACGGTCAGCTGGTAGGTGACCTGGGTGGCACCCGTGCCCGCGGGCTTGAGGAGGTAGGAGCCGTCGAGCGAGCGCAGCATCTGGGACTTGACCAGGGTCCAGGAGACCTCGTGGTCGCCGGTCCAGGTGTAGCCGAGGGTCTGGTCGTCCTTGATGGCGCCGGCGTCCATGACGAGGCGCACCTGTTCGGCGCGTCCCTGGTCGTCGGCGGCGAGCACCTCGGCCTCCTTCACCTCACCCGTCCAGTCCGGGTAGCGGGCGAAGTCGGCGATCACCGCCATGACGTCAGCCGGTGCCGCCTCGATCGTGATGCTCGAACTGGTGTGTTCCGCCATCGCGGTGGCTCCTCCAGATGCGGGTCCGGTGAGGGAGGGTGGGGCGCACGTGTGTGCAGCGTGAAGGCTACCGCGCACAGCCGCGGGCGCTGTCACCCCACCTGGGGTTCACGGCCTCGGCACCTCACCACTCCAGCGCCCAGGGCGTTCCCGTGGCCGCGAAGTGGCCCACATTGACGCATTCCGTCGCGCCGACCCGCATACGGGGGGCGAGCGGCTGGTGGACGTGGCCGAACAGGGCGTAGCGCGGGCGGGTGCGCCGGATCGCGTCCAGCAGGGCGTGGGAGCCGCGCTCGAAGCGGCGCGCCACCGTGTCGTACACCAGCTCCGGCACGTCCGGCGGGATGTGCGAGCACAGCACGTCGACCTCACCGACCGCCTCGACCTTGGCCGCGTACTCCTCGTCGCTGATCTCGTAGGGCGTCCGCATCGGTGTCCGCAGTCCCCCGCCGACGAACCCGAAGACCCGGCCGCCGATCTCCACGCGTTCGCCGTCGAGGACCTGCGTACCGGGCCCGGCGTACTCCGGCCACAGGGTCGGCATGTCGACATTGCCGTACGTCGCGTACGTCGGCGTCGGGAACACGGCGAACATCTCGGCGTACTGCTTGCGCACCGCCTTCTCGATGGCGGCGGCCCGGTCCGCGCCGATGCCCGACCACAGCCGGGCGCCGAACGCGCGCGCCTCCTCGAAGCGGCGGGCGGTGCGCAGCTCGACGATGCGGTCCGCGTTCTCCACACCGAACAGGTCCGGGAAGATGCCGCGCGAGTGGTCGGCGTAGTCGAGGAAGAGCACCAGGTCACCGAGGCAGATCAGGGCGTCCGCGCCGTCCCCGGCCCTGGCCAGGTCGCGGACGTTGCCGTGCACGTCACTGACCACATGAATGCGCGTCCTCGCGTTACCGACCGGTGTGGGTGCCATGACGATCAAGCGTAGGCGTGTGGGGCAAACGTGAACAGAGGCGGTCGGACCTGCGGTTACTGGCTAGTCAGGAATTGCGTGGACTACTGTGCGCGAAGGAACGCCAACACGTGTGACGCACAGAACATCTCAGCGGGACCCCCTGTCGAAGACGTCATACCGGCGGGTAACGTCCGGGCAGTCCAGTCGTACTCAGGTTTTCAACAAGTGATCACCCGAGTGCCTGCCCGAGCCTTGGACCGCACCGTCGCATCACACAGAGTCGTGGCGTCGGCGCCCTATGAGGAGCAGCAGTCTTGCGCGAGTTCAGCCTTCCGGCTTTGTACGAGGTCCCTGCGGACGGAAATCTCACCGACATCGTCCGCAGAAACGCCGCGCAGCATCCCGACGTGGCCGTCATCGCCCGCAAGGTGGGCGGCACGTGGACGGATGTCACCGCCACCGCCTTCCTCGCCGAGGTGCACGCCGCGGCCAAGGGCCTGATCGCCTCGGGCGTGCAGCCCGGCGACCGGGTGGGCCTGATGTCCCGCACCCGCTACGAGTGGACGCTGCTCGACTTCGCGATCTGGAGCGCCGGCGCGATCACCGTGCCCGTGTACGAGACCAGCTCCGCCGAGCAGGTCCAGTGGATCCTCGGCGACTCGGGCGCGACCGCCTGCGTCGTCGAACTGGACGCGCACGCCGCCGCGGTGGACTCGGTGCGCGACCGGCTGCCCGCCCTCAAGCACGTCTGGCAGATCGAGGCCGGCGGCATCGAGGAGCTGGGCCGGCTCGGGAAGGACGTCAGCGACGCGACCGTCGAGGAGCGCAGCTCCCTCGCCAAGGCCGACGACCCGGCGACCATCGTCTACACGAGCGGGACCACCGGCCGTCCCAAGGGCTGTGTGCTCACCCACCGGGCGTTCTTCGCGGAGTGCGGCAACATCGTCGAGCGCCTGCGCCCCCTGTTCCGCACGGGCGAGTGCTCCGTCCTGCTGTTCCTCCCGCTGGCGCACGTCTTCGGCCGGCTCGTGCAGGTCGCGCCGATGATGGCGCCGATCAAGCTCGGCTGCGTCCCCGACATCAAGAACCTCACCGACGAGCTCGCCGCGTTCCGGCCGACGCTGATCCTCGGCGTGCCCCGCGTCTTCGAGAAGGTCTACAACTCGGCGCGCGCCAAGGCCCAGGCCGACGGCAAGGGCAAGATCTTCGACAAGGCGGCGGACACGGCGATCGCGTACAGCCGCGCCCTGGACACCCCGTCGGGGCCATCCCTCGGCCTGCGGATCAAGCACAAGACCTTCGACAAGCTGGTCTACAGCAAGCTGCGCGCGGTGCTCGGCGGCCGCGGCGAGTACGCCATCTCCGGCGGCGCGCCGCTGGGCGAGCGCCTCGGCCACTTCTTCCGCGGCATCGGCTTCACGGTGCTGGAGGGCTACGGCCTGACCGAGTCCTGCGCGGCGACCGCGTTCAACCCCTGGGACCGGACGAAGATCGGCACGGTGGGCCAGCCGCTGCCCGGCTCCGTCGTCCGCATCGCCGACGACGGCGAGGTGCTGCTGCACGGCGAGCACCTGTTCAAGGGCTACTGGAACAACGAGGCCGCGACCGCCGAGGCGCTGGCCGACGGCTGGTTCCACACCGGTGACATCGGCACCCTCGACGAGGACGGCTACCTCCGCATCACCGGCCGCAAGAAGGAGATCATCGTCACCGCGGGCGGCAAGAACGTCGCCCCGGCCGTGATCGAGGACCGCATCCGTGCGCACGCGCTCGTCGCGGAGTGCATGGTCGTCGGCGACGGGCGTCCGTTCGTCGGCGCGCTGGTCACCGTGGACGAGGAGTTCCTGGGCCGCTGGGCCGGCGAGCACGGCAAGCCGGCCGGTTCGACCGCGGCGTCGCTGCGCGAGGACGCGGATCTCCTCGCGGCGATCCAGGACGCCGTCGACGACGGCAACGCCGCCGTGTCCAAGGCGGAGTCGGTGCGCAAGTTCCGCATCCTCGCGTCGCAGTTCACCGAGGAGTCGGGGCACCTCACGCCGTCGCTGAAGCTCAAGCGCAATGTGGTGACGAAGGACTACGCGGACGAGATCGAGGCGATCTACCGGGGCTGAGCGCTTCGGAAGCCTTCAGGGCGCGGGTCCTCACCGAGGATCCGCGCCCTCCGCGTTCCCACTCCCCGTGGGGCTGCGCCTCTGCCGCCCCTGGGCCGAAGAGTCCCAGCCCGTCCGCCGCTTGAGGACGAGGCCGTCCAGGCCGAAGCGGGGCTCCCGGGGCGCAGCCTCCGAGAGCAAGGGACCTCGCCCCCGCCGCCCCTGCCCGTCCCACACCCGGGGCCTCCGCCCCGGACCCCGCTCCTCAAACGCCGGAGGGGCTGATTCGGCCCGTCCGGCGTTTGAGGACAAGGCCGTCCAGGCCGAAGCGGGGGTCTGGGGGCGGCAGCCCCCAGGGGCAAGCGACGGGCAGGGGCGGCGGGGGCGAGTGACCGCTACAGCAGCTCACGCAGGTGCTCGGCCAGCAGGTCCCGGCGCCACTTCTCCTCGACCCAGGCGCGGCCCCGCTCGCCCATGTGGCGGCGGAGCTCGGAGTCACCGAGCAGGGTGACGACACGGTCGGCCGTCTCGGACGGGGAGCCGCCACGGACGACCCACCCGGTCTCACCGTCGAGCACCGCGTCCGGCGCCCCGCCGGAGTCGCCGGCGACGACGGGCAGCCCGGTCGCGGACGCCTCCAGGTACACGATGCCGAGCCCCTCGACGTCGAGGCCCCCGCGCCGCGTACGGCAGGGCATCGCGAAGACGTCCCCGGCACCGTAGTGCGCGGGCAGCTCCGACCAGGGCACCGCCCCGGTGAACCGGACCGCCCCGCCGACACCGGTGTCGTACGCGAGTTTGCGCAGGTCACGCTCGTAGGGCCCGCCGCCGACGATCAGGAGCACCGCGTCCGGCTCCTTGGCGAGGATGTCCGGCATCGCGAGGATCAGGGTGTCCTGGCCCTTGCGCGGCACGAGACGCGAGACGCACACGACGACGGGGCGGTCGGTCAGGCCCAGACGGGCGCGGACCACGTCACCGCCCGAGGAGGGGTGGAAGGTCTTCTCGTCGACGCCGGGCGGCAGCTGGACCATGCGCGCGGCCGCCTCGGGAGTCAGCGCGGAGGCGATCCGGGAGCGGGTGTACTCACCGAGGTAGGTGATCGTGTCGGTGGACTCGCCTATGCGGCGCAGGAGTCCGCGGGCCGCGGGCAGCTGCGCCCAGCCGGCCTCGTGCCCGTGGGTGGTGGCCACGATCCGCTGCGCGCCGGCCCGGCGCAGCGCCGGCGCCATCAGACCGAGCGGTGCCGCCGCCCCGAACCACACCGACGTGCAGCCGTGCTCGCGCAGCAGTCCGACGGCCCGCCGGGTGGCCCCCGGCGTGGGCAACAGCATCGTCGTGCGGTCGCGCACGACGGTGAAGGGCTGCTCCGCGTCGAAGGCGGCGGTGGCCTCGGTGCCCTCGCGGTCGCGCTTCCAGGTGGAGGCGTAGACGACGAGCCGCTCGGGGTCCAGGCGCAGCGCCATGTTGTGCAGGAACGCCTGGATGCCGCCCGGCCTGGGCGGGAAGTCGTTCGTCACGATCAAGGTCTTGTGCATCGTGTTCGACACTACCGAACCTATACTCACAGCTCCGCACGGCCGCGCTTGACGGCTCGCGCACAGGGCGGCGCGACCATCATGACCACGGCGCACGCGGCACGCGGCGGGCTCCGCGACGACGCGACGTGCTGCCGTGCGGGACCACGGCAGCACAGCACATTCGTTCCGGACGGACAAGGACCAGGTGGGCATGACGGGCACTAGGGGGGCGTGGTTCCCGTACGGACCGCTCGCGCTGCTCGGGACCTGGACCCTGACCAGAGTGCTGCTGCTCCTGTTCGTGTTCAAGGTGTACGTCTTCCCGGGCCCCGACGTCACGAGCGACGTCTTCGTGATCTACCAGGGCTGGTACGAGGTCCTGCGTGACGGCACCTTCCCGCTGGACGACGTCACCTGGCAGTACCCGCCGGCCGCCGCGCTCGCGATCCTCTCCCCCGCGCTCCTGCCCACCCTGGGCTACGCGCAGGCGTTCTTCGTGCTGGCCTGCGTCGCCGACCTGGTGGTGTTCACCCTGCTCTTCTACGCGGGCCTGCGCCCCGGAAAGACCCTGCGCGGGGCCTGGGTGTGGGTGGTCGGGGTGCCTCTGCTCGGTCCGACCGTGTACGCCCGCTACGACGTGATGGTGACGGCCCTCGCGGTCGCCGCGCTGCTCGCCGGTGCGCGCCATCCCCGCATCATGGGGATGCTCACCGGCTTCGGCGCACTGGTGAAGGTGTGGCCGGTGCTGTTGCTGGTGGGGGCCGTCCGGCGTCGGGCCTGGGCCGCGGCCGCGGTGGCGGCCGCGGTGATCGCGGCCGCGTTCGGCCTGGCGATGCCGGGCGCGTTCTCCTTCCTGACGTTCCAGCGCGACCGCGGCACCGAGGTGGAGTCGCTCGGCTCCCTGGTCTTCCACGTGGCCCGCGGGCACGGCTGGGACGGTCAGGTGCTGCTCAACTACGGCTCGGTGGAGTTCCTCGGCCCGTACGTCGACGTGGTGAGCACGGCGGCCCTGGTCCTCACCGGGCTCGCCTTCGGCTGGCTGCTGCTGTGGCGGCTGCGCGTCAGGCGGTTCCTGCCGCACACCCTCGCGGACGCCGCGTTCGTCGCGGTGCTGATGTTCACGACCACCAGCCGGGTGATCAGCCCGCAGTACATGGTGTGGCTGGTCGGGCTCGCCGCGGTCTGTCTGTGCTTCCGCCGCAGCGGGATGACCCTGCCGGCCGTCCTGGTGCTGGCCGCGTGCTTCGTGACCGTCCTGGAGTTCCCGGTCTGGTTCTCGCACGTCGTGGGCAGCGATCTGCTGGGGGTGAGCCTCCTGTTCGCTCGCAACGGCCTGCTGGTGATCGCCACCGTGCTGGCCGCCCTGGAGCTGTGGCGGAGCACGGTGTCCGACCCCTCGCCGAGGGTGCGGCCTCAGGCGGCCCGCACCCAGGAGAGCCTGGCCTCCTCCTGACGCCGGGCCCAGACGCCCAGCGCCGCGCACTGCACCGTCATGGACAGGGCGAGGGCGAGGCAGATCCCGGGCAGTCCGAGCCCGGACAGGACGTAGGCGACCGGTAGTTGGACCGCGGTGCCGAGCAGCGTGACGCGCGGCAGGACCGGCGCTCCTCCGCTCCCCTCGAAGACCCCGCCGAGCGCGATGCAGCAGGCCATGAGCAGCAGGTAGGGACCGACGCAGCGCAGGAACAGCACGCCGTCGTGCGCGACGTCGGGACCGGCGCCGAAGGCCCGCATGATCCATGGCGCCAGCGCGCCGAGCAGACAGGCGGCGAACAGGCCGGCCGCGCCGGAGACGAGCACGGCCTGCCGCCCGATGGCACCCCGCTCGTCGCGCCCCTCGCCGCGGGTGTGCGCGGTGTGGATCGAGGCGGCCTGCCGGACCGCGTAGAACGCCATGGTGGCGACGTACATGACCTTGTAGGCGATGGAGTACGCGGCGACGGCCGTCACCCCGAGCCGGGCCACGATGGCGACCAGGACCAGCGCGCCGCCCTGCCGCACGGTGAAGTCGGCGGACATCGGCAGCCCGGTCCGCAGGGCGCGGCGCAGGGCGGCGGCGGTCGACCGTGCGGGCGGCGTAGGGGCGGCTTCGCGCAGCGGGGCGTTCCGGCGCAGGGCGCGCAGCCCGGCCGCCAGGGCCACGCAGCGGCAGAGCACGGTCGAGGCGGCGGCCCCGGGGACGCCGTACGCGTGGATGAGGAGCGGATCGAGGCAGAGGATCAGTCCGTTGGCCAGCAGGGCCAGGCGCATCGGGGTGCGGGTGTCTCCGGTTCCCTTCAGGATGCCGTCGACGAGGTTCTGCGCGAAGAAGACCGCGATGCCCGGCAGGGAGATCGCGAAGTACTGCACGGCGAGCACCGTGGCCTTCCCGTCACCGCCGAGCACCAGCCGGGCCAGCGGTTCCCGCAGCAGCAGGCCGCCGGCGACGACCGTGGGTGTGACCACGGCGCACAGTGCCCATCCCCCGCGTACGGCCGCGCGGACCTCGCCCGGGTCCCGGGCGCCGCGGGCGTGCGAGACCAGCACGGTGGTGCCGGACGCGAAGACCAGGGCGACGCCGAGCAGCACGTTCTCGGTGTTGGTGGCGACGGCGACGGCCGCCACGGCGGCGCCGCCGAGCCGGGAGACCCAGAGCGTGTTGATGACCCCGGAGGCGACGGAGGCGAGCAGGGAGAGGTAGACGGGATGGGCGAGCGCGATGAGCTGCTTGCGGTGCGCGTTCACAGGAGCTCCCTCGGTGCGGGCGGCCGGCGGGCCTCCCTGGACGGGCGGCCCGGCGGGCCCGCCTCGTACGGAGTCCCGGCGAGTGCGGTTCGCCGCGACACCTCGAACAGAGCTACCTCGTTTCGAGATAACTCGATAAGAGGTACCATGACATCAAGAGACCCGCAACCACGGAGAGCCGCCGCATGCTGGAGCTGTCGATCCTCGGTTTCCTGTCCGAAGAACCGCTGCACGGCTATGAGTTGAAGGAACGCATCAAGGCGCTCAGCGGCCATGTCCGCCCGGTCAGCGACGGGGCCCTGTACCCCGCGATCACCCGCCTGGTCGTCGCGGGCAAGCTGGACCAGCGCACGGAGCCCGGCAGCAGCGCGGCCCCCCGCCGCATCCTGTCGCTCACCGACCGGGGCCGTGAGGATCTGCTGGAGCGGCTGCGCCACCCCAAGCAGGCGGAGATCACCGACCAGGTGCGGTTCAACACCCTGCTGGCCTTCCTGCGCCACCTGCCCGACCGGCAGGAGCAGGCCGCGGTGCTGCGCCGCAGGCTGGACTTCCTCCGGACGCCGGCGAGCTTCTTCTACCGCGACGGCGAGCCCGTGCGGGCCGAGGACAGCGGCGACCTGTTCCGGGAGGGCATGCTGCGGGTGGCCCGTGCGACGGGCGAGGCGGAGCGGGCGTGGCTGACCGAGGCGATCACCCGGCTGGAAGCAGCTGCGCCCTGAGGTAGTCCCGCCACTGCGCGGTGAAGCGCTCCGGCGTCGTGTGCAGCACGCCCCGCAGCGCGTCCTCGACCGCCCCGGCGCGCTTCTCGTGGTCGCCGACGGCGCGGTAGAAGTCGTTCAGGCGAACCTCGCCCCACCGGTCCGCGATCAGCCGACAGGCCAGCCAGCCGCCCTCGTACGCCCGTGCCAGCCGCGCCGCGTCCCCGCTGAACCCGAAGTCCCCGTCGACCGGCAGCGCGGCCGGCAGGCTCCCGTCCCGCACGGCACGCTGCAGCTCCGGCGCGACCTGCGAGGCCGTCCGCCCGCTGCCGCGGTAGCCGACCCAGTCCGCGTAACCCTCGGAGAGCCACAACGGCGTGGCGGCCGAGGTGTGGGCACGAGTGGCGACATGGGTCGTCTCGTGGGTGAGCACGACCTGCTTGCCGAAGTCGCCGAGGACGCCGAACGCGTCGGGATTGACGATGATCCGGTCCGCCGGCGCCTTCCCGGACCCGCCCGCCTCACCCGTGGTGACCGCCGCGATCCCGCGGTACCCGGACGCCGGGGCGCCGAGCAGCCCGGCCATGCCCTCCAGCGACTTCGGCACGAGCACGACGACGTGCCGCGACCAGTCCGTGCCCCACGCCTCGGACGCGGCGGGCACCGCGCGGTCCGCCAGCCCGGCGTAGTCGCGCAGCCGCTCTGCGGACTGCCCCACCCCCAGCGCCAGACTGCGCTCGCCGTGCACGACCGCCACCGGCCCCTGCTCCCACAGCTGTTCGCTGGCCTTCTTCGCGGGCTCGTCGGACGCGACGTACCAGGTCCCGCCGGCGCGGACCAGGCGCAGGGCGCGGCCTACGGTGACGGGCGCGGCGTCGTACCCCTTGATGCGGTAGCGCAACTGAACGTCGGCCGTGGCCCGGTCGCCGGTGCGGTGGACGTCGGTCACGCGGTACGCCCAGGACTCCAGCGGGACGGCGCGCAGGTTCGCGAAGTCCGGATCGGCGCCGGCCGGCCGCCCGGTCGCCCGGTACGCCGGCTCGTCCCGGGCGAGCACCGCGGCGGCGCGCAGGTCGAGGACCCGTTGCACCTCGGCCGGCACGGTGTCCGAGGACGTCCGGCCGCCGCAGCCGACGAGCACGGCGAGCAGCAGCACCAGGGAGAGTCCCGCTCTCGACGCGCGCCTTCGACCAGCCACGTTCCCGATCGTACGGCGGCCCGGGCGCTTCGGACTCCGGTCGGGCCGCGGTCAGACCCTGGTGACCGACGAGACCGGCATCATGCCCACCGGGTCGTACCGCACCGGAGCACCGGGGTACGGGGCGTGGATCACCTGACCGTTGCCCATGTACATCGCGATGTGGCTGGCGTCGGAGCGGTAGGCGATGAGGTCGCCGGGCTGCGCCTGGGAGAGCGGCACCTGCCGGCCCGCGTACCGCTGGGCCTGCGAGGTGCGCGGCAGCCCGACCCCGGCCTGCGCGTAGGACCACTGCATGAGGCCCGAACAGTCGAAGCCGCCCGGCCCGTTGGCGCCCCAGACATAGGGGCGGCCGAGCGCGGAGCGGGCCGCGGCGACCGCGGCGGCCGCGCGGGCGGAGGACGGGACGGCGTCTTCGAGGTCGGGCAGGTCCGAGCGGCCGGAGCGGGACGCCCGGTCGTAGGCGGCGCGTTCGGCGTAGGGCAGCGAGTTGAGCAGCCGGCGCGCCTCGGCGAGCTTTCGCTCCACTGTCCGTTTGTGCCGGGCGACGGCCTTGCGGCTCTTCTCCAGTTCGGCGAGCTTGCCGGTGGCCTCCTCGCGCTTCTGCGCGAGTTCGCGCATGGCGAACTGGAGATCCCTGAGCTCGCCGGCCTGGTGGGAGCTGATCCGGTCGAGCGCGGCGGCCTTGTCGATGTACTCGGCCGGGTCGTCGGAGAACAGCAGCGCCAGGGAGGGGTCGAGGCCGCCGGAGCGGTACTGGGCGCCCGCGAGCGAACCGAGCGTGTCCCGCATGGTGTTGATGCGTTCCTGCTGCCGGGCGATCTCGTCCTGTGCCGTGCCGACCTGCTCACGCAGGGAGTCGGTCCGCTCGTCGGCCTTGTTGTACGCCTCGGTGGCCTTCTCCGCCTGTGTGTACAGGCGGTCCACCTCGGCCCGGGTGTCGTCCTGCGGTGCCGCGGTGGCGGGCAGGGCGCCGAGTGCGGCGGCCGCCGCGGACATCACGCAGGCGGCGAGACCGAAGGCGCCGACGCCCCGGTCGAAGCCGGACGGTGCAAGGCGGCGATGAAACCCCACGGGTGGCCGCTCTCCCTTCCGCTGACGGTCCCCCGGATTGGGGGAAACGCGCCAGACAGTAGCCGTGCGACTGCGCGACGGCCAAAGGTCCCTGCGGCCACATGACGCGGTGCCCCGCCTCAGACGCAGGTCACGGACGGGTCGCGGGGTGAGCGGGCGGTACCGCAATTCGCCCGTTTGGGCGGAGCGACGAGAGCCCCCGCCGAGGCTTCGGCGAGGGCTCGTCAGGAGGCGTGCGTCAGATCCGGACGCCGAACTGGAAGGGCATGTTGCCGATCGACTCGTAGCGCACGACCGTGCCGGTGCGCGGGGCGTGCAGCACCTGGCCGTTGCCCGCGTACAGGCCGACGTGGTGCATGTCGCCGTAGAAGATGACCAGGTCGCCGACCTGGAGGTCGCTCTGCGAGTAGATGCGCGTGCCCGCGTTGGCCTGCGCCTGGGAGGTGCGCGGGATGGAGACACCGGCCTGGGCGTAGGCCCAGGAGGTGAGGCCGGAGCAGTCGAAGGAGCTGGGGCCGGAGGCGCCGTAGACGTACGGCGAGCCGATCTTGCTCTGGGCCGCGCTGAACGCGGCACCGGCACGGCCGGAGGCGGGGGTGCTGGAGCCGCCCAGGGCGCTGCGCTCGCTGGCGCGGCTGGCGCGGTCCTGCTCGGCGTCGAGAGCCGCCTTCTCCTTGGCCGTCAGGGTGTTGAGGAGCTTCTGCGCCTCACCGAGCTTGCCCTGGACTTCCTTCTTCTTCTTGGCCAGCTCCGCCCGGGTGTCGGCGAGGTCCTTGAGCTTCTCGGAGGCCTCGGAACGCTGCTGGGCGAGCGAACGCTGCTTCTCCTGGACCTTCTTGAGCGCCTCGACCTGCTGAGCACTCAGCTGGTCCATCGCGGACGCCTTGTCGAGGTAGTCGTCCGGGTCGGAGGAGAGGAAGAGCGCCACGGAGGGGTCGATGCCGCCGGTCCGGTACTGGGCGCTGGCCATCGAACCGAGGCCGTCACGCAGCTCGTTGAGCTCCTCCTGGCCGCGGGCGACGTTGTCCTGCAGGGAGCTGATCTGCTTCTGCAGCTTCTCCTGCTTCTCCTTGGCGCCGTTCAGCTTCTCGGTGGCCTTCTCGGCCTCCTCGTAGAGCTTGTCGACCTTCGACTTGACCTCGTCCTTGCTCGGCTTCTCGCTCGGCGCGGCATTGGCGGCGTTGGCGCTGAGGGCCACGGCAGCAGCGGCGGCGGTGGTGAGCACGGTCACACGGGTGCGGCTCGGCTGCTTGGGTCGACGGTGGGACGCCACGAAGGCGAGCTCCTTCTTCCTCCAGCCGCCTGCCGAATGTGCGACGGGCGGTGCCCCTCCACCGTCACTCCCAATGAGTGATCACCCGAGCGGAGGTTCGAGGCCTGACCCTAGTGACCTTCCTGTGATCAGTTCAAATCCTCATAGGAAAAATCTCGGTCACCGAGCGCATTCTTTGCCGGCAACTCACATGCAGTGATGCGGCTCTGACACTACGTTGCGTGAAGGTCACGCCAATTCGGGCATCACGCCCGGACGTTACACATGGGGCGTACGTTGCCTATGGGCCTTAGGCCGCAGATGGTCAGCCGCGCGAAAAACGCTTGAGGAGCACCGCGGAGGCCACCGGCCGGGCACCCGCCTTGGCGATGCCGTCGGCCACCTCGCGGTCGGTCGAGACCACGATGACCGGCCGCCCCAAAGGCTCCGCACGGACCAGCTGACGGATCAGCTCGTCGGCGGTGACACCGGCCTTGGAGAACAGCACCCGCACCCCGCGCGGCGGCGCGAGCAGCACCGGCGCGGCCAGTTCGGCCCCGTCGAAGACACAGGTCACCTCGGAGCCGGTCTGCGCGGCGAGCTGCGACAGCTGCCCGAGGAGCCGCAGCCGCTGCTTCTCCAGCGGCATCTGCGGATAGCCCGTCTTGGTGACGTTGTAGCCGTCGACGACCAGATGCGCCTGCGGCAGCGCGAGCAGTTGGTCGAGGATCGCGGGATCGTTCTCGGACAGCGCGCGAGCGGCGATGTCTTTTGGCGTCATTCGTCCCGGTTCGACCGCGTCGACGGTCTCCGCCGGCCGCACCGACACGGGCGGCAGGGCGAGTTCGCGCCGCAGCCCCTGGGCGGCGTCCAGCACCGTGTCGAGGAGCAGCCGCACCCGCATGTCCTCGACGCTGCGGCCCTCACGCGCCGCCCGCCGTGCCGCCTCCAGATTGGCCTCGACCTCGCCGAGGCGCGCCTTGAGTCGCCGGGTCTCGCTGTCGGAGGCGGAGACCTGGGCCTGCGCCTCCGCCCGTACGCCGTCCATCTCGCCCTGGAGCTTGCGCAGGGCCGCCTCGCCGCGCTTGACGTCGCTGAGGGCCCCGCGCAGCTTGCGGTGAAGCGATTCCGCTTCCTTCTTCGCCGACTCCACTTCCGCGCGCAGCCGTTCCGTCTCGGCCCTGGTCTGACCGCGGGCCTCGGCGAGCTCCGCCCGCAGCCGCTCCAGCTCGGCCCGGGTCTCCTCGTCGGCGCGCTCGGCATCCGCCCGCAGGGCCTCCTCGCCGGCGGCGGTCACCAGCTTCACCCAGCCCGCGGGGCGCAGCACATAGGCCGCGGCCGCCACGTCCAGCGGATCCGCGGCCGGGGGTGGCGCGCCCGAGTCGAGGGCACCGGCGATCTCCGGCTGCGCCTCTCTCAGCTTCTCGGCGATGCGCTGCCTGAACAGCGTGTCCGTCTCCAGGGCCGCCGCCATGGCGTTCCCGGCGAACTTGGCCCGACGATTGGGGGTGAACCGCGCATACTGCCGCAACTGGGCGGGCAGTTCACCGACGGTCAGCCCGCCGAAGCCGTCGGAGACGATCTGCACGACGCGGCGGCGCACGCCGTCGGGCAGCGGACGGTCGAGCACCTCGGCGGCGCCGTCGTCCGGCTCCCCGCCTGTGGTCTCCACCATCCGTCACCCCAATGTCTGTGGGGCCCGCTCCCTCAGGAGCCGGCGCCCGGCCTGTCCACCAGTTCCACCTGGTCCACCGCGTTGCACCAGCGGCACCGGACCGACTCGATGGTCTCACTGACCACCTCGCGCTCCTCGACCTTCGGCTCACCGGCCAGGTCGAGGTGCACATACTCGACGACCTTCGACGAGCGGGTCACGTCGAAACGCGTGAGGTTGCCGCAGAGAGTGCAGCGCCAGCGCGTCTTGGTGTCCGGCAGGGGAACCGTCATGAGGCAGTCCGCTTCCTTCTAGTGTCCGTCCAGCGCCAGTCTCCCGGTGCATGTGGCTCGTAACCCTACGGCCTGGCGGCTCCCCGACGCTCCGCCGTCCACCGCGGCGAGGCGGTCTGTGTTCATCCGTCCCGTTACGCCATGCTCTGCACCATGATCAGCAAATGCGGTACGACGGTCGGCAGAGCGGTACGAGGTCAGTCGGCGCCGGTGACGTACGGGCTGATCGCCCTGTGCTGTCTGATCTTCGTGATCGGCCCGGCGTCCGGCCTCAATCCGGTCTACGGCACCGGGGACGCGCTGGCCGCCGCGCAGCGGGCCTACTTCCGGCGCTGGGGCGTGGTCCCCGGCGATCTGTTCGACGGAGCCGCGCGCGAGGCGCTGACCCCCGCCACTGCCCTCTTCATCCACGGCAGTTGGCTCCATCTCCTGGGCAACATGCTCTTCTTCTTCGTCTTCGGGCTGATGACCGAGGAACGCATGGGGCATCTGCAGTTCGCCCTCTTCTACGTGGTCTGCGGCTATCTCGCGCTCCTCGGCTACGCCGCGGCCAACGCGGAGTCGCAGCAGTCCCTGGTCGGCGCCTCCGGGGCGATCTCCGCGGTCCTCGGCGCGTTTCTGTACCTGTTCCCCACGGCCCGGGTGACCAGTCTCCTGCCGTTCCTCTTCTTCCTGCCGCTGCGCTTCCCGGCCTGGGTGGTGCTGCCCTTCTGGGTGATCCTCCAGTGGCTGGCGGCGGGCCAGGACGACGGCGGCCCCGGGGTCGCCTATCTGGCCCACCTGGTGGGCTTCACACTCGGCTTCGGCTACGCGTGGCTGCGGTTCGGCCGGACGGCCTCCGGGCCCGCCGAGGGGACACCTCCCCCGGCGGCGGCCCGGCCGCACGGCGGACCCCCGGCGCGGCGACCGGGCGGGTGGGACCGCGAGTAGGGTGAGAGCCTCAGCAGCGGCCCCCGAGGGAGAGAACCAGCCGTGATCACCGCGATCGTCCTCATCAAGACCAGCGTGGACCGGATCCCCGAGATCGCCGAGTCGATCGCCGCGCTGGATTCCGTCAGCGAGGTCTTCTCCGTCACGGGCACGTACGACCTGATCGCGATGGTCCGGGTGCAGGCCCACGACGACCTCGCGGACGTCATCCCCGGCAAGATCAGCAAGATCCCCGGCGTCGAGGCCACGGACACGCACGTCGCGTTCCGCACCTACTCCCAGCACGACCTGGAGGCGGCGTTCGCGATCGGGCTCGACTCCTGATCGTGTGACCGCGGCACGAAGGACCGCCCGGTCGACGGGCGGCCCTTGACGACAGCCCCGCTCAGACCGCGGGCACGCAGCGGCCGTCCTCCGTGCGGTACCGCCACTTCGCGCCGTCCCGCACGAGCTCCCTCACCGCGGTCACGAAGCGCTCGACGTGCTCGTCGGGCGTACCCGCGCCGAAGCTGACGCGGATCGCGTTGAGGGACTTCTCGCCGGGCTCGGCTTCCGGGGCCCCGCACTCCCCCTGGGTCTGCGGGTCGCTGCCGAGCAGGGTCCTGACCAGCGGGTGGGCGCAGAAGAGGCCGTCGCGGACACCGATGCCGTACTCGGCGGAGAGCGCCGCGGCGAAGTGCGAGCTGTTCCAGCCCTCGACGACGAAGGAGATCACACCGACGCGCGCGGCGTCGTCGCCGAAGAGCGAGAGCACCCGCACCTCGGGTACGCCTGCGAGACCGGCGCGGACCGTGTCGATCAGGTGCCGCTCGCGGGCGACCAGCGTGTCGAAGCCGGCCTCGGTGAGCGCCTTGCAGGCGGACGCGATCGCGTAGGCGCCGATGACGTTCGGCGAACCGGCCTCGTGCCGCGCGGCGGTGTCATGCCACTCCACGTCCACACCGCCGTCCTCGCGCCGCGACACCTTGCGGCTCGCGCCGCCGCCCGCCAGGTACGGGTCGGCCTCCCGAAGCCAGTCGGCGCGGCCCGCGAGGACGCCGGCACCGAAGGGCGCGTACAGCTTGTGTCCGGAGAAGGCGACCCAGTCGACGTCGAGGTCCCGCACCGACACCGGGTGGTGCGGGGCCAGCTGCGCGGCGTCCAGCACGATGCGCGCGCCGTGGGCGTGCGCGGCGGCGGCCAGTTCGCGCACCGGCCAGAGTTCGCCGGTGACGTTCGAGGCGCCGGTGACGCAGACCAGGGCCGGGCCAAAGGGGCCTCCCCTGCTCGAGCGCAGCCGAGAGCTTGGGGAAGGGTCGCGGTCGGCGAGGGCCCGCTCCAGCGTCGCGACCGCCTGCTCGGGGGTGCGCGGGGCGTTCAGATACGTCACGCGCGCGTCCCGCCAGGGCAGCAGCGAGGCATGGTGCTCGGTCTCGAAGACGAAGACCTGGCAGTCGGCCGGAAGGGTGGCGGCGAGCAGGTTGAGCGAGTCGGTCGTGGAGCGGGTGAAGACGACCTGGTCGTCAGGGCGGCAGTCGAGGAATCCGGCGACGGTCCGGCGGGCGTTCTCGAACAGGTCGGTGGACAGCTGCGAGAGGTAGCCGGCCCCGCGGTGCACGCTGCCGTAGTACGGGGCGTACGCGGCGACGTCGTCCCACACCCGCTGGAGGGCGGGGGCGCTGGCGGCGTAGTCGAGCGCGGCGTAGCCGACCTCGCCGCCCGTCACGAGCGGGACGGTGACATCTCGCCCGAGAACGGCCAGAGGGGCACAGACGGACCGGTCGGCGGCAACGGTGGTGACAGACATGGCGAGCTCCTGTGAGAGGCAGGCGGAATCACCGCGCGGCCGGTGCACGGAGGTACGGCTCGGCGCGGGAAAAAGGTGAAAGGGGTACGCGGAGGCGGGGCTCGACGCCCTATCGCATTCGCTTGCTCACAGAAGGCTCCCTCGAACGACCAGGACCCCTGGTGACGCGAGGGGTCCGCGCTTGCCGTAGACCTCGCTGCCTACGGCCTGGTCTTCACCCGGGGCACCCCGCCACGGACGGAGGGTTGCCGGACAGCCGGCCGGGGCCTGATGGCTGTCACTCATGACCTGGTACAGCATCTTGCCAGAAGATCTTCGACGTGCAAGGCGCAGTCCAGGATCCGGACTGCGCCCTGTGTCACATCGGGTACGGACAGCAGTGGTCAGGCGTTGCTGACCCGCACCCACCGGTCGAGGGCCTGCTTCGCGGCCCCCGAGTCGATCGACTCGGCCGCCTGTGCCATGGCGGCACGGATCTGCTCCGCCAGCGGTGCGTCGCCCGGCGAGAGCGCCACCAGCGCAGCCGCCGAGTTCAGCAGGACCGCGTCCCGCACGGGACCGTGCTCGCCGTTCAGCAGCCGTCGCGCGACGTCCGCGTTGTACGAGGCGTCGGCGCCGCGCAGGGCCTCCACCGGGACGAGCTCGATCCCCACGTCACGCGGGTCGAAGCGCTCCTCGGTCACCTTGCCGTCGCGCACGACCCAGACGCGCGACGTCGACGTGGTGGTCAGCTCGTCGAGCCCGTCGTCGCCGCGGAAGACCAGCGAGGAGTTGCCCCGCTCGGCGAAGACACCGGCCACGATGGGCGCCATGCGCGGGTCCGCCACGCCGACGGCCTGGGCCTTCACCCGTGCCGGGTTGGTCAGCGGGCCGAGGATGTTGAACGTCGTCCGGATCCCCAGCTGGCCGCGCGCGGCCGCCACGTGACGCAGCGCCGGATGGAACTTCACGGCGAAGCAGAGGGTGATCCCGGCCTCTTCGGCCACCTCGGCGACCCGCTTCGGCGTCAGTTGCAGATTGACGCCGAGCTTCTCCAGGACGTCCGAGGCGCCCGAGGCCGACGACGCGGCCCGGTTGCCGTGCTTGACGACCTTGGCGCCGGTCCCGGCGACCACGATCGCGGACATCGTGGAGATGTTCACCGTCTTCGCGCCGTCGCCGCCCGTCCCGACGATGTCCACCGCCGGGCCCGGCACCTCGATCACGTTGGCGTGCTCGTACATCGTCCGGACGAGTCCGGAGATCTCCTCGACCGTCTCGCCCTTGGCGCGCAGCGCCACCGCGAAGCCGGCGATCTGCGCGTCCGTCGCCTCGCCGCGCATGATGCGGTCCATCGCCCACGCCGTGTCGTCGGCGCTCTGGTCACGGCCTTCGAGCAGGCCGTTCAGTACCTCGGGCCAGGAACGGCCCGCCGCGATGTCGCCTCCAGCGGGGGTCACAGCACTCATATGCCGCTCCTGGGTTCGTAGACACGTACAAAAGGCGGGTACGCACGCACGTACCGGCAGGCTCCACCCTATCCAGCCCGGAGGACGGCAAAGAGCCCCGTCCATGCAATGGACGGGGCTCCAGCCGTGGCGATCAGCAGGATCGGTGGGTGATCAGTGGTGGCCGTGGCCGCTCGTGATCTCCTTGTACTCCTCGACCGTGGGCTTGGGGATCTGGTTGTCCTCCCCGTAGAAGCCCTTGCTCAGCTTGGCGCGCAGTCGCTCCGGGCCGTTGACCTTGCGCTCGACACCGTTCTCGTCGACCGTCGGGCCGATCTCGGCCGGCTTGTACTGCTCGTGCGCGGTGAGCGTGTGCAGCGCGTCCTGGCTGAGCGGCTCGTGGACCTCGATGAACTCACCGTGCGGCAGACGCTTGATGATGCCCGACTCGCGGCCGTGCAGCACCTTGTCCCGGTCGCGGCGCTGGAGGCCGAGGCAGATCCGCTTGGTGGCGAGGAAGACCAGCACCGGCACGACGAAGAACGCGATCCGGACGAACCAGGTGATCGAGTTGATCGACAGGTGGAAGTGCGTGGCCCAGAGGTCGTTGCCACCACCGACGAGCAGGACGAAGTACCAGCTGATCCAGGCGGCACCGAACGCGGTCCGGGTCGGGACGTTGCGAGGGCGGTCCAGGATGTGGTGCTCGCGCTTGTCGCCGGTGACCCAGGACTCGATGAACGGGTAGACCGCGATCGCGACCAGGACCAGCGGGAAGATGATCAGCGGGATGAACACGCCCAGGACGAGCGTGTGACCCCAGAAGTTGATCTCCCAGCCGGGCATGACACGGATCAGACCCTCGGAGAAGCCCATGTACCAGTCGGGCTGGGCGCCCGTGGACACCTGGTCCGGACGGTACGGGCCCAGGGACCAGATCGGGTTGATCGAGGCGATCGCCGCGATGGCCGCGATGACACCGAAGACCAGGAAGAAGAAGCCTCCGGCCTTGGCCATGTAGACCGGCAGCAGCGGCATGCCGACGACGTTGTTGTTCGTCTTGCCGGGGCCCGCGAACTGCGTGTGCTTGTGGTAGAAGACCAGGATCAGGTGGCCGACGACCAGGCCGAGCATGATGCCCGGCAGCAGCAGCACGTGCACCGAGTAGAAGCGGGCCACGAAGTCGCCGCCCGGGAACTCGCCGCCGAAGAGGAAGAACGACAGGTACGTGCCGACGATCGGCACGGACAGGATCGCGCCCTCCATGAAGCGGACACCGGTGCCGGAGAGGAGGTCGTCCGGGAGCGAGTAGCCGGTGAAGCCGGTGAACATGCCCAGGACGAACAGCAGGAATCCGAAGACCCAGTTGACCTCACGGGGCTTGCGGAACGCACCCGTGAAGAACACGCGCATCATGTGCACGAACATGCCGGCGAGGAAGATCAGCGCCGCCCAGTGGTGGATCTGCCGGATCAGCAGACCACCGCGCACATCGAAGGAGATGTGCATGGTCGAGTTGAACGCCTCGGACATCAGCTGGCCCTGCAGCGGGACGTAGCTGCCGTGGTACTCCACCTCGTTCATCGACGGGTGGAAGAACAGCGTCAGGTACACACCCGTGAGGATGATGACGATGAAGCTGTAGAGGCAGACCTCACCCAACATGAACGACCAGTGGTCGGGGAAGATCTTGCGCATGTTGGCCTTGGCCAGGGAGTAGATCCCCAGGCGGCCGTCGGCCCAGTCGGCTACCCGCTCACCCGCGGGCGCCTTCTCGCGCGAGCGCGAGTCGGAGGTCGTGGTAGTGCTCATCCGCGCTCCCAGAATGCAGGACCGACGGGCTCTTCGAAGTCGCCGAGCGCCTCGAGGTAGCCCTCGTCGTTCACGCCGATGCGCAGCTGCGGCAGGGCGTGACCGGCCGGGCCGAAGATGACTCGGGCACCGTCGGAGAGGTCGAAGGTGGACTGGTGGCACGGGCAGAGGACGTGGTGCGTCTGCTGCTCGTACAGGGAGATCGGGCAACCGACGTGGGTGCAGATCTTCGAGTAGGCCACGATGCCCTCGTGGGACCACTCGAGTTCCTGCTTGTCCTTGATGTTCCCCGGCTGGAGCCGGACGATCATCAGGGCCGCCTTGGCGATCTCCTTCTGGAAGTCCTCGTCGTGCTCCTCCAGGCCCTCGGGCTTGGCGAAGGTGAGCGAACCGACGGCGACGTCCGAAGGACGCAGCGGCTCGTTCGTGTTCATGTTGACGAGCAGCTTGCCCTTGGACCACAGCGTGTGGCGGAGCTTGGTGCCGGGCAGCGGACCGAGGTCGCGCAGCAGCACCACGCCGGAGAGCGGGAACAGGGCCAGCGCGCCGAACATCGTGTTGCGGATCAGCTTGCGTCGGCCGAGCGCGGACTCCTTGGCGCCCTGCTTGAAGTCGGCCAGGACCTTGGCCTTGACCTCGGGCTCAGCCGCGATCGGGTGACGCTCGTCGATGATCTCGACGTCGGACATCAGGGTGCGGGCCCAGTGGACCGCACCCGCGCCGATCGTGAACAGCGCCACGCCCAGGGTCAGACCGAGCGCGAAGTTCATCGCGCTGATGTGCCCGATCGGGAAGACGTAGATCGACTTGTCGCTCGGGATCGTCACGTACGACGCGATGAAGCCGGCGGTCGCCAGCATCGACAGCGTGAACAGGAAGGCGACCGTGCGCTCGGACCGCTTGGCGGCCCGCTCGTCGATGTCCTGGATGCGGTGCTCGTGGGGCGGCAGACCGGGGTCCGCGAACGGGTTCGTCTCGTCCGCGACGGCTACCGTGCCGTGAGCGTGCTCGTCGGCGTCCTGCGCAGCGGGCAGGTTCTCTTCTGGAATGTCTTGGCTACTCATGACTTCTTGGCCTTTGCGGTCCGAGCGGCGACCCAGACGGCGACGGCGATCAGCGCGCCGAGACCGAACACCCAGCCGAACAGGCCCTCACTGACCGGCCCGAGGCCACCCAGTTCGAGGCCGCCGGGGCTCTCGGTGTCGTCACCGTTGACCGCGTCGAGGTACGCGATGATGTCCTGCTTGTTCTTCGTCGACAGCGTCGTGTCGGGGAAGGACGGCATGTTCTGCGGGCCGGTCTGCATGGCCTCGTAGATGTGCTTCGGGTCGACACCTTCCAGGCTGGGCGCGTACTTGCCGTGGGTCAGCGCGCCGCCCTTGCCGGTGAAGTTGTGACACTGGGCGCAGTTGGTGCGGAAGAGCTCGCCACCCGCGGCGATGTCCGCCCCCTCGGGGCTGACCTGGTTCTTGGTCGGGATCGCGGGACCGGCGCCGAGCGAAGCGATGTACGCCGCGAGCTGGTCGATCTCGGCCTGCGAGTAGATGACCTTCTTCTTCGGGATCTGCGCGCCCGGCTGCTGGGCCGGCATACGGCCGGTGCCGACCTGGAAGTCGACCGCCGCGGCGCCGACGCCCACGAGGCTCGGGCCGTCGGAGGTGCCCTGACCGCCGGTGCCGTGGCAGCTTGCGCAGCCTACGGCGTAGAGCTTGTGGCCCTCGTCGATGGCGAGGGACTGGGAGGTTTCATCGGCCTGCGCCTTGCCCGCGGGTGCGAACGCGGCGTACAGCCCCCCGGTGGCCGCCAGCGCGAGGAGTAGGACGACGACCGCCGCCAGCGGATGGCGTCGTCGTGCGGAGAGCTTTTTCACGGATTACCCCGGTGTCAGGATCTTCTGCGTCGATGCTTCTGGATGTGTCGGGCGGTGGGCCCGGCTACTTGATCATGTAGATCGTGGCGAAGAGGCCGATCCAGACGACATCGACGAAGTGCCAGTAGTAGGACACGACGATGGCGGCGGTCGCCTGCTCATGGGTGAACCTCCGGGCCGCGTAGGTGCGGCCGAGGACCAGCAGGAAGGCGATCAGGCCGCCCGTCACGTGCAGTCCGTGGAAGCCGGTGGTCAGGTAGAACACCGAGCCGTACGGGTCGGAGGAGAGCGAGAGCCCGTCCTTCTTGACCAGCTCGGTGTACTCGAAGACCTGACCGCCGATGAAGATCGCACCCATGATGAAGGTGACGACGAACCACATCCGGAGCTTCTTCACGTCCCCGCGCTCGGCGGCGAAGACGCCGAGCTGGCAGGTCAGAGAGGAGAGGACCAGGATCGTGGTGTTCGTCGCGGAGAACGGGAAGTTCAGGCTGGACGCCATTTCCTTCCAGTGCTCCGGCCCGGTCACCGATCGCAGGGTGAAGTACATCGCGAAGAGGGCCGCGAAGAACATCAGCTCGGAACTCAGCCAGATGATGGTTCCGACGCTGGTGAGGTTCGGCCGATTGACCGACGGGTGCGCGTGCCCGGTTTCTACTGTCGTTGCTGTCGCCACGACCGACATTATGTCGGTCGCTTATCCCGCCCTCACCCCGGGGGGTGCCGTTCGGAGTGTTGATGGGGTGTGTCCAGCCCATATGGCCCATCGAAGGCCTGTCCGAACCGGTGTTGACGAGGTGTTCAAGGGAGTAGCATCCGCGCATCGGGGCCTGACCGATCAGCCCGATCGCTTCATGTCCGTACGACGCCGACGTCTCGGAGGAAGAATGCAGCCGACCGCCACGGTGCTGGTCTACAGCGACGACTCCAACACCCGCGAACAGGTGCGGCTCGCAACCGGGCGCAGGCCCGCTCCCGACGTCCCTGTCGTCGAGTTCGTGGAGTGCGCGACGCCGGCCGCCGTCGTCCGCGAGCTCGACAAGGGCGGCATCGACGTCTGTGTGCTGGACGGCGAGGCCGTGCCGATGGGCGGCATGGGTCTGTGCCGGCAGATCAAGGACGAGGTCTTCAACTGCCCTCCCGTGCTCGTCCTGATCGGCCGGCCCCAGGACGCCTGGCTGGCCACGTGGAGCCGCGCGGAGGCGGCCGTGACCCATCCGGTGGACCCGGTCGAGTTCGCGGCCTCGCTGGCCTCCCTGCTGCGCCGCAAGGCTCTTCTGGGCGCCTGAGAGGCGGGCTCCCACCCGGCGCCCGGACGTCACACGGACTCTGGGCGCAGGCGGGCCTTCTCCGCCGGCGCGGGGGCATCGGGGGTGCCGCCCACGACGGCGCTGCCCTCGCGCCACTTCTTCCAGGGCATGTTCCAGTCGCCGAAGCCGTTGCCGAACGGGTCCATCGTCGCGCCGTTGGAGTTCTTGACCTGCACGATGTCGCCCTCGCGGACATTGTCGAAGAACCACTTGGCGTTGCTGGTGCTCATGCCGGTGCAGCCGTGGCTGACGTTGGCGTATCCCTGTTCGCCCACGGACCAGGGCGCGGCGTGCACGTACTCGCCGCTCCAGGTGACCCGGGTGGCGTAGTAGACGGGCAGGTCGTACGAGTCGGCGCTGCCCTCGGCGATGCCGACGGTGGTGCCGCGCATCCGTACGAAGTACTGCTTCTCCAGCACCACCTTGACGCCGTTGCGGGTCTCGAAGCCGGGCTTGCCGGTGGTGACCGGGATCTGGTTGATCTGCCGGCCGTTGCGGTAGACCGTCATGGAGTGCGAGGCGGCGTCCGTCACAGCGACGAGCTTGTCTCCGGTGGTGAGTTTCAGCGCCTTGGCGTTGCCGCCCCACAGACGGTCGCCGATCCGGATGCCCGCCAGGTTGCTGTGCGCCTGGATCGTGGCGTGGACGGGCCAGAACTCCTTGGGGCGGTAGTGCAGCGTCTTGTCGTCCACCCAGTGCCAGGCGCCCTCCACGGCGGGGATCGAGTCGACCTGGAGGGCCCGCTCGACGACCGTGCGGGCCGCCTTGTCCTTGACGGGGACGCTGAGTTCGGCCGTGACGGGCTGCCCCACCCCGTACGTGCCCTCCTTCGGGCCGAACTTCACGTCCACGTGCTGCTTCGTGGTGGGCGTGGTGGTGTCGAACTCGAAGGTCTTGCGGCCCTGGGCGCCGTCCTCGTCCTCGGTGCTCACCCGCACCGAGTAGTGGGCGCCTGCGGCCAGCGGGGAGGTGCTGTGCCAGCGGCTGCCGTCGGCGGCGAGTTCGCCCACGACATAGCGTCCTGACGCGTCCGTGGCCGTGACGTCGGTGATCTGCTCGTCGTCGTCCTCGGCGGTGATTTCCAGAGGCTTGTCCGGGTCGATCTTCGCGGCCTTCTTGCCGTCGCCGGATACACCGTTGAAGGAGATCAGTCCCGCCGCGTCGTACGGCTTCGCCGAGAGCGGATGGCCGTCGGAGCAGGCGGTGACGCCGGCGCCGAGGGCGACCACCAGGGCGGTGCAGCCGACGACCGTGCGGATGCGCGGAAAGTCGTTCATGGCCCCACGCTATGAACGACCGTCAACTGCTGCGCGGCGGGTGACCCGTGCGGGGGACGGCTACCGGCAAACGAGGGAGCCCGGACCCTCCTCGCGGAAAGTCCGGGCTCCCGGGTGATCGGCGCGCCCTACTGGGTGCGGTTCTCACCGTGGTAGTACTCGAAGACCCAGCCCCACAGGCCGATCATGATGATCGGGGCCGAGAAGTACAGCAGCCACCAGCCGAAGACGACGCCCATGAAGGCGAGCGCGCCACCGACACCGAGCGCGAGCGGCTGCCAGCTGTGCGGGCTGAAGAAGCCCACCTCGCCGGCCTCGTCCGCGACGTCGGCCTCCTTGTTGTCCTGGGCCATCTGGTCGACCCGCCGGGCCGTGAAGGCCAGGTAGTAGCCGATCATGATGCTCAGACCGAAGCCCAGGAAGAGCGCCGTGGTACCGGCCGGTTCCTTCGACCACACGCCATAGACGATCGCCATGACGAGGATGAAGACGGCCAGCCAGATGAACATCTTGCCTTGGACCTTCACTGGCCGGCCTCCTTGCCACCAGACAGAGCCGACGTACCGTGACCGGCGTTCTCGAGCTGGTCGAGAGCGGCGATCTCCGGGTGGTGCAGGTCGAACGCCGGGGATTCGCTGCGGATCCGCGGCAGGGTGAGGAAGTTGTGCCGCGGCGGCGGGCAGGACGTCGCCCACTCCAGCGAGCGGCCGTAGCCCCACGGGTCGTCGACGCCGACCGGCTTGCCGTACTTGGCCGTCTTCCACACGTTGTAGAGGAACGGCAGGATCGACAGGCCGAGCAGGAACGAGCTGATCGTCGAGATCGTGTTCAGCGCGGTGAAGCCGTCGGCCGCGAGGTAGTCCGCGTAACGACGCGGCATGCCCTCGGCGCCCAGCCAGTGCTGCACCAGGAACGTGCCGTGGAAGCCGACGAACAGCGTCCAGAAGGTGATCTTGCCGAGCCGCTCGTCGAGCATCTTGCCGGTCATCTTCGGCCACCAGAAGTGGAAGCCGGAGAACATCGCGAACACCACGGTGCCGAAGACGACGTAGTGGAAGTGCGCCACCACGAAGTACGAGTCGGAGACGTGGAAGTCCATCGGCGGCGAGGCCAGGATGACGCCGGTCAGACCACCGAAGGTGAAGGTGATGAGGAAGCCGACGGCCCAGAGCATCGGTGTCTCGAAGGACAAGGAGCCCTTCCACATCGTTCCGATCCAGTTGAAGAACTTCACACCCGTCGGAACGGCGATGAGGAACGTCATGAAGGAGAAGAACGGGAGCAGCACACCGCCGGTGACGTACATGTGGTGGGCCCACACCGTCACGGACAGACCGGCGATCGCGATGGTGGCGCCGATCAGGCCCATGTAACCGAACATCGGCTTGCGCGAGAAGACCGGGATGACCTCGGAGATGATGCCGAAGAACGGCAGCGCGATGATGTACACCTCTGGATGCCCGAAGAACCAGAAGAGGTGTTGCCAGAGCAAGG